>JAMPCH010000061.1 GCA_023666265.1 Roseburia sp.
GCCGCCGTCAGCGCCTCCGCCGCGCCGAACCCCTTCGCGATCGCCCCGAGCGGGAGGCGAAGCCGCGCGCGCCCGTTTTTGAGGTTATATAAGGTCTCCTCGGTAAAGCGCGCGCTCGGATAGCGCTCGGACATTTGTTCCCTATACTTCTCTAATTTCATAAAACACATCTCCTTCCGATAAGTCGTCTTTTAGCTTATCCCGCCCGCGCGCGAGCCGCGACTTGATCGTTCCCTCGCTTTTCCCGAGGATCGCGGCGAGCTCTTTAACGTGATAGCCCTCGTAATAATAGAGGTGGATCGCGACGCGGTATTTCTCGGGGAGGCGCATCACCGCGTCATAAACGTCGCTCGAGCCGCCCGCGATCCGCGCGGCAAATTCGCGCTCGGAGATCTCGGCGTTATCGCTCCGATAGGTCCGTAAGACGGCGCGGGAACAATTGATCGTCGTTCGGATCAGCCACGCCTTTTCATGCTCCGTATCCCGAAAGTCCCCGCCTTTTCGGAGATATTTCAGGAGCTGAAAAAATGTCTCGCCGTAAACGTCCTTGGCGTTCTCCTCCTTCCCGCCGCACCGCGCGAGCGCGAGGCGGTAAACGGTCAGGGAATGTGTCCGATAGATCCGTTCGAGGGTCTCTTCCGTATCCGGCATATGCTTGATCAGTCCTTTCGTCTTTTTTTCGGCGGCGTTCCCGCCTTTCACTTATAAATGATTTCAAAAGGGTATTTGGTTGCATTTTTTTAAAAAATTTTTAAAAAATTTTTCCCGCGCGTTTTTGCCCTTCGCGCGGGAGTTGTTTTTCTTTATTTTTTAGGGAAGGAGATGACCTTTCGGACGTTTCGCACCCCTCCGCCGTTGCGAAGCAACATCACCTCGTCCCTTACAGGGGAGGCTTTGCTTTTTCGCAATTGCGGAAAAGCAAAGCCGCTTTAGCAAATCTCACGACCTGACAGCCGCAAGGTAGAGGTCAGATGAAAAGTAACAATGGGTACAAAGGATTCTCAAGGAAATTATTTCCTTGAGCGGGGGTGCGGGGGCAGAGCCCCTGCCTCTATTTCCGCAATAAATGTGTTCTTTCCTTCTCTTTCCCTCTCTTTTATTCTCTCTCGTACCCCTCTCACCCGATCGGGAAATACGAGCGTTCGCCGGTATCGAGGTCGACGACGGTGACGGAGGTATCCGTCACGGCGTAAAAGAGCGAGCCGCGGATCGCCGTCAAGCGGTCGCGCGAGCGAATATCGTAAAAGCGGATCTCCTCGATCGGCTCGAGGGCGAGACCGTTATCGCGGAAGCAGAGAAAGCGCTCGACCTCGGAGATCCCGTCAAAATAAACGATCGAGACCGCCGCGAGACCGCTGTCGCCGACGGCGATCCGCGCGGCGTTATCCTCGGCGTCGCCCTCGAGATAGCGGGCGTATTCCGGCGCGGTGTTTTCGTCGACGGTGATCCGCGCCGTCCTTAAAAGGACGGGTTCGCCGTTATAGCCGTAGACCGAGAGGATAAGCGCCGTCCGCGACCCGCTCTCGTCCGTCTCGGCGGATAGCCCGATGAGATTGTCGCCGAAACTCGCGAGACGGTCAAAATAGACGGCGTTGGGGTTCGCCTCCGCCGCTGTCGGCGTTTCGCCCGACAGGTCGACGCAGTAGAGCTTCATTTCGCCCTCCGCCTCGGTCACGATATAAACGAGCTCGTCGGAATAGCTCACGCCGCTTAACGTTTCGCCCGAGGCGAAGCCCTCGAGCGAGCGATAGCCCTCCTCGCCCCTTTTTTGGACGGTCAAATAGCCCTCGGCGCTGTTATAGGTCACGGCGGTATCCCCCGCGCCGTTTAAACAGTCCGCGCCGAAGCATTCACCGGGGATCGTTTCCTCGGAGAGAAGCTCCGCCGCGACCCCGATCCGCCGAAAGCGGAGGAAATGGGTATTGTTCCAGTCGGGGAGGAGAAGGCGAAGCTCGTCCCCCGCCAGATCGGCGTATACGTCATAACCGCCGAGGATCGCGCTCACCCGCGCCTCGTCCCCGCTCACCGACCCGATCACGGCGAACCCGCCGCAGACCGCTCCTTCGGCGGCGGCGACCCGCTCATAGCCGACCGTCTCCGCCGTTTCGCCGAGACGATAGGTCGGTAGGGCGGGGTCGAGCGCGGGGTCGACCGCCGTCACGAGCGTAAAAAGTTCGTCGTCGGGGAAGATCGCGACGTAGCGCCCGTCCTGACGATAGTCGCCGATCGGCTCGAGCGAGGGGGTATAGACCGAGACGCGAGTCTGATCACCTTCCAAAAAGACGAGATAAAAACGTTCTTTTAACGCGCGAAAGCCGATCAGCTCGCGCTCGGCGGACAGACCCAGCGTAAGCTCCGCCGCGAGACGCGGCGCGGTCGGCGATAAATAGACCGCGCGGATCGCGTCGTCGCGGAGCGCGTAAAGAAACTCCTCGGTCTCGGCGACGTCGGTCGAGAGCGTCTCGACCACCGCCTCGCCGCTCGTCCGATAGACGTCGAGGCGGTTATGTTGAGCGCGGGTCTTCATCGACGAGGCGGCGGCGATCACGTCCTCGTCCGAGGCGATCACGATCGCCTCGGCGGGCGGCTCGAGCTCGACCTTTTGATCCGAGGGGAGCGGCGAGCCGGTCGTCAAAAGGCGGATCGCGAAGCTCCCCGCGAAGAGGAGAACGGCGCAGACGGCGCAAAAGGCGAGCTTTCCGTTATTGACCCCGCGATAATATACGTCGTCGTCGAGGAAAAATTCCTTCCCCTTATATTTTTCGCGGAGCGGCTCGTCCGCCTCGTCGATCTCGTCGACCTCGTCGTCGCCGTCAAAGACGGGCGGGGCGGGGCGAAACGCCGTCTCGGGCTTCCCCGGGACGCTCTCGAGACGGGGCTGTTCGGGCGCGGGAACAGACGCGGGCGCGGAGACCGCCGCGCTCTTTTTTTGGGAAGGGATCGGCTCGGCGGGTCTTTTTTTATCCTCCGCCCCGATCGGCTCGGGCTTCTTCGGCGAAAGGGGCTTTTCCTCCCCTTTTTCCGCCGCTTTTTCGCCGAGGCGCTCGAGCCGCTTTTCGCTGAGGCGTTCGTTCGGCTTTTTCCCGCGCGACCCGCCCGCCGCCTCGCTCGCCGCGAGACGGTCGAGGACCGCCGTATCCTCCGAGAGGCGGTTTAAGACCGCCGTATTGACGATCGGGCGAAAGGGTCCGGTCTTGGAGACGTCGGGTTTCGCCACGTCGGTCGGCTTTGTCGGCTTCGCCTTACGGTTGAGGGCGGAGCGCGCGTCCGCCTTGGCGGCGGACGAACCGTCCGCCCGCGCGGCGGGGATCGCTTTTGTGACCTCCGTCCGCGCGAAGCGCTCGGCGGGCGTCTCCTTCGCGCGTTCTTCGCTTTTTTCTTCGTCCTTTTTATGGTCGAGGCTAAAAAGCCCCGCCTCCTCGCGGTCGCGGTTCGCCCGCTCGCGCCGCTCGACAAGCTCGTTTCGGCGCTTAACGGCGGAGAGGAGCTTATAATAATCCTCGGAGGTGAGCGGCGACGACTCGAGAAGCTCGATCAGCCGCTCCTTCGTGAGGTCGGGGTTCTCGCGGATCTCGCGATAGACCTCGTTACTGATCCGCGTATTCCCCATGAGGGCGAGGAAGTCCTTCCCCTTGATCTTTTGACCGCTGATAACGCCGATAAACGTCCGCGCGTTGAGCGCCGGCTCGGGCTTTTCGCCCGAGAGAGGCTCTTTTACCCCCGCGTCTCCCTCGTCGGGGGTCGGCTCGGACGTTTTTTCGCCCCCGTCCTCGTCGTCTTTATTTTGGGAAGGCGCGGCTCCCTCCCGTTTTTTCTTATGCTCGGCGACGGACGGGACGGTGAGCTTTTTGAGCTTTTCTTCCTTCGGGAGCTCGGGGGTCTTTAACGCGTCGGGGAGCTTGATCCCCGCGATCCGCATCAGGACCTCCGCCTTATTCTTCCCGAGGCGGCGGTCGGAATCGTTCAGCTTCCGCTCGACCGCCTCCTCCTTTAAGCCCGTAATGAGCGCGATCTCCCGCGCGTTATAGCGGAAGGTAAAGCGAAGGGCGCAGACGATCCGATCGAGGCTCGGGAGGCGAGAGAAAGCGTCCTCCTCGGGGAGGACGACCCCCGCCGCGCGATATTCCTTGATCCGCGCGACGAGATATTTCGTCAGCTCGCGGGCGAGCCACGCCCTAAGGTGAGCCTTATCGCGGATACGGTCGATCGAGGCGAAGCCGTCGCGAAAGGCGTTTTTGACCGCCTCGCTCGCGTCGTCGGGGCGGTTTAGGGTAAGGACGGCGACGGCGTAAAGCCCGTCCGCCGAATCGTTACAGAGCAGTCCGTAGGCGTATTCGTCGCCCGCTTTGGCGCGGCTCAACTTTTCCTCATCGTTCAAGCGCTTCGCCCCCTTTCTGAAATATCTCTAAAAATCGACTTGTTCAAATTTATATTATATCATATATTTCCGCGAAAGAAAAGACTTTTTTGAATATTTTCGTGAAAATGCTCAAAATTCGCTGTCCCGGGCGCGATATTTCGCCAAAAAGAAAAAATCCGTACCCGACCTTTTCGGTCGGGTACGGGGTTTTCGTCGAATTTATCACGCGCGGGTGAGCCAGATATTCGCCACGTCGAGCGCCTCATAGAGGCTGTTTCGGTCGCTCGTCTTGACGACCATATCCTTGGGGTCGATGTCCTTCGCCGTCCTCATCAGCGAGACCTTTAGCTTATCCGCGACGTCTACGCCGTTCTCGTTATGAGACGAGGTGATACGGATCGTCGCGACAAATTCGTCGCTCATATTCCCGTAATAAATTTGCTTCTTGTTCCTTACAAGCGGGAAGCCCTTATAGGTAAAAAATTCTTCCATGGTGTGACCGTCCTTTCCCCCGGGGAGGAGAAGTCCCTTTTACTTTGTAAAAGGAGCGAGACCCGCCCGAGCCGCCGCGAAGCGTTCCGTAAATAAATAATCGTATAAAATGATAGAGATTATACCGCACGTTTTATTTTAACATAAAATCGCCAAAAAATCAATAGGTCAAGATGATTTCTCCGCCGTTTAAATAATTTTTTACGTTCTCGAGGAGGCGCGTGAGATAAATTTGCTTCGCCTTAAAGAGGTTCGTCCCGTTGATATTGACGATGATCTTACGATCCTCGGTCGACTCATAAAAGCGGACGGCGACCTCGCCGCGCGTCTCGTCGGCGTAGCGGTAGCGGATCTCGGCTAAAAGCTCGCCCTCGCCGTCGCCTAGATAAAGCTCGTCGCCCGCCGCCGAGATCATATATTGATAGATATTTTTGAGGCGCTGTTCGTCCGTCTCCTCGCCGTTTAAGAGGTGACGATAGACGGCGGCGTCGCTCTCGGTCGCGTCCTTGACCTTCTCAAAGCCGAGGGTAAAGGTCTGACCCAAATGATCCTCATAAACGACCTCTTTTAACGAGTAGATATAGGGCATAAAGAAGAGCTTAGACATCAGCGAATCCGCCGTCACCGTCGCGGCGGGGATCGAGGAATAGTCGAATAAAAAGAGCGTATCCGCGACCTCGCTCGACATCCCATAGACCCCGAGGATCTCGGTCGAGACGTTCCCGTCGTCGTCGGTGACCTCCCGCGCGGCGGTCCGCCCGAGCGTAACGGTATAGGTCTTTTTGGTCGTCACGAGCGTAAGAACCGCGCTCGGGTCGTCTAACCCCGAGATCTCATAATCCCGCTCCTCCATCCCGTACCACTGGGCGCTCTGAGCCGTTAGACCAAAAAGGCTTTGGAGGAACGCCGAACCGTTCGTAAGGTCGAGATAGACCGTATAGGGCGAGACGAGCTGATAGGTAAAGACCGAGAGCTCGTCGGGGTCGTCCGAGGGAGGGATCTGCTCGATACGGATCGGCTCGTCGAGGTCGCCGCGCTCGATCGTGAGCGAAAGGACCTCCTCGCCCGTCTCGCTGTCCGCCGCGGGCATGACCTGAGTCTCAACGAGGGAAAAACGGTCGCCCGTAAAGGCGGTCAGCTTAGATTTCGTATAGGTATAGACGGTATCGCTCGCCTCGGCGTAAAAATAGACCGCCACCGAGGAGGAGGGGACGTCGTCCCCGACGCGGAAGGTATAATCCGACCCGTCGGCGAAATTCACCGTGACCGTCGCCTTTGGCTCGGTAAGTCCGTATTTCGTAAGCTCCGCGCCCTCCTCGACATAGTCGCGCGCCGTGAGCGACGCGGCGTTCGCGACCATATTTTTAAGCTCCGAGAGGCGAAGGTTCGCGCCCTCGAGACCCGCGACGGTATAGAGCGGCTCGCCGCTCTCGTCCGTTTCCCCGCTCGGGAGGACGTCGTATTCGTCCTCGCCGTTTTGGATATGGAGGCTCGCGACCTCCTCCGCCGTCTTATCGATCAGGACGAGGTCGGCGCTCTCGTCGGCGATCGGCTCGGTCGGCGCTTCCTCGGTCTCGGGCGCGGGCGCGGTCAAGAGGAGGAGCGCCGTTACTCCGCCGAGGACGGCGAGACCGATCACCGAAAAAATCAAAATTTGTTTGTTTTTACTCATACTTTCTCCAAATGAAGGGCGTTTTGTGTAACGACGAGCGCATTATGATCACAGATGCCTCCGTCTGATCCATACGGCGATCCCGAGGATCATGATCGCGATCGGGATAAAGACCGCGAAGGTCAGCCCGATCCCCGTCTGTTGGGCGCTGTCGATCTCATAGGTCGTCGCGGTGAAGGACTTCGGCGCGATGGTGATCTGTTCGCCGGTATTCCCGCTGATCGTGTTAAAGAGGGCGACCGCGACCTCGGCGTTATTATAATTCGTCGCGGTAAGGAAGCTCTCGGAGAAGATCAGCTCGCTCCCCGCCGCGATCACGCGGCTATAGATCGGGGTCGCGCCGTCAAAGCGTACCTTCGCCGCCTCGGTGATGAGGTCAAATTGCCCCCGCTCGGCGCTCTCCTCCGTCCAGTCCTCCGTCGCGTCAAAGGGGAAGATCACACAGTCCTCGCCATAGGTACGGAGGATCGTCGTGTTCTGGAAGTTGGACTGTTCGTCCCAGAGGCGATAGACCGGGCGGATCCCGTTCGCGCGGAAGGAGGTATTCGCCCCGAGGCTCATCGCCGCGTAATAGTCGGTATCGGTCATGATCTCCGCCCGCTGATAGAGCGGCATACTCGAATAGCCCGCGACCGCGTAGGCGTAATTTGCGTCCATCTGTAAGACAAAGCTCTCGCCGACGCTCAGTCCCCATTCCGCGAGGAAGGCGTTTAGGTTCGGGGTCGAGACGGGCTGGGTCACGGTCGCGAAGTAGACGAGGTTTTTACCGAAAAGTCCGCCGTTACTGAGCCATTCGTCGATCTTATTGAGTACGTCGTCGCTATAATCCATCGTCGGACCGTTTAAGACGAGTACGTCGGTCTCGGACGGGATCTCGGCGGCGAGGTCGACGTCGAGCGTCTCGACGACATAAGAATTTTTCTCCAACAGCTCGGTGAGCCCCGCGTTCTCCGTCTCGCCGAAGCCCGTCGAGAACGCGACGCGAACGGGGTTGACCTTTGTCACGGATAAAAGCGCCGAGAGGATCTCCTGTTCGGCGATACTCGTCTGATCGGCGACGGTATAGCCGTAATAGCTCATCATCTGTGCCTCGGAATAGCCGTAGCTGTTCCCGTCGGACATCACGTAGCGCTTAAAGTCATAGGCGATATTAAAGCTCTTACTCCGCCCCGTTTCCTCACATTCGACGATAAGACCCCCCTCGCCCGCGTCGCTGTACCGCTGGGCGAAGGCGGGATTGGTCAAAAGGTCGACGTATTCGACGGTATAGCCGGCGTTCCCCGCCGCGATCTGTTTGACGAGCTCGACCGTCTGTTTATAGATCGTGTCGCCCGCGTTCTCGAGGGTCTCCTCGTCCGAGGTGAAGTAAAAGCGGACGGTGCTTCGGTCGTCGGCGCTAAAGCCGCGAAGCTCGTCGCCCATCGTAAAGATCGCGCCCTCGGTCATATCCGCCTTAACGTCAAAGCGGTCGAGCGCGAGGTTAAAGATCACGTTGATGAGGACGATCGCCGCGACAAAGATCACGGTAAACGCGACCGAGAGCGAGCCATGCTTCAGCCTTTTACTCTTAAACGGGTTTTTCGGCTTTTTCGCCCCGTCTTTTTTCTTTTCTTTTTGGGAAGGGTTCTCCCCCTCCGTCTTTTTCGGCGCGGGCGCTTTCGCTCCCTCGGCGGGGCTGTCCTTCGCCGCTTTTTCCTCCTCGGGGATACCCTCGCCCGGTCTTAATTCGCTCATTGATCAAAACTCCTTTGTTTGTGGGCTACTCCACGCAATCGTTGTCGTTCCGGCGGCAGTCAGATTTTTTGTCAGATTGTACAGATTTGATGCAGGAAGGTGGTCTCCCCCGGGCGGGGGAGGTGTCGGCGTAGCCGACAGAGGGGCTGACCGACAGAGATGCCTTTCAAAGAAAATCTGTGCAATATGGCGGAAAAGATGGCTGTCGATGGGGCGGCAACGGTTGTGTGGTGTTGCCCTATCTTGCCATAAAAATAAATCGGTCAAAATAAAATCAAGCCCAGCGCCTTTTTTCCAAAACGCGTACCGTTAAAAACATAAAGATCACCACGACGCTTAGGAAAAAGAGGACGTTCCCGAGGCTAAAGATCCCGGTCGTAAACTCGTAATAGCGGTCAAAGATCGAGAGGCTGACGAGGATATCCGAGATCAGCTTCACCGGGACGACCGAGGCGATCGTCGTGATCAGGATCAGGACGAGATTAAGGGCAAAAGAGCCGATCGCGGCGATCATCTGGCTCTCGGTAAGGGTCGAGACAAAAAGCCCCGCCGAAACAAAGACCCCGCCGATCAGCGCGAGCGCCGTAAAATTCCCGAGGAGCATGATCCAATTCACCGAGACAAAAAAGCTCAGAACTACCCCGTAGATCAGCATGATCAGATCGGTCAGGAGAAAGATCGCGTAAGCCGCGAGGAACTTCCCGAGGACGAGGCGAAAGAGGCTCACCGGCGCGGTCAGTAAGAGCTGGTCGGTCTTTTGGCGGTTATCCTCCGCCATGAGCCGCATCGTCAAAAGCGGGACAAAGATCATATAGACATAAAACATCCCGAGGAAAACGTTGGAGATATCCGAGCTACCGACGCTGAGCGAAAAGCTCCAGAAAAAGAAGCCCGAAAAAAGGAACGCCGCCGCGAGAAAGACATAGCCGATCGGCGCTTTAAAATAAGACGTAAGTTCGCGTAAAAAAACCGCTCTCATACCGTACCGCCCTCCCTCTCGAGTTTATCGAATTTTTGCTCGATCTTCTCCGCGCCGCCGTAGACGTCGCCGGTCGTGAGCTTTAGGAATACCTCCTCGAGCGTCAGCTCGTTCGAGCGCATCATCAGGATCGGATAATTTCGCGAGGCGAGCTTTTTAAAGACGTCGCGGCGGAGATCCGCGCCCTCCTTCGCCTCCAGATAAAATTCGTTTACGCGCTCCTCGACGGCGCGGTTGACGAATACGCGCTCCATCCCCGGGATTGTCTCGAGGAGGCGCTTGATCTCCTCGGGGCTCCCCTCGGCGTGGAGGACGAGCTTATGATCGGCGGAGAGATTTTTCGCGAGCGAGTCGGCGTTGTCGTCCGCGACGATCCGCCCCTTATTGATCACGACGATACGGTCACAGACCGCCTGTACCTCCGGGAGGATATGAGACGAGAGGATCACGGTATGGTTCTTCCCGAGGCGCTTGATGAGCGTCCGGATCTCGATGATCTGCTTAGGGTCGAGACCGACCGTCGGCTCGTCGAGGATCAAGACGCTCGGGTTACCGACGAGCGCTTGGGCAAAGCCGACGCGCTGTTTATACCCCTTTGATAAATTCTTGATGAGGCGTTTCCGAACGTCGGTGATCTTTACGATCTCACAGATCTCGTTTAGATGAGACCTTTTGGGGAGCTTAGACCCCTTTAGACGATAGACGAAGCTCAAATATTCGTCGACCGTCATATCAAAATAGAGCGGCGGCTGTTCGGGAAGGTAGCCGATCCGACGCTTTGCCCCGATCGGGTCGTCGAGGATATCCGCCCCGTCGATCAGCGCTTCGCCCTCGGTCGACGAGAGATAGCCCGTGAGGATATTCATGGTCGTCGATTTCCCCGCCCCGTTCGGACCGAGGAAGCCGAGGACCTGTCCGTCCCGCGCGGTGAAGGAGATCCGATCGACCGCCTTTTTACTCCCGTAATGCTTGGATAGATTTTTTACTTCGATCATGGATGTATGGTTTCCCTTCTTTTTGAGAAAGTGTTTCGTTTACGTGTATTATTTTAGCTCCTTCACGTGAAAGATAAATGAACAAGCTATGAGACTTTTTTAAACAATCGATCGGTCATAGGCGAGCCGCGCCTTCAGCGCCTCGACGCTCGCGAACTTTATCTCCTCGCGGAGATAGCCGCGTAGGGCGACCTTGACCGTTTCGCCGTAGAGATCGCCGCTAAAGCCGACGATATGGGTCTCCATAAGGATCTCGCCGCTGTCGCTGACGGTCGGCTTTACGCCGATATTCGTGACCGCGCGATACGTTCGCCCCCCGACGACCGCCCAGCTTTTATAGACCCCGTTCTTTGGGCGGACCATCTCGTCGGGGATCTTTTGATTGATCGTCGGGAAGCCGATCGTCCGCCCGAGCGCGTTCCCCTTTATCACGGGGAGCGCGTAGGAAAGCTCGTAGCCTAAGAAGCGGTTCGCCCGCTCGATCTCGCCGAGACGGATCAGGCGGCGGATCTCAGTCGAGCTCACGATTTCGCCGTCGACGCGGACGGGCGGGACGATCTCACATTCGATCCCGCCCTCTCGACAGAGCGCGGAAAGAAGGGATGGGTCGCCCTCTCCCCCCTTCCCAAAGCGAAAGTCATAGCCACAGACGACATAAGCGGCGCGTAGGCGCTCGCGTAAGATATCCTCGACGAAAGCCCGCGCGGAGAAGTCCTTGACCTCGCCGAAATCGGGCGCGTAGAGACAGTCGACCCCCACCTCGTCAAAAAGCGCCGCCTTTTGTTCAAACGTGATGATAGAGCTTCCCCTTTTTTCGCGGAACTTGGGGAGCGCGGTCTTATCGTTAAAGGTAAAAACGACCGACGAGAGCGCGGTTTTTTCGCCGCGCCCGCCCCCCGCGCGAAAAAGCGCGCGCTCGACGACCGCGATATGACCGAGGTGTAGCCCGTCAAAAAAGCCGAGCGCGACCGCCGAGGGGGTCAAAAGCCCCGTGTCCGTAATGTTTCTCAAGATAACCGAACTCCTTTAAGCTCCGATAGGTCGCGGAGCTTTTTTTCGCCCGGGATCGCGGGCGTCTCGGGCTTCTCCTCCTCGGGGGCGGGCGCGTCGCCGTCGGGGGCTTTCGCCTCCGGCTTCGCCCGCTCCGCCGCCTCCGCCGCGCTCCCGAATCGGCGGAGGACGCGAAGGTCGCTCTTATCCGATATTTCGCCGATCCCGAGAAGCTCGCCGTCCTCGCCGACGATCCGATAAACGCCGTCATATTCGCGGTCAAACGAGACCCGCCGCGCGTCGAGGACGACCCCGTTTAAAAACATCCGTACCTGCGCCGCGTCGAGGAGCGCGCGGGGTAGCCCGTTATAGAGGTGGTCGATCGGCATCAAGAGCGCCTCGATCGCCGTCTCGCCCCCGTTTTTATACGCCTCTTTAAGCTCGGAGAGACGATAACAGTCGCGTAGCCCGAAATTCCCCGAGCGCGTCCGCGTGAGCGCGGTCATCGTCGCGCCCGCGCCCGTCGCCGCCCCCATATCGTGGATCAGCGTCCGAATATACGTCCCCTTAGAACAGGAGACGAGGAAGGTCGCGCGGTTGTCCTCAAATTCCTCAAACTTCAGCGAATAGATCGTGATCGGGCGGGGGACGCGCTCGACCTCGCCCCCCTTACGCGCGACGTCATAGAGTCTTTGACCGTTGACGCGGACGGCGCTAAACATCGGGGGGGTCTGGAGGAGGTCGCCGCGAAATTTTTGTTCGAGGATATACTGCGCGTTTCGCCCGACGCGGATATCCGAGGTCGATAAGACCGTCCCGGTCACGTCTTGGGTATCGGTCGTGACCCCGAATTGCATCGTCGCGCGGTACTCCTTCGTCTGATCGGGACAAAAATCGACCGCCTTGGTCGCCGCCCCGATAAAGACGGGAAGAACGCCCTCCGCCATCGGGTCGAGCGTTCCGCCGTGGCCGACCCGCTTCGTCCCGCAGAGCTTACGTAAGATCGCCACCACGTCGAAGGAGGTATAGCCTTTTTCTTTATAAACACAAATGATCCCGTTCATTGAAAAAATGCCTTTCCGCTTTAAAGCGCCTTTTCGATCTCGGCGAGGAGCTTACTCTTTACGGCGGCGGGGTCGCTCTCATGAAAGGAACAGCCCGCCGCGCGGATATGACCGCCGCCGCCGAAGGCGGTACAGATCTTTTGGACGTCGACGGTATTCGAGCGGAGAGAAGCCTTCCACCCGTCGTCCTTTTGTTTTAAGATCACGCCGACCTCGACGCCCCCGACCTGACGCGGGATCGCCGAGATCCCGTTGACGTCCTCGGGGTCGACCGAGTCGAGGAGGTTTTTTTCCAGTACCATAAAGGCGCACCGCCCGTCGAAGTAAAACTCCATATTCCGATAGATCGTCTCCTCTAAGACGATCCGCTCGCGGGTCTTACGCTCAAAGAGAATATAATTCAGCTCGGCGAAGCCGAAATCGTACTCGAGGAGGTCGGCGGCGATCCGATGGGTCTCGGGCGTGACCGACGGATAGCGAAAGCACCCCGAATCCGTCGCGATCCCGGTATAAAGACAGGCGGCGATCCCCTCGTCGAGGGCGACCCCCATCTCTCTTATGATCCGATAGATCGTCTCGGCGCAGGCGGACGCGTCCGGCTCGTTTAAAAGAAGCTCGGAGAAATCGACGTGAGAGACGTGGTGATCGACCGAGAAGACGACCCGATCCGCGTATTCGCGCTCGAGGTCGCCGAGTAGGCGGCGATCCGCCACGTCGACCGAGACGACCGTCTCCTCGGAGAAGTCCGCCGCTTCGACGCCTTCCCACATAAATGAGAAGCGCTCGGAGATCGGGTCGGCGCACCGTACCCGCGCCTTTTTACCGAGCTTTAAGAGGGCGCGGAGTAAGCCGTAGCCACAGCCCGCCGTGTCGCCGTCGGGGTTCGCGTGACAGAGGATCGTATAATGATCGCGGGCGAGGAAAAAATCCGCCGCCTCGCGGATACTGATATTTTTTGAGGTCATAGAGTAAAAATGTCCTTTCGTGATCCGGGGGGAAAAAAATGCGGGGTCGTCTTAATCGTCCGTTTCGTCCGCTTCGTCCGTCTCCGCCTCGGCGGGCGCGATCGGCTCGGCGGGCTTTGGGAGGTTGTCGATCATACGGCTGATCTTATCGTAATAGTCGAGCGACGTATCGGGGAGAAAGATCAGCTCGGGGAGCTTATACATTTTAAGCCGCGCGTTGAGCCTTTTTTTAAAAAAGCCGGACGCGTTTTTGAGCGCGTTGACCGCTTTATTCGTCGCGCCCTTTTTACCGAGCGCCGAGACATAGATCTTACAGTACGAGAGATCGTTCGTGAGCTCGACGCGCGGGATCGAGATGATAAGCCCCGATACGCGCGGATTTTTGATCTCGCGGACGGCGGAGGAGATCTCGCGCTTTACGTCCTCGGCGAGCCGCTCTGTATTGTGTTTCGCCATTGACGGATAAACCCCCTTTCGATCGGGTCTGTTTTGATTGCTTCGTTTATTTTTTTGGAAGGACTGCCGCTTATACGGCAGTCGGAAGTCGGGTTAGTCTCTATACTCCTCGATCATATACGCCTCAAAAATATCGCCCTCTTTAATATCGGTATATTTCTCGAGACTGATCCCGCATTCATAGCCCTCGGCGACCTCTTTTACGTCGTCCTTAAAGCGGCGAAGCCCCGCGATCTTATCGTCGCCTAGGATGATCCCCTCGCGGACGATCCTGACACTCGCCTTACGGTCGACCTTACCCGAGAGGACGTAACAGCCCGCGACGATCCCGACGTTCGTGATCTTATAGACCTGACGTACCTCGATCTTCGCCAGCTCGACCTCGCGCGTTTTCGGCGCGAGCATCCCCTTGATCGCGGTCTGAACCTCCTCGATCGCGTCATAGATGATCCGATACATACGGATGTCTACGCCGTCGCGCTTGGCGTTATCCGCCGCGGCGGGGTGGGGTCTCACGTTAAAGCCGATAATGATCGCGTTGGACGCGCTCGCGAGCATCACGTCGCTCTCGCTGATCGCGCCGACCGCGCCGTGGATCACCTGTACGCGTACCTCGTCGTTCGAGAGCTTCTCGAGCGACTGGCGAACCGCCTCGACCGAGCCTTGAACATCCGCCTTTACGATGAGGGGCAGGGTCTTCATCTCGCCCTCCTCGATCTGGGAGAAGAGGTTATCGAGCGTCACCTTTTGATAGAGCTTGAATTGCTCCTCCTTGGCGTCGAATTTCCGCTTCTCGACGAGCTCGCGTGCGAGCTTCTCATTCTCGACGACGGCGAAGGTATCGCCCGCGCTCGGCACCTCGGAGAGCCCCATGATCTCGACGGGCGTCGAGGGACCCGCCTCTTTTACGACCTTCCCTTTATCGTTACGCATCACGCGAACGCGCCCGACGGTCGTCCCCGCGATGAGGACGTCGCCCGTCCTGAGCGTACCCTTTTGGACGAGGACGGTCGCGATCGGACCGCGCCCCTTATCGAGCTTCGCCTCGATGACCGCGCCCTGAGCGAGGCGGTCGGGGTTCGCCTTTAGATCGGCGACCTCGGCGGTTAGATTGATCATCTCGAGGAGGGTATCGATCCCCTCGCCCGTTTTCGCCGAGACGGGGACACAGATCACGTCGCCGCCCCATTCCTCGATGACGAGTCCGTGTTCGGTGAGCTCCTGTTTGATCCGCTCGGGGTTCGCGCCCTCTTTATCGATCTTATTGATCGCGACGATAATGGCGGTCTCCGCCGCCCGAGCGTGGTTGATCGCCTCGACCGTCTGGGGCATGATCCCGTCGTCGGCGGCGACGACGAGGACAGCGATATCCGTGATACTCGCGCCGCGCGCGCGCATCGCGGTAAACGCCTCGTGACCCGGGGTATCGAGGAAGGTGATATCCTTCCCGCCCGCGCTGACCTTATACGCGCCGATATGCTGGGTGATCCCGCCCGCCTCGCCGCTCGCGACGCTCGCGTTACGGATCTTATCGAGGAGCGAGGTCTTACCGTGGTCGACGTGACCCATCACGACGACGACCGGCGAACGGGACTGGAGGTTTTCGTCGGTGTCCTCGACCTCCTCGAATAAGCGCTCCTCGATCGTGACGATGATCTCTTTTTCGACCTTCGCGCCCATTTCCTCGGCGACGAGCGCCGCCGTATCAAAGTCGATCGTCTGATTGATCGTACACATCTCGCCGAGCCCCATAAGCTTTTTAATGACCTCGGAGGCGGTCGCCTTTAGGCGGGTCGCGAGCTCGGAGACGACGATCTCGTCCGGGATCATGACCTTTAGCTGCTGCTTACGGGCGCGCTCGAGCTCGAGGCGCTTGAGCTTTTGCGCCTCGGTCTCGCGGTTCTTACTCCCAAAGGGTCGCTTATTCTGAGACTTTTGGTTGATCTTTTGCTTCTTGGTATAGCTTTCCTCGCGCCGACCGCCGCGCCCCTGAGGCGCGATCGTCTCATAGCGCTCGTTATATTTATCGAGATCGACATAGCTCCCGCGCGTATCGACGCGCTTTGTGACCTGTTCGCCGTGTTTGAGGGCTTCGCCCTTTACCTTCGCCTTCGGCGGGTCGTTGGTCTTGACCGAGCTGATGTCGACCTTGATCTCGGGAGCTTTCGGCGCGACGGGGCGGCGCACCGCCGCGCGGTCGCCGGGCTTCCCCTGTGGGCGGGCGT
>JAMPCH010000062.1 GCA_023666265.1 Roseburia sp.
AGGACATTTCCGCGAGGGTGACTTTCGGTTCCTTTGGTCAGCCAAAGGAACAAAACATTTGCCGCTAATTTTTAAATTTGTATATTTTATAAAAAGGGTCGAAAACTATCCAAAACCACTCCTCCCATAAACGAGTTTTCGCCGTTTTAAAATAAACGGCGAGTTCGCCCCTATCCAAGGGAAGCCAAACCCGCCGCTTATTATGATTTATGATTTACTGTTCATTATTCCTCCACGATCCCCGCGTTCCGCTCCGTCTCGGTCATTTGACGGATCACGACGAGCTCGCCGCCGTCATAGACCGTCCGGACGTCGATCGTCGGGAGGCGATCGGCGTTTCGCGACTGATAGGAGAATACGCCCGTCTCGGTCAGGTCGACGAACGTCCCGACGAGCCTGTCGTTCAGGTAGACGTTCCCCGCCGACTCGTCGTACACGATCCCGAAGGGCGCGTACTTCGCGAAGATCTCCGCGAAGGTCTTCCCGCCGCCGACGGCGCTGTTCCCCTCCGCCGCCGTCGCCTCGATCGCGATCGAAGCCGTTCCGCTTTTGAGGATGTCCTTCTCCGCGACGGTGACCGCGTCGACCGCCCCGCCCGGGAACAGGTACGCGGGGTTCAAGTCCTTCACTTCCTCGATCGCGACGAGCGTCCCGAAGGGATCATAGCTCCCGTCGCCGTTGTCCTTTTTCTCCCATACCGTCCTCAGATCGACCGTCCCGTCTTCGTTATGGTAGGTATAGCGGGTCGCGAGCGCGCCTTCCCCGTCGAGATCCGCCCCGTCAATGAACCAACGGACAAGCTTCCCGTTCCATGTGAGCGCGCCGTTTTCGCCCTTCTCCAAGCCGAAGGGGCGGTACTCGTCGAGGAGCGCCGAGTCGACGAGCGCGTAGGCGCTCTCGACGGGAGCGTATGGCGACGTCCAAGTCCAATCGCCCGCGTAGACGGTCGTTTCTCCGCCGCTCGCCTCGCTCCCGATGATGAGGCTGTCTTGATAGACGGTCTCGGCTTCCTTGAGCCTTTCCTCGATCTCCTTCGCCTTTTCGCTCGATTCGCGGCGGAGACGATCCGCCTCGGCGTATTCCTCGGCGGTCGCCTCACGGACGCCCGTTAAAACGCCGTCGTTATAGACCGCGTAAAGGTCGATCGCGTCCTCGCCGTAGTCCCAAAGCCCGGTATGGAGCGTAAAATAATCGCCCGTTTCCTCGTCCATGAGCGAGCGGACGGTCCGCGTACCGTAGACGATCCTCGGCTCGCCCGTCCCCTCCTCGACAAAGACCCCGAACGCCCGATAGGGCTTTAAGCGGCGCTCCAGTTCCTCGCTCGCCTCCGCATAGGCGGCTTCCTCCGCCTCTTTGTCCCCGCCCGGGAACGTGACGATCTGTACGCCGTCGCCGAGATCCTTTGAGTAAAGCACGCCGTTTTTGATGTCCGCTAAGGTCTCCTCATAGAGCGCGAGCGCGGACTCCATACTTTCCTCGGTGAAAAGGTGAAAAACGCCTTCCCCGTCGTACCAGCCGCTCCCCGTCCCGATGAGAGCCTCCATTTCCTTTTTCTGCTCGGCGATCCATTCCTCAAATTCCGCCGCCGTCCACCATTTCGTCTCGTCGACCGCGCCGCCGTTCAGCGCTTCCTCCGCCGCGACGATGATCCTTTCTTTTTCCTTTAGGGAAGGTGTGCCGCTTTCGCGGTCTTGTTCTGAGGCGGAGGTCGTGAATACTCCCGCCGTCGCGAGGACGAGGAGACAAGCCGCCGCCCCCGCCGTGAAGGTCTTCTTTTTTATTTTCATGATCGCTTTGATCCTTTCTTCGATCGCGGGACCGCCGAATCGGCTGTAAAACGGGCGAAAGCCGCTTCGCTCCGCCGCCAGTCCGATGAGCGCCCGCGCGTAGTCCGAACGTTTTTCTTCCCCGAGCCGCCGGACGACCGCTTCGTCGCAGGCAAGCTCGAGATCTCTTTCGTAATAATAAAACATTACCCATACCAAGGGATTAAACCAGTGAAGGGAGAGCGCCAACGCGCAGAGCAGCTTTTTCAGCGCGTCGAGACGGCGAATGTGGATCAGCTCATGCTCGAGAACATAGCCGAGCCGCTTTTCGTCCGAGAGGTCGAGCGAGTCGGGCAACAGGATCGTCGGGCGCAGTACCCCGTAGGTGAGGGGGACGGCGACCCGATCCGAGCGGGCGAGCGTGATCCTCCGCACGATACCCAAAGCCCTCCGCCGCTCCTCGATCAACTCATTTTGGAGCGGGATCGCGCCGACGAACCGCCGCCGCTCGCGCAGATAGGCGAAGGTAAACCCGCCCGCCATAAGGCTCGCTCCGCCGAGCCAAACGAAAAAGAGAACGGTTTCGACGGAGACGGGCGCGGGGGCGGGAGCGTCTACGGTCTCATCTTCCGCCGCGCCGCCCGTGACGGGGAGAACCTCTCTCTCGGGAGAAGCCCCGGGAGCGGACGAGATCGGCGGGACGACCGCCGCCCCGTCGGGAGCGCCCTTCCCCAAAAAATCGGGAGAAGTAACCGCCGCAGGCTCGGTCACGGGCGCGGGGAAGAGCGCGTAAACGCTCAGCGCCGAGGCGACCGAGAACGGCAACAGCAGGCGCAGGATTGCCACGCCCCAGAGCGCGGCGAACGTCCGCTTAGGGAGGCGGTTTAAGAGCAGGGCGCGGAGGATCAGCACCGCCGCGATCAGTACCGCGCCGGTAAAGCTCATTTCGAGTAGGGTCATACGACGATCACTCCTTATCCGCGTTCTCCGCCTCGTTGACGATCGCCCAAAGGCGGTCGATCTGATCGGCGGAGAGTTTTTTTCGCCCGAGGAGCGCCGCGAACAGCCGATCGGCTGAGCCGTCGAAAATTTTATCGATCAGCTCGTCCGTTTCCGCCGCTTGGATCGCCTCCTTTGAGACGAGGGGGCGGCAGAGGAAGCTCGGCTCGCTCCGCTCGATCGCGCCCTTTTTGATACAGCGCTTGATGAGGGTATAGGTCGTATTCATATTCCAGCCGATCTCGTCGGCGAGGACGTCGGAGATATGCTTCGCCGTCGCCTCGCCCTCGCGCCAGAGTACGTCCATGACCTTTAATTCCGCGTTAAAAAGCTTTCCGTCCATTTTTAACATCATCCTTTCCTATGAAAGTAAAAATATCGATATTTTACGCCGCACTACTGTTGTAGTTTATCGGCTAAACCTATAATACCACAGTAGTGTAAGTTTGTCAAGGGGGTTTGGGGAGATTTTTTTATTTTTTGGGAAGGGGGTTCTTTCGGGCAGGTTTTCGACCCTTTTTCCAAAATTTATGCTTATCGGAAAAAGAAACGAAAACTACCCCAAAGCACCCCCCTTCCCAAAATAAAAGCAAAAAAACGACCCCCGACCAAGGTCGGGGATCGTCTTTAAGCCGAAGCTATAAATTTAAGTTAAGCCGCAGGGGTCGCCGCAACGACCGTGACGGGGATCGAGATCGTCTTTGTCGCGTCTCTCCTGAGCGAGACGATGATCGTCCCGCTGCCCGCGTTACGTCCCGTAACGACGAGCGTTCCCGTTACAACGCCGTTTGAGGCGGACGCAAATTCTTGGATCGCCACGTCAACGCCGACCGACTGTACCGACCAGTCGGAGGTCTGACCCGTCCCGTTCGTGATCGTGAAGGCGTAGGTCTTGGACGTCCCGACGAGGATCGAGGAATAGTCGTTGTTGGAATTGAGCGTGATCGTCTGAGACGCGGTGATGTCGCTGTACCCATAGAGGGTCACGGACGCCGCCTCGTCGCTCTCTCTCGCCGCATAGTTAAAGTTCCCGGGGATACTGTCCTTATCATAGCAGGCTCCCACGAACGAGTATTCGCCGACCTCGGCGTAGCTTATGATCGTGGTGTTGTCCGAGAGGTTGGGCTTTACCTTCGCGGTCACGGTGAAGGATACATAGCCGCCGTTCGCCTCGAGCGTCGGACAGCTGATCGAGTATTTCTGAAGCCCGCTCCCCGCCGTCGATACGAGCGAATAGGAGGCGTAGCTCCCGCTCGAGAGGTGGATATTCTGGAGCTCTAAGCTCTTATCGAGGTAGAAGTAGAGCACCGCCGAGCGTAGGTTTTGATAGGGCGAGTCGTTCGTCGCCGTGAAGGTATAGGAGAGCGTGTCGTTCCCATAGACCTTTTGACCCGACGTCGCGGTCGTGATCGAGTTGGTCGAGGCGGAGGTCACGCTCGTGCTCCCAAAGCGGAGGTTAAGATCGCCGTAAACGTTCGACGCGAGCGCGAGGTTTACGTTAGAGGCGGTCGAGCTGTAGGACGAGGTTGTCGTCGCGGACAGCGTGAATTGAGAGCTTACCGACGCGGTCGTGCGGCTGTTGACCGCCGCGATGAGGTTACCGGTGGTCGCCGCGTAAGCGCCGCCATTTTTGATCACGAGATCGGCTACCGAGCTTGATCCCGAGGTCGTACCCATGATCGCCTGGTTCCCGCCGGAGACGATGCTCCCATAGGGGCGATACTTCTGACCGTTAAACTCAAAGGTCACCTTATAGGTGTTGTTCGCCTTCGCCTTATCGAGGACATAAGAGCCGGCGACATAGTTGATCGTCGAGGTCGTTACCGTCTGTTCGGTGTATCCGGTCGCGGTATTGATGAGCTTAACGGTGATCCCGTTGATCCCCGCCTCGCCGTATTGCTTGATCCCGTCCGCCTTTACGTTCTCGGTCGTCGTATCGTCCCATACCACGCCGCTGATCGTGAAGTTCGTCGATTTTACTTTATAATTATACGTCCTTACCGCGCTGTTGGCGCAACCCTTCGCCTCGGCGAAGATCTTGAGCGTCGTATTCGCGGTCAACTCGATCGGGCTCGAATAAAGCTTACCGTAGCGTACCGGGTCGCTCCCGTCGGTCGTATAATAAATTCTCGAGTCAGCCGTCGGACAAGTCAGCGTGATCTTGACCGAGTCGGTGTATTCCTTAGAGTCGTCCATATTCGATACGGGTAGGTCACATTGACCGACGTCGACGGTACGACTCTTGACGGTGCTGTACTTCCCGCCCTTATAGGCGACCGCCTTGACCGTCGCGCCGTTCTCGAGGATAAACGTCCCGGTGTACTTGGTGCTGCTCGTGGTGGGGTTATTCCCGTTCGTCGTATAATAGATCGTCGCGCCGCTCGTCTCGGTCTCGAGCTTGATCTTCTTACCGCCGTAGGACTTATAAACGGTCATGGTCGGCTGTTTGATCGACGAGGAGGTCGTCGTCGAGGTCGAGGACGAGGACGAGCCGCCCGCCGCCGGGAAGTCGTCGATGTCGCCGTCTAAGTACTGACGTAAGTAGATGAGGTCGGTACTGTTGATCTTCCCGTTCCCGCTCACGTCCGCGTTGTCTTTACAGCCATAGGAGGTCGACCCGTTGATCCAGTTTTGGAGGCGGGTATAGTCGGTCTCGTTGACGTTCCCGTCGCCGGTCACGTCGCCGAGGAGCGTCTTGATCCTAACGGTCTTGGACATAACGGCGCTACTGCTCCCGCTCTTAACGGCGATCGCCTTGATCTTGGTATTCTTGGTGATCGTGATAAGCCCGGTATAGCGATAGCTCGACGTGGTCGGCGTACTACCGTCGAGCGTATAATAGATCGTCGCGCCCGAGGTCTTAGTACTGAGCTTGATCTTACGCGTCCCCTTTGACCCCTTGATCTTATAGGTCGGCTTTGAGACGGACGCGCCGTATTCGACCGAGACCGTCTCGGTCGAGAGGATCGCGCCGCAGTCGGGACAGCGCTCGGCGTCCGCCGCGAACGCCGCCGTCGATAAGCTCGCGGCGCTCACGGAGAGCGACAGGAGGATCGCGGCTGACTTTTGGATGAGTTTTTTCATTTTATTCTTCCTTTCTTTAGAGCCTGTCCGAGGGCGGGCATAGCTCTTTAATATAGTTACCGTTGCTTCGCCCGGACGAACCGGGACATATGATCTCTCGCGAGGGGCGAAATACCCCCGCGAAAATCCCCCTCTATTATATAAAACAATTTAAAAGGGCAAAAAGTGACACCGAAAATGCGATTTTTTTCAAAAATCGGAAAATTTCATTAAATCTGCACAAATTCGGAATTTCGGTTTGTCTATTTTGACAACGCATTTTTGCTTCGCCCGACCGAACCGCGACATCGTGAGCCGATCCTCGCGGCAGTCAAAAACCCCCGCGAAAAATCCCCTCTATAATATAAAACAATTTAAAAGGGCAAAAAGTGACACCGAAAATGCGATTTTTTCAAAAATCGGGAAATTTCGTTAAATCTGCACAAATTCGGCTTTTGGATTTGTCTATTCTACCATCTCGTTCGGGTCGATCTCGTGGTCGCTCAGGTCGTGACCCGCGCCGCCGATCATATCTCGCCCGCGAACGTAATATTTATCGCGCTCGTTTTTGACCGCCTCGTCGAGGATCTTTTTTGCCTCGCGCGGATAGCGGATCGAGACGAGGTATTTTACGGGCGTATCCGAGTCTTTAGACATAAGCGCGATCGTCCCGCATTTCACGAGCCGCTGAAAGAACGTAAACGTGATCTTTTTATCAAAGATCCGATAGAGCTCGATCTCGTCCTCGCGGATATTAAAGAGCCCGATCTTGGTAAAAAGCGTCGTATCGGTCAAGATATACCGCGTAAACGAGATCGGGAGACCGCAGATACACTTCCTCCCCGCCCAGATCACCTCGCCGTAATCCTTTTTTAATTTTTCAAGATTCATCGTCGTGACCGCTCCTTTCGGTTGTTGATTTTTGGGTTTTGCTTTTGTGAACCCTTCGGGGCGTCCCCCTCTCGGGTCTCTTCTCCTTCTCCCGCTCGTCCTTCCCTTCGCGAGAGAGCGAGACGGGCGTTAGCGTCTCCTCCTCAAAGCATTTTATATCGGTATATATATCCGAGCCGGCGGGTAAGCCCTTCGCCTCGAGCCGCGCGGCGACGAGCGCCCGAATGGTGCTGTAAATGACGGCGAAAAGCGGTATCCCGATAATGAGACCCCAAAAGCCGAAGATCCCCTGACCCGCGAGGAGCGCGAAGATGACCCAAAAGCTCGAGAGCCCGATATTTTCCCCGAGGATACGGGGGCTTAAAACGTTCCCGTTGAGGTTTTGGATCACGAGGACGATCGCGATAAAGATAAGGCTTTTAAGCGGATCCTCCATTAAGATGAGGAAGGCGCTCGGAATCGCGCCGATAAACGGTCCGAAATACGGGATGATATTCGTCAGCCCCATCAAGACCGAGACGAGGAGCGCGAAGGGGATATTAAAGAGGGTCGTCACGATAAAGGTCACACACGCGACGACAAAGGAATCGATCAGCGTCCCGGTGATAAAGCTCCCAAAGGAGCGGTGGATCCGCCGTACCGCGCCGATAAAGGTGTTCGCGTGCTTGACCTTTAGGATACTGTAAAGCGCCTTTTTCGCCTGCGCGGAGAAAAGCTCTTTACTATAAAGACAGTAGATACTGATCACGAGACCGAGGACGAGGTTCATCAAGATCCCGATGAGGCTCACGATCCCGTTCGTGAGCGAGCCGAGATAGTCGCCGACTTGGGGGAGGATCGAGTTGGAGAGGAAGTCGCGCAAGGCGACGAAGGACTGGTTCACCATATCCGTGACCTCCGCGCCGAGATCGGGGAAGGAGGCGAACGCCGACGTGATCCAGTCGGTGAGGGTCGCGATATAAGACGGGATATTATTGACGAGGATACGGATCGTCGACTCGAGCTGAGGGATGATCGCGCTGATGACCCCGACGATGATCGCGATCACGATCACGAGCGTCACGAGGATACTAAAAACGCGGGCGAGCTTATTTTTAACGAAGATATTGAGCCCGTGCGCCTTCGCCTCCGCGCGGTCGGGCGCTTTTTTCTTCGCGAAGAGCCGCCCAAAGACCCGCGTCTCAAAAAAATTGACGATCGGACAAAGGAGATAGGCGAGGATAAACCCGTAAAAGATCGGGACGAGCGCGTTTAAAAAGCCCCCGATCCCCGCCGCGAGGCTATGCTGATTCATTAAGATAAAGATCACGAGCGTACTCGCGAAGATCACGGCGAACGCCGTCAGACCCCAGCCGAGATACCGCTTATTCCATCTGAATTTCATTGCGACCTCCGATTTTGTCTTTTGTTTTTTGGGAAGGCGCGGGCTTTTCCCGGTCTTTCCTCGCCGCCCCGCATTTCTCCCATTTTATAGTATACTCCTTTTTTGGGATTCTGTCAAGCGAAAAAGCGGAAGGGGCGTTTCGGGGTTTTGTTCGCGTCCTCGCACGCGAGGGGGCAAAGCCCCCGCTCTTTATCTGCCGTAAGATCTCTTTTTTCTTCTCTCCGCCGAAACTGTAACCCGAAATCGTTGTTCCGTTCAAATTTCGGCGCTGTTTTTTGTGAAAATCGGCTATTTCCTCTCACGAACGAAAAAAACCGTTGCAATTGTAACAAAAATGTAGTATAATGTATCTTGGAGCGTTAGCGCATAAGATCGAGCGCTTTTTGCTCCTTCCATAAAACAATACGCCCAACGGCGACGGAGAGAAGGAATGAAACGAATATGAACGATAACGATATGAAGCGGCTTCCCGCCGCAGGTCTCGCGTTAGACCCTTATCGGGTGAGCCTCCTCGAGAAGCTTGAGAGCTTTCGCTATTGCGCGGACTTCAGCGGCTTTGGCGAGGGGAAGGCGGAGAAGGCGATGCTTTGCGCCCTCGCGCTCTTAAACCAAAAGGACGACCCCAACATCCTAATCCTTTGTCCCGACCGCTTTGCCCATAGCTGGTACGGCGCGGCGCTCCTAAGGCTCGGGCTCGAGTTTAAGATCGCCTCGGGCGCTAAAGACTCGGTCTATTTCTTTTCGCCGCGTATCGCGAACCTCTTTATCGTCCCCGAGGACGTTTTATCCGCCGAGAACGCGCCCGTCCTCGCGGAGATGCGCGAGAGCGGGATCGTATGGGATCTCTTGATCGCCGACGCGTCGGGGAGTATCGACGGCGCGGAGCTCGCCCTTTATCAAAGGCTCGGGATGAAGGCGGATAAGCTGATCCTCTTCTCGCCCTATCCCGCGCCCTATGACGCGCCCCCGACCGGGGTCGCCGAGCTGATAAAGGCGCTCTTAAAGGACGCGCCCGCCGAGATCGCGTCGATCACGCCCGAGGTGACCGCCTTCTCGATGGATAACCCCTATTTAAACTATCCCTCGGAGGGGAAGGATCGCCGAACCATCAAGCCGATCGCCTATACGGTCGACCCCAAGCGTATCCCAAAGAACCTCAGGATCGACGAGGGTCAGGGCGGGGCGCGCTATCCCTACGGCGGGAATATCTTTGAGGAATATAATTTGGAGGAGCGTAAGATCTACCTTCGTCCCTCTTATACCCATACCGAGGCGGAGGTCTTAAAAAATACCGACCCTAAGCTAAAAGCCTTCCTCGACGTGATCGACCCCGTCTTAGCGTCCGAGGATCAGACCGCGATCGTCTACTTTGATTCGGACGCGACCTTAGCCTATGTCGAAAAGATCCTCTCGGCGATCTATTTTGAGAAGCGCTCGAGGATCGCCGCTTTAAATCAATTCGGCTTACGGCGGATCCGTCAGTGGCTCGAGGACGAGCCGGCGCAAAAGCTCAGCGTCGTCCTCACACGGGACGGGAAGGACGAGCTTTTTGCCCTATTCAGCCCCGTCACCCATATCATCAACTATGAATTACCCGACAACCCCGCCGTTTTAGAGCGCCGCTTTAAGCGAAGGGGCTTAGCGGGCGGCGACGACCCGGAGTTTATCCTCTTCAGCGATAACGAGGGGCTTTTTGACGGGCGCATTTTAAAGAAGGCGCTCGCGGGAAACCTCTATAAGGCGTTTCGGCGCGACCTCCCCGGCGAAAACGTACTCTTTAGGGTCGAGGGGATCGAGACGATCCTGACCGATCTCTTGATCGATATAAAATATATCGCGGACTATACCGGCTCGGTCGGGTCGAGCTTTGACGTGATCTCGCGCTTTAAGAGCGACTATATGATCCCCGCCGAGCGAAATCTCACGACCGCCGCCCGTACCCACGAATACGCGGCGAAAAAGCTCGACGTCCTCGCCAAGGCGCTCGGCGTCTCGGAGCTCGTCGCGGGGAAGGAGGTCGACAAGGCGGTTCTCCTCGACGCGGTACGCGATAACGTCACGGCGATCCGCGAGGGCTACGCCTCCTTTGACGAGGGCGGGGCGCTCGAGATCATCCCGCGCGGGACGGTACAAAACGACGAATATAAAAAATTCGCCTCGCTCCTCGACGGAAACCCGTATATCGAGGGCGTTAAGCGCGCCAAGGCGACGCTTAAAAGAATGGCGAAGGACGCGGGCGGCTACGTCTATCTAAAAGACCTTTTCGCCCCGATCTCCGATATGCTCCGCCCGACGGTCTTATATCATATTTGGCTGTATTGGCATAAAGAGCTCGGCTACGGCGGCTCTTATGAGGCGTTTATGAAGGCGTATAACGACGGGATCATCTGACCTCGCCCGATACGATACGAAACCGGGAGCTTACGCTCCTTCCCTAAATAAATATCAAGCATTAACAAAAGGGGTGATTTCATTTTGAGCTATGAGGAAACGAAACAGCGCGAGGCGCTCGCGGCGGAGCTAAAGCAATATATCGGCGATTTTTATGAGGGTCACGCCGCGGACGATACCGCGAAGCGGGACGCCGCGCTCAAAAAGATCCAGACCGCGCTATTTACGGGAAGCTCGGACAGCGAGCCCTTCCGCGAATATTTTAACGAGGTGTTTAGCGGGCGTACCGCCTTTAACACCATGCTCAGTATCAACGATTATCCGAAGGAGAGCATCCTGCGCGAGCTGCTCCAGAATACCTTCGGCTGTCACTATGAGACAAAGGACATCCGCGTCCTGATGAATTTCTCGACCAATCAGCATCAGGTGAGCCTCTCGTATAACGAGGTCGGCTTTACCATGGAGCAGATCCTTTATTATTTAAGCTTTGGGCGCGGCGAGCGCGATAAGACGGGGACGAGAGAGGGGCGCTTCGGCGTCGGGGCGAAGAGTGTATTCCTAAACGTCGAGTGGCTCTCGCTCAAGTCGAATAACTTCAGCTTTAAGATCAAGAACGATAACGGAAATCTCAAGATCCTCGAGCTCGACCTTTTCGGAAGTCAGTTTAAGGGGACCGAGATCGTCTTTAAGGTGCGCGGCGACGAGTTTAACGCGATCATGGATAACTTTTTATCGCTCACCGATAAAAAGGGCGACTATCTGAGCTTGATGGAGCTTTGCTTCGCGTTTAACCGTAAGAAATATATGGACACCCGTAACGGGAAGCGTGAGGAGGCGAGAGATCGGACGATCAGCCTCGGCGTCCAGGTCAACGGCGAAGCTAAGACCGTCTATAAGATCATGCAGTACCTTCGCCCCGGGGAGGAATACCCGAATATTCGCTTCATGCAGAATAATAAGAGCATGATCGACTTTTTATGCTATGAGAATAACGGGTTCTCCTACCTGATCCCCTACGCGGTCGCGAACGGGAAGCGCGCCGAGCTCGTAAAGCTCCTTCGCCAAAAGTACAACTACTTCTCGACCTATGAGCTGACCGGGCTTTATAAAGAGGACAACGAGGCCTTCCTCGACGAACACCTCTCCGCCTTTTTTATCAGCGTCCCCAACGATTATATCACCTCTCACCGTACCGGGATCAAGCATAGCAGCGAGAAGGAGGTCACCGACCGTATCCGTAAGGACCTCCTCGATATGGTAAACGTTTATCGGCGCTACTTCGTCCTGACGATGCAGCCCGTCCCCAAGAGCGACCGCCGCTATTTCCTCTTCCCAAAATCCTACGCCTTTGAGTTTTTTAACCATTATATCCATTCGAGTAAGTTTGGGAAAGCGCTCGAGTCACAGTTTCAAAACAGTCTCTCCCTCGTTTATCCCGGCGAGACCGAGGCGATCCCCTATGAGGAGATCAAAAAGACCGGCTTTCAGACGGTCGCCGAGCATATCCCTTCCCAAGCTCATAAGGACGGCTCGGCGCATACCGAGTATATCGTAAACGCGCTCGATCAGCTCCGCGAACAGGTCGGGAGCGACGGCGACAAGACGCTTTACGCCGCGTATCACTGGGAGAATGAGGACGGCTCGGCGGGCGGGCGCGAATATCTCTATGAATTTACGCGCGGGAGCAAGGCGTATTATATCGACTCTAAGGCGACCCCAAACCGCTCGGATCATAAGTTTTATTACGCCTTTAGCTCCGCCGCCAAGAAGGTCGCGGAGACGATCTTAAAGGATAATATCATCGGCGACGAGCGCGATCTCGAACGCCTTTTCGCGATGTATGACGAGATCTATCATGAGGACTATAAGGTCGTCATGAAGTATTATCAGCTCTATTTTTCTCACGGCGACGAACAGCAGCGCTTTGAGGCGTCGAAGATGCAGATCGCGAACATCAACGACGCGATGATGACGATCCAACAGCGTCAGAACCGCTTTGATACCCACCAGAATTATAACGACGTCGTCTCGATGCTCATCAACTCGTTTACTCAGGGGAAGGATACGATGACCTTCCTCCGCGAGATCAAGGAACAGGGCGGTCAGATCACCCTCCAGCTCGACATCAATAAGCGCTATCGCTTCGCGGCGTATAATAAACAGTTTATGATCCCGCCGTCCGTCTCTAACGCGGATATGCTCGATCTCGTCGGCGACGTCGGGACGCTCATTAAGTGCGGGATGCTCGACGGGCGGGTCTTTGACTTCCCGAACGATAAGAGCCGTTATCTTTTTGAGAAGTCGCTCTTAACGCGAATGTTCGCGAGAGACGGGCTGACCGAGACCGAGATCGCCGACCGCGCGTCTAAGCTTTATGTCAGCGACCTTAAAACCGACCGCGTCGCGCTCGTCGGCGAGGACGGGAAGATCGTCAAGATCGTCGAGGTCGGCGCGGAGATCAAGCTCGAATGGCGCGAAAAAACCAAGAAGTATATCACCCTACGCGCCGATCTCACCAAGCCGGAATTCGCCGAGATCGCCGAGTATATCATCACGGGCGAGAACCGCTCGCTTTTAAGTAAGCATTATCTCACGGCGGAGGAGCCGAATCGGATCATACCCGACCAGCTCCCGATCTATATGAAGCCGCTCCCGATCATCACAAAGGACGAATTCGCCTACCTTCGCGAGGAGTGTCGGCGGATCGCCAAGCACAGCGAGAGCCGCTCGTACCTCAACTACTTCGCCAAGGACATCAACGCCAAGCTCTCGGGCTACGGCGGGATGTGCTGTGCCTGTGGCTTTGAGTCCCGCGTGATCAACTGCTTCACGCTCAAGAATTTTGAGGTCGAGGTTCTGACCGAGGACAGCGAGCGCCCCTTCCGCTTCTCGCTCTATCTCTGCGCGAACGACGCGGCGGCGGCGGGCGGCTGGCTCATCGGGAAGGTGAGCATCGGCGGTATGTCGCCGATCCGCTGGCTCGAGGAGGTCGCCGGCGCGGACGAGATCCCGCCCGAGTTCCTCTTCTGTCACATCGAATACCGCACTCAGATCACCTATGAGATCCTCGGGTCGGACGCCGCCTCGGCGGGCGAAACATCGTTCGACACCAAGACGGAGGAGCTTAATATCACGCTTTCGCCGCTGATGGCGGCGAAGTGGGTCGAGGATAACCTCACCGAGGAATAACGCGCTCATTCGATTTTATACAACACACGACCCCGCCTTTGGGAGCTTCCCGAGGGCGGGGTTTGCTTCATTTTTATAAACAGAAACGATCCCCCCGCCGCTCGACGCACGGACGCGTTGGCGGTGTCGCCCCAAGCGCGCCGCACGGAGGCGGTGGCTGTCCGCCCGAGGCTTCGGCACGGACGCCGAAGCACAAAACGGACAGCAAGGCAAGGACGCAAGCGCCCAAAGCGACCCGCAAAGCACCTTCCCAAAAATAAAACAAAAAAGTACAAAAAAGCGCTTGCAATCTTTTCCCGTTTATAGTATAATAAGATAGAATATGTTCAAGGCTATACCGCGCAATGATTGTCGTTCGAGTGGCAGTCAGATTTTTTGTCAGATTGTACAGAAATCTTGCAGGCATACTGTCGTATGTCAAAAGATTTTTGTGCGATATGGCGGAAAATATGGCTGTCAATCGGACGGCATAAGGCGAGGACTTCGCGAGCGAAGTCCAGCGGTCAATTGTGCGGTATTGCCTTAGGGAAAGGGACAAGACCATGGATCAGAAAACGTTTGAGCATTTATGCGGGCTGTCAAAGCTCAATTACGCCGACGAGGAACGCGAGCGGACGATCGCCGAAATGTCGGACATCATCGACCTTATGGATACCATTAAGGATTTTGACATAAGCTATGACGATACAAAGGATCATAACGAGATCGCTTACGCCGCGCTCCGCGCCGACGCGCCCGCGCCCTCGTTCCCGACCGAGCGGCTGCAGCAAAATACCGCGCCCCGCGATAACTGTTACGTCGTCCCCAAAATGATGGAATAAAGGCAACACCGCACAATTACCGGCTACGCCTTTGCCGTCCCATCGACAGCCATCTTTTCCGCCATATTGCACAGAATTTTTTTGAAAGGCGACAGCCTTCCTGCCCAACTTCTGTACAATCTGACAAAAAATCTGACTGCCACTCGAACGACAATAATTGTGCGGTGTAGCCTAAACAAATCTTACCGACAGAAAGGGCTTTATCATATGGATCTGAAAAAGACAACGGTCGCGGGGCTTCGGAGAATGCTTGATCAAAAGGAGATCGGCGTCCGAGAGCTCACGTCCGAATTTTTAAAGAAGATCAAGGCGGAGGACGGCGAGATCCTCTCATATATCACCGTCACCGAGGAGGAGGCGCTCGCGGGCGCGGATAAGGCACAGGCGCGGATCGACCGCGGCGAAGCCACCCCCCTCACGGGGATCCCCCTCGCGATCAAGGACAATATCTGTACCGACGGCGTTCGGACGACCTGCGCCTCGCGTATGCTCGAGGATTTTATCCCCCCGTATAACGCGACCGCGATCGAAAAGCTGAGCGCCGACGACCCCGTCCTCCTCGGTAAGACCTCGATGGACGAATTTGCGATGGGCGGCTCGACCCAGACGAGCGCCTTCGCCAAGACGCGTAACCCCTATGACCCTACCCGCGTCCCCGGCGGCTCGTCGGGCGGCTCGGCGGCGGCGGTCTCGGCGGGCTT
>JAMPCH010000063.1 GCA_023666265.1 Roseburia sp.
TGCTTCGGCTCTCGGCACAAACTGCCTCCAGAGGAAAGGAATGGTCATAAAAATGAAAAAAAATGTATTAAGATTATTTATGGCAGGAGCGATCCTCCTCTCGCTCGCTTCTTGTTCCGAGAGCGGCGATCCCGCCCCGGCGGCGACAGACGCGACCGAGACGACCGTTGCGGAGAACGCCCCGGTCGGCGAGGGGGACGACGCCTTCCTCTTTGTCCCCTCGGACTTCAGCGTCTCGGAGGTCACGGCGGCGATCCTCGCGGACGTCCCGATCAGCTCCGCCGTTGAGAAGGGGGTCGACGACCTCGAGTATTACTTCGACGGACTCGATCCGAGCGGTATCACGGACGCGTCTTATTGTATGTGTGCGTCGGGGGCTTATCCCGACGAGCTCGCGGTCATAAAATTTGAGAGCGCGGCGCTCGCCGAGGCGGGCGAGGACGCGGTCAAAAAGCGCCTCGAGAGCCAACGCGCGACCTATGAATCGTATACCCCCGAGGAGATGTATAAATTCGACGGCTCGATCGCCGAGGCGCGGGGCGACTATGTCGTCTATCTCATAACGGCGGATAACGCCGCCGCGAAGGACGTTTTAGCCCGATATATCCCGGCTTAACGGGAAGCACGCCTTCCCAAAGAAAGGACGTACCGATGCCCGGTGAATGTTTTGTGATCGCTCTGATCATCGGAGGACTGAGCCTCAGCTTTTTTCGCGCGAACCGAAAAAACTGGGGCTTTGCGGTCTTGCCGCTCGCGATCGTCCCCTTTGTCGTCGGGACGGTCATGTACGTCGTTACGACCTTCACCAAGATCGAGTACAGCTTTTTACTCCCGATGGGGCTTATCATCGGGTCGCTCACGGTCTCTTGTATCTGGATCGGGATCGGCTGCGCCGTTTTGATGAAGTCGCCGAAGCGGCGGGTATCGTATCTCGTGATCTCGGTCGGCTTCTCTCTCGCGCTCTCGTTTATTTTAATGATCCGCTATTACGCCGAGCTCGTCCCCCCTCCCGCGTGACCTGCTTTTGGGGCGTTTTTTCGCGGAAATATGTATTTTTTAAAAAATCCTCGGAAAAAACGTCGGATTTCCCAAAAAAGTGTTGACAAAATGAAGAAAATATGGTAAGATTAAGAAGGTAGTATATACGCAAATTCTTAAGTAAAGGACTTGTTCGCTATGATCCATGTAACCAAAGAAAAATGCGTCGGCTGTAACGCCTGTATCCGCGTTTGCCCCGTCTCGAGCGCCAACCATAACGACGGTACGGTCGTATCGGTCAACCCCGAGGAATGTATCCAATGCGGCGAATGTATCCGCGCCTGTACCCACGGCGCGCGCTATTACGACGACGACCTCGAGATGGTGATGCGCCTTTTAAAGACGCAAAATAAGGTCTCCTTCCTCGTCGCCCCCGCGATCAAGACCGCGATGGACGGTCGGTGGCGTCACGTTTTAAAATGGCTCAAGGATCAAGGCGCGCACGAGATCTATGACGGCGCTTTCGGCGCGGACATCTGTACATATATGCACGTCCAGTATCTCCAACAAAACCCCGGGAAAAAGATCATTTCCCAGCCTTGCGCCGCGATCGTCAACTACGCCGAAAAGCATAAGCCCAAGCTTCTCGAGAAGCTTTCGCCGGTACAGTCCCCGCTGATGTGTACGGCGGTCTATGTCCGGAAGTACCTGCATAACAACGACATTCTCGTCGGTCTGACCCCCTGTATCGCGAAGGGGACGGAATTCGCGAACACCGGGATCGTTAAGTATAACGTCACCTTTAAGAGCCTCTCGGAATATTTAAGGAGAGAAAAGATCACCCTCCCGACCGGGCGGAGCGACTTTGAATTCTCGGCGGTACGCGGCTTTGACGGCGCGTTTTATCCGATCCCGGGCGGCTTAAAGGAATGCTTACACGCCTATGACCCCGACCTTCTCGTCGCGACGAGCGAGGGCGTTCAAAAGGTCTATGAGGATCTCGGAGAATATCTCGAGACCCCCGAGCGTTCCCTCCCCGTCGTTTACGACGTACTCTCCTGTGAATTCGGCTGTAACTCGGGCGCGGGCGCTAAGGACGGCTTTAACAACTTCAGCGCCTATGACATCATGCAAAGCGCGCGGAAATGGGCGGTCAAGCGTAAGGGCGGCGACCGATTCCATAAAAAGATCTTTAAGACCCTAAGGCTCGAGGACTTTATAAGAGGCTATACCAACCGCTGTCAGACGGCGGAGCCGACCGAGAAACAGATCGAGGAGATCTTCCAACAAATGGGGAAATTCACCGAGGCGGAGCGCAACGTCGATTGTCACGCCTGTGGGTTTAAGAGCTGTCGCGCGATGGCGATCACGATCTTCCAAGGGAACAACTCTCCGGCGAACTGCGTCGAGCATGAGAAAAAGCATATGAAGGAGATGCAGACTAAGATTGAGGAACAGGCGAACAGTCTCCGCTCCTCGGTAGAACAGATCCGCGCCTCGCTCGAGATCCTCACGCTACGCCTCCAGCCGATCGCGGAACAGACGGCGGACAACACCATAAAGAACGCCAGCATCAAAGCGGATATGCAGACGCTCGACGCGGATATGCTCAATATCCATAGCCGCGCGACGGCGATCTCGGGCGACGTTTCCGAGATCAGCATCAGCATCGACGAATACACCAAGATCTTAAAACAGATCAAGGATATATCCGAACAGACGAATATCCTCGCGATCAACGCGACGATCGAGGCGGCTCGCGCGGGCGAGCATGGCTCGGGCTTCGCGGTCGTCGCCGACGAGGTTCGCCGCTTAGCGGTCAAGTCCGCCGATACCGTACTCGAGGCGGAGGAGCATACGAACGCGATGCTCGACCACATTAAAGGGATCACCTCCGCGACGGATATGATCATGCAGGAGGTAGCAAGCACTCAAACGGGGGTAGAACGCACGAACGAAGCGGTCAACGCTCTCGAAGCCAGCTCACAGATGATCAGCGGGAGCGTAAACGACGTAAGCGAGGTCATCCGAGACCTCCACGGGATCGCGGAAGGTCTTGTTGCGACGGATTAAGCGAAAATCGAATAACAAACAAGACCGTCGGAGAAGCGAAATTCTCCGACGGTCTTGTTTTGTCCCTTTTTTCTTTTTTGGGAAGGAGCGGTATTCGGCTAGTCGCGCGGGTAATCCGCGATACTGTAATAATAATGGTTACGGTGATAGAGAAAGTCGACGGCCACGGTAAAAAAGGCGTTTGGGTCGGTGTTTAAGCCGTATGGGTCATAGCCCGCCGACGAGAGATAATAGACGTTTTTATACCCCGCGAGATCGCTTTTGACCTTCTCGGGCGGGATCGGGTCGCTCTCGGCGTGATCGGTGACGGTATAAAAGCGCCCGCTATTGAGTGAATAAAAGAGATAATCGGGGAGGTACGCCGCCATATTCGAGAAGGTATCGTCGGGGGTCACAAAGACCGTTCCCGGCTCAAAATTTTCCCTGATATATTCGGCGGTCGGCTTCGCCGCCGCGAATACGCCGAAGTAGTCGGAGATCAGATAAAACGCCCCGATCGGGATCGTGACGATAAAAACAGCCGTAACGAGCCGTGTACAGGTCTCTCGCGGGGAACGTCCGAGCTTCTCCAAGAGCGCGCCGAGCTTTTGGGTCGATCCCTTCCCCAAATCGCTCTCTCCCGTCGGGAGGCGGATCGTCGCCGTCCGCTCTCCCCCCTCCTCAAAGGCGAGCCAAAGGAGGAAGATAAAGACCGACAGCATCACGCCCGTGCGGGAGGGATTATTCCACCAGACGATCGAGTTGATAAAAAGATAAAAGGCGAAAAAGACGAGCGCGGCGGTGAGCCACCTTCGCCAACGGCGAAAGACGATCAAAAAGAGGACGACCGCGATCGCCGCGACCGAGGCGATCGGGTGAAGGAACTGGGTCTCGGGATAGACCGAGCCCGTCACACACAGATACATCGCGTCGTCGAGGCTCAAAAGGAGGCGCGAGATCCCCTTCCCGACCGTCATACCCGCCGCGATCTCGGTCGCCGAATTATTCAGCGAGACCGAGCTCAAAAGCGGGATCACCAAGAGGAGTACCCCGACCCCCGCGACCCCGAGCCCGACGAGCTTCCCGAGATTTTCGCGCGGGGGAGCGCCCCTCCACTCGCGAAACAGCTCGATCAACAGATAGATTCCAAAGATCCCGACCAAGCCGCAAAAGCAGACGTGGGTATTGGCGAGGAGACCGATCAAAAGCCCGAAGAGGATCGGGTGTTTCCTACGCTTGGGATAGACGATCGCGATCAGCGCGAGGAGAAACGGGATCAGACAATAGACCCGCGAGATCACGGAGCAGAAAAAAAGCGAGCCGCAGGAGAAGACATACGCCGCCTTTAGCCCGACCCCAAAGGGCGCGCGCCAAAGGAAGAGCGCCGCGCTCGCGACGGAGAAAAACCAGCTGATCAGCGGAAGTACTTCACAGGACAGCCCCATTCGCGTAAGCGGGAGGAGGATCATATACCAAAGCGGCGGGTGACCCTCGGAGCGTAGGATCTCCATGATCCCCGCGAGGTCGTTGTCGCGGACGATCGTCCACGCTTGGGTCTCGTCGAACCACATCTCGTGGGTCAGCGCCCCGATCAGCGTCAGGATCGCGTAGCTCAAAAAAACGATCCAGATCATCCTTCCGCGTTTTTTATCGATCTCCATAAGCTTGATCTCCTTCCCCCGATCTCCGTTCTTTCCCTTATTTTACAGTATACCATACCCCTCCCCCGCTTGTCAAGACGACGCGCTTGCTTCTCCCCTCCGAAAAATCTTCCCCTTTCCTATCGCCGAAAACGAAGCAAAGGCATATAATACAACAGGGCGGAATGTCTCCGCGAACACGGCGGGAAGCACGCCTTCACAAAAAAGACAAGAAAGGATCTCGGGAAAATGGAAAAACGATTATGCGACGTTAGCCCCGGCGAAAGGGTCAAGATAAAACGGCTTTACAGCGGCGAACAAATACGGAGGAGGCTCCTCGACATCGGACTCGTCGAGGGGACGGCGGTCGAATGTATCGGGCGTAGCCCCGGCGGCGACCCCTCCGCCTATCTGATCCGAGGGGCGGTCATCGCGATCCGCCGCGAGGATAGCCGCGACATCGCGGTCGATCGCGGAGCGGAGGGCGTATGGGACTGACAAATCATTCCACGGGACGCGGCGCGATGGAGCGAAAGGCGCGGCGGCGCGACGGGACGGAGCGGGTCGTCGCCCTCGCGGGAAACCCCAACGTCGGGAAAAGCACCGTCTTTAACGCCCTCACGGGTATGAACCAACACACGGGGAACTGGCCCGGGAAGACCGTCACAAACGCCGAGGGGATCTTTAAGACCGCGCGAAACACCTATCTCCTCACCGACCTCCCGGGTACATACTCGCTGATGGCTCACTCGGCGGAGGAGGAGACGGCGCGAAATTTCCTCTGCTTCGGCGGGGCGGACGCGGCAGTCGTCCTTTGTGACGCGACCTGTCTCGAGCGAAACCTCAACCTCGCGCTCCAGACCATGGAGATCACCGAACGCGTGATCCTTTGTGTCAACCTCATGGACGAGGCGAAGCGAAAGGGGATCGTCCTCGACCTCGATACGCTCTCCGAGCGGCTCGGCGTCCCCGTCGTCGGGATCACCGCCCGTAAAAAGGGCGACCTCGACCGCCTCGTGAACGCGATCGAGCGTATGACGGACGGAGAGACCGCGACCGCGCCGCTAAAGATACGCTATCTCCGCCCGATCGAGGAGGCGGTCGCGCTCCTCCTCCCCGCCGCGGAAACGGCGGCGAAGGGGAAGCTCGACCCACGCTGGCTCGCCCTAAAGCTCCTCGAGGGGGACGAAGCGCTCCTTCTCGAGATCGACGGCTATCTCGGCGGGGAGCTAACGGCGAAAAGAGCGCTCGACGAGGCGCTCGGACGCGCTTGGGAAATTTTAGACCGCGCGGGGATCACCCGCGAAAATCTAAAGGACCGTATGGTCTCGTCGATCGTCTTGACGGCGGAGGAGCTTTGTCTCGATACGGTACGCCGCGAGAAGAAGAACTATGACGCCGCCGACCGCCGCGCCGACCGAATTTTAACGAGCCGCCGCGCGGGCTATCCGATCATGCTCCTACTCCTCCTCGCGATCTTTTGGCTCACGATCGCGGGCGCGAACCTCCCGTCGGAGCTTCTCATGTCGGCGCTTTTTGGGCTGGGCGATCTCCTCCGAGAGGGGCTGAACCGCCTCGCCGCGCCCGAATGGCTGGTCGGCTTGGTCGTCGACGGGGCGTATAAGGTTCTCGCTTGGGTCGTTTCGGTCATGCTCCCGCCGATGGCGATCTTCTTCCCGCTCTTTACCCTCCTCGAGGACGCGGGCTATCTCCCCCGCGTCGCCTATAACCTCGACCGCCCGTTTCAAAAATGCTCCGCCTGTGGGAAACAGGCGCTCACCATGGCGATGGGCTTTGGCTGTAACGCGGCGGGGGTCGTCGGCTGTCGGATCATCGACTCGCCGCGCGAGCGGCTGATCGCGATGCTGACGAATAGCTTTGTCCCCTGTAACGGGCGCTTCCCGATGATGATCTCGATCATTACGATGTTCTTCCTCGGGGCGGCGGGCGGGCTGTTTGATTCCGTCCTCTCCGCCCTGATCCTGACGCTCGTGATCCTCCTCGGGGTGGCGATGACCTTCGCGGTCTCAAAGCTCCTCTCTAAGACGGTCTTAAAGGGCGTTCCCTCGTCGTTTACGCTCGAGCTCCCCCCGTATCGGATGCCGCAATTCGGGAAGGTCATCGTCCGCTCGATCTTTGACCGAACGCTCTTTGTCCTCGGGCGGGCGGCGGCGGTCGCCGCGCCGGCGGGGCTTATCCTTTGGCTCGCGGCGAACGTCACCGTCGGGGATATGAGCGTATTACGATATATCACGGACTTTCTCGATCCCTTCGGACGGGTCATCGGGCTGGACGGCGTGATCCTGACGGCGTTTTTGCTCGGGCTTCCCGCGAACGAGATCGTCGTCCCGATCATCATTATGACCTATCTCAGCGAGGGGAGCATCCTCGAAATGGAGAGCCTCGCGGAGCTTAAAAGCCTCCTCGCGGCGAACGGCTGGACGGCGGTCACGGCGCTTTGCGTCCTCCTTTTTTCGCTGTTTCACTTCCCCTGTTCGACGACGCTCATCACCGTTTATAAAGAGAGCGGGAGTATAAAATGGACGGCGCTCGCGCTCCTCCTCCCGACGGCGGTCGGGGTCGCGCTCTGCTTCGTCGTCAATCTGACGGCTCATTTTTTGGGATTTTCTTGATTTATTTATGGAAGGCGTAAAAGGCGGCGGGTTTTCGTAAAATCCGCCGTTTTTTACGCTTACTCGCCCGCTCCGCCGCGAAGCGTTCCCAAAAAATAGACAAAAAATAAGGGTCGAATTTGGAGTATTTTACAAATTTTATTGTTTTTAAAAATTTTTTAAAAATCGTGTCACTTTTTGGGGTTTTAAATTGTATTATATATAGAAGGTTTTTTACGGACGAGTTTTATCATCAAAAATCACGAGGTAAAGTTTGAAAAATCGAAGATTTTTCAAACCCGTTGTTTGTGCCTCGGCAAATAGGCAAGGAAGCCGTAAGAAACAAGCCCGAGCGCCGCAAGGACGCGGCGAAAAAAAGCTTGCTTCGTCGCTCGGCACAAACTGCCTCCGGAGGAAGGGAATGGTCATAAAAATGAAAAAAACAAAAAAAGCGATCGCCCTGCTCTGTTCGCTCGCCCTCCTCGCCGCCTGTACGGAGGCGGAGGAGATCGAGATCACCGTCCCGACGACGACGACCGCGCGGGACGAACAGCCGTCCGTCACCACCGCGCCGCGCGAAACGAAGCTTTTTGCCGATCTGTCGCTCGACGGCTCGGACACGATCACGGTCTCGGGCGATCCCGTCGGCGGCGAGGAGCTGACGGACTTTACGTATACCGTCGCCGATCTCGAACGGGAAGAGCCGAAGCTTTATCAATTTTTATCCGATCTCGGCGACCCCGACCTGACGGAGAAATGCGCGGAGGCGTATACCCTCCTCGGATTTTTTGAGGAGAATGTCCTTCGCCCGACCGCACCCGTCCACGGGGCTTGGATCAATGCCGCGATCGGCGACAACAGCGAGGAGGTCGTCCTTTACGCGACGGGGATCCGCTATGAGCGCTTTTACGACGCGTATCTGAACGCCTTCACCGAATCGGCGGCGAAACGTCTTTTTACGGCGTTCCCCAATTTTTACGCCTATGGCGGACAGCTTTGGACGCGCGAAATAAAGCTCGACGAGGACGTTTTAGAGACGGGTCGGGAATACGCGCTGATCGAGCGGACGGAGGACGAGATCGTCTTTCGCCGCGCGACGACCTCCGCCCGCCCGTTAAGGGGCGACCCGCCGCGAACCTATGAATATGACTATAAGCTCGTCCGAACGGACGAGGGCTGGCGCGTCGAGGAATTTCCGCTCGGCGAGCTGACCCTTGACGGGGTCGAGCCGGAGGGGGCGGAGGTCGCGATCCTCGACTTCCCCTTTGAGGAAGCTTATCTCGTCCCCGAGGAGGCGCTTTATAGCGACGACCCCTGTTACACCAAGAGCGTAAAGATCGGCGATTTCCTCGATACGCTCGATCACGCCGAGGAGATCAAGGCGAGCTTTCTTCGCGCTTATTCCGCGCTCCGACTTTTTGGGACGGACCATATCGACGACCCCCATGCCGTCCTGTTTCGGAATACGACAAAAACGATCGTCAACGACCGTTATCCCGACGGCGGCTTTTATATCGCCGCCGGATATACCTATGAGAGCTTTGAGCGGGCGCTCCTCTCGGGGCTGACCGAGGAGGTCGTTCGGTCGCTCCTCGACCGCCACCCGACGTTCGTCTCCGAGGACGGGGCGCTTTATATGACCGGCTCGGCGCTCGGGGGGACTTCGCTCAATACCGCGGGCTGGGAATTTGAGCCGATCGCCGAGACGGAGGACGAGGTACGCTTTCGCCGCGTCCGCTATGTCGAGGAAGGGATCGGCGCGAAGGCTTGGGAGGCGCAGACCGATCTTTTTGAGCCGGAAAACAAGGCGGATTACGCCGTCGAATACGACAACTTTGTCTTTATAAAAACGGCGGACGGCTGGCGCGCGGACGAGCTTTTTAACGTAAAGGCGGACGACTTTGGGCTGAATTTTTGGTTTTGAGCGAGACAGAGATAACAATTGAGTAAAAAGCCCCCCGCCTTCGGTGAAACGCCGAGGGCGGGGGTCTTGGTTTGTTTTGTTTTTATTTTGGGAAGGGATCGGTCGGCGGGTCATACTATTTCACGACATGAATGTGTACAAAAATTCAAGCAAAATCTTGGATTTATGGATTTTGCGCCGAATTTTTGTCTACACATTCGGAGTGAAATAGTATTACGCCCCAAAGACCGAACCGTAGCTGTTATCCGATTGATCGTCCAAAAGCTCTCCGCCGTTCGTCATAGAGGAGGGGGTCGCCGACGACTGGTCGCTCGCCGTGATCACGTCTTTTGTGTCGAAAAGCGAGATCAGCGCTTCGGGAGCTGTATATTTTTTCTTCATATTTATAATCATCCTTTCCTATCCTTATTCAAGTGTAACGCCCAAAACGGTGATATTGATACCTTCGGGAATGTCCGTGAGGGTATAGACGAGGAAGACGTAGCCTTCGCCCGCCGCGACCTTTTCGCCGTCGACCGTGAGCGCGGTGTTATACTTCGTCGTGCTGACCGTCTTGGTGACCGTCCCGTTCGAGAGGGTAAAGGTCGCCTTTGTCTTTCCGACGACGTCCTCGGCGGCGACCTTTTGGACGATCCGCTCGTTGTAGTATTTTACTCCGTTGTTCGCCGTCCTTAGCGCCGTCTTTTCGGTCACGATCACCTTCGGCGCGGCATTTTTGATGCTCGTCTCGCCCTCGGAGCTGAAATAGCCGGGCTTTGTCTCGGGCTCTACGGTCGGGAGTTCCTCCGACTTCGTTTTTTGACAGGTCGTACAAGTGTAAAGCTTAAGCCCCTTCTCGGTCTCGGTCGGGAATTTTGAGATCACCCCGTCGTTCCAAGTATGCGCGGCTTTGTCGGAAACTTCCTCGGTATGTTCACAAGTCGCCGCGTGCCAATGGTTCGTGTCGTCGCTCGTCCATGCCGTCGCGAAGGTGTGGGTATGCTCGGGTGTGAGCTTATCGATCGGCTCTGTCCGTAAAACGACGCCGCAGACGGCGCAGGAATACGTCTTTACGCCCTCCTGCTCTAAAGTAGGCTCGGTCGTGATCGCCCCGTTGTCCTCGGTGTGGGCGGCTTGGTCGGCTTTTTCGCCGCAGTCGCACTCATGCCAATGGTTCGTACTATCCGACTTCCAATCCGCGCCGAAGGTGTGGGTATGGTCGGGGTCGAGCTTCGCGATCGGCTCTTTTCTCATGATCGCTTCACAGACCTTACAGGAATACGTTCTTTCGCCCTCGCGCTCGGTTGTCGGGGCGGTCGTGACCTTCCCGCCGTCGTCCTCGTGCGCCGCGAGATCGGCGGTCGCCTCGCAATCGTCGTTCAGGCAGTTATGCCAATGGTTGTTTTCGTCCGCGCTCCAAACGGTGTTCCAGCGATGACCCGTCGCGGCGATCTCCTCCGTTTTGGTCGCGCCGCAATTATCGCGCTTACAAGTAAAGGTCTTTACGCCCTTTTCGGTGCAGGTCGGGGCGGTCGTGACTACGCCGTCGTCAAAATCGTGATCGAGCGCGGGAAGGTCCTCCGCCTTGGTCGCGCCGCAACCGGCACGCTTACAGGTGAAGGTCTGTACGCCTTTAGCGGTACAGGTCGGGGCGGTCGTAACTTCGCCGTCGTCGAAATCGTGGTCGAGCGCGGCGATCTCCTCCGTCTTGGTCGCGCCGCATACCGTACAGGTGAGGGTCTTTACGCCCTTTTCGGTGCAGGTCGCGGGGGTCGTCTCCTCGCCGTCGTTCCAAGTGTGTTCCGCTTTGTCCTTCGTTTGGTCGTTATGTCCACAGGTCGCGGCGTACCAGTGATAGGTCTCGTCCTTAGACCAAGTCGTATCAAAGCTATGCCCCGTCGCCGAGTTCTCGATCTCTCTCGTGTCGGTCTCGTCGCAGTTATCACACTTGGCGGTCTCCGTGCCGTTTTCGGTACAGGTCGCGTCATTGTTCGGTACATAGTTTGTATAGCTATGCCCTAAAGGATCGCCGTGTTCGCCGCAGATCTTACAAACAGCCCCTTTCGTACAGGTCGCGGCGCTTTCGTCGTCGTGGGTATGTCCGCTTTCCGAGACCTTGTCGCGGAGGCTCTCGTCGACCTCCGTAATGGGAAGGTCGTTGATCTCCGTCGGGAGCTCGACCGAGGTCTTACCGCTCCCGAGGGTAATATCCGTGATCGTCACAGCGCCGTCGTTGTCGACCGTATATTCGATCTTTGACGTTTTACTCGGGACGGTCACCTCTAAACCGTCGGGATAGGTGATTTGGTCGAGATTTGAACAGTTGCTAAACGCGGTTGATTCGACGGTCGTTTTATCGGTAAGTATTGTTACGGACGTAAGCTCCGACGAGTACCGAAATGCTTCTGCACCGATCGAAGTAACACCGGCGGGTATGGTTATGGACGTAAGTCCGGTTTTGTTGAACGCGCTATCACCGATCGAAGTAACGTTTTCGGGTAGTGTTACCGATTTAAGACTCGTGCATCCATGAAATGCATTTCCACCAATAGAAGTAACGCCGCTCGGGATCTTGATCGATTCAAGGCTTCCACAAACTTCGAACGCATATTCACCGATAGAAGTAACGGTATCGGGTAATTCGATCGATTTAAGGCTCGAACATTCACGGAACGCGGCGAGCCCGATCGAAGTAACGTTTTCTTGTATCGTGACGCTTGTAACATCTGACCTTTGAATGTCGTTGCTATTCCGCCAGCCGGTCGTGCCGTCATTGGATAGAATGGTAAGCTCGCCCGTTTCGGTGTCAAATGACCAGTTGGTATTGTCGCCGAGCGTCGCGGCGCTTACCGCGGTCGGCGCGACCGAGAAAAACGTTCCCGCTCCCACGCAAAACGCGGTCAAAAGAGATAACAGTCTTTTTTTCAATGTTTCTTCCTCCTGTTTTTGTTTTTTAATAGACCTCCTCGGGAACTTCCGAGGTGGTCTGATATAACAAAAACGCCCGAAGCCTCCGTCCCTTAGGACGAAAGCCCGAGCGTTTTTATCTTAACGTTTTTAAACCGCCGAAACGGCGCGACAGCGCGAGAAAAGGTTAGAGAAGCTATTGATATATATATATATATATATATATATATATATTGTCTAAGCAACTCGAACATCTCCCCTCGCTCCTTTCATAGATGAATTAGGAATATTATACCATCTTCCGCGAAAAAAGTCAATCCCTTTCGCGAAGAAAAAACGAAAAATCGTCGGATAACGCCTTCCCCCGAATGAGATCGAATCGGACGAACCGTCCCCTTCCCAAAAAAATAAAAGAAAAAAATCAAAAAGCTCTTGCTTTTTGGGGCGGAATATGGTAATATGGGATAAGCACGGTAAACGATTACATACTGAACAGGAAAGGACGTATCACTATGAAATTTGCAGACGGATTTTGGCTCAATAAGCCCGGATACAGCGTCAACTACGCGACGCAAAGCTATGAGATCACCGCCGACGACCGCTCGGTCACCGTCCTCGCGACGCCCCGCACGATCGAAAATCGCGGTATGACCCTCGGCGGACCGAACCTCGAGATCCGCTTTAGCTCGACCCTCGAGAACTCGATCAAGGTCACGATCGACCATTATAAGGGCGCTTTAAAAAAGGAACCCGCCTTTGAGCTTTATGAGGATACGGGCTTTACGCCCGTCGTCACGAGGCTCGAGAACGGCGGCTATGAGCTTATCTCGGGGAAAACGCGGGTCGTCGTCGCTCAGGGCGCGGGCTATGACGTCCGCTATTATTACGGCGAAAAGCTCCTCACCAAACAGGGCTGGCGCACCACGAGCTATATCGAGGAGGATGAATGGGTCACCGAGCGGCGTATGAGCGCCAAGCGCGGCGAAAACTTTTTCGCCGACAGCGAGACGGGCGATAATGCCTATCTCCGCGAGATGCTCGGGATCTCGGTCGGCGAGAGCATCTACGGCTTCGGCGAAAAATTCACGACCTTCGTCAAAAACGGTCAGACGGTCGAGGTCTGGAACAACGACGGCGGGACCTGTTGTGAACAGACGTATAAGTCGATCCCGTTTTACGTCTCGTCGCGGGGTTACGGCGTTTTTGTGAACCACCCCGAAAAGGTGAGCTTTGAGGTCGCGAGCGAGACCGTCTCTAAGGTCGCCTTCGCCGTCCAAGGTCAGCATATGGAATACTTCGTCTTTGGCGGCGAGACGATCGCGGACGTGATCGGGCGCTATACGACCCTCACCGGGAAGCCCGCGCTCCCGCCCGCGTATACCTTTGGGCTATGGCTCACGACCTCGTTTACGACGAACTATGACGAGGCGACCGTGACCTCGTTTATCGACGAGATGGAGCGGCGCGACATCCCGCTCGAGGTGTTCCACTTTGACTGCTTTTGGATGCGCGAGTTTTGTTGGTGCGACTTTACGTGGGACAGCCGTATGTTCCCAGACCCCAAGGCGATGCTCACGCGGCTAAAAGAAAAGAAGCTCGAGATCTGCGTTTGGGTCAATCCCTACGTCGGTCAGCGCTCCTCCCTTTTTGAGGAAGGCGTACAAAACGGCTACTTCATCAAAAAGCGGGACGGCTCGGTATTCCAATGCGATATGTGGCAGCCCGGTATGGCGATCGTCGATTTCACCAAACCCGCCGCATGCGAATGGTACGCCGCGAAGCTGAAAGCGCTCTGTGAAATGGGCGTGGACGCGTTTAAGACGGACTTCGGCGAGCGGATCCCGACCGACGTGGTCTATTACGACGGCTCCGACCCGTATAAAATGCACAACTATTATTCCTATCTCTATAATAAGACGGTCTTTAACGTATTAAAGGAATATTACGGCGAAAATAAGGCGTGCGTTTTCGCGCGCTCGGCGACCGTCGGCGGTCAGCAATTCCCCGTTCACTGGGGCGGAGACTGCTTCTCGAATTACGAGAGTATGTGGGAGACGATCCGAGGCGGGCTATCGCTCTGTCTCTCCGGCTTCGGCTTCTTTAGCCACGATATTTCGGGCTTTGAGGCGACGGGTACGCCCGATCTTTATAAAAGGTGGTCGGCTTTCGGCTTGATGTCGACCCACTCGCGGCTACACGGGAACAGCTCTTACCGCGTTCCGTGGAACTTCGACGAGGAGAGCTGTGACGTGCTTCGCCATTTTACAAAGCTCAAGGGGCGGCTCATGCCCTATCTCTTCGCGAACGCGGTCAAGACCCATATCGAGGGGATCCCGATGATGCGGGCGATGGTGATGGAATACGCCGACGACCCCGCGACCCATTCGCTCGACCGTCAGTATATGCTCGGCGACAGCCTCCTCGTCGCGCCGGTTTTTGACGAGGAGGGGCTTTGCTCCTTCTACCTCCCGGACGTCGGGACATGGACGGATATCCAAACGGGCGAAGCGCTCGCGGGCGGGAAGTGGTACGAGAAAAAGTACGACTATTTCGGAATGCCGCTTTACGCCAAGCCGAACTCGATCATCGCCTTCGGCGACTTTAAGCGGAGCTTTGAGTACGACTACGCCGAGAACGCGCGGCTCGTCGTATACGGGCTCGAGGACGGGAAGACGGCGGAATGTAAAATTTATGATAAAGACGCGAAGTTGATCCTAACCGTGACCGCGACGCGAAGCGGCGATACGATCAAGGTGACAAGCGACGGGGAAGCGAAAAGCTTCACCGTCGAGAGCGCGCAAGGGTTAAAGGTGGAGCGGTAAGCGAATTTTGGTTTGGTGATCAATGATATGACCCCGCCCCCTCGGGAAAGCTTTTTCCGAAGGGGCGGGGTCTTGGTTTGTTTTGTTTTTGGGGAGGGGGCGGGGGGTCATTCGCCGAGGAGGGAGTTTTTACGAATTTGATCTTTTTACTGTGGCAGTCAAAAAGGAAATATCATTATAGTAATATGTTTCACCTTTATATGTGGCAACAATATTAGGGTTTGTCTGAAAAATAAAAGTTGCACAAAAAGACAAAATATGATATAAT
>JAMPCH010000064.1 GCA_023666265.1 Roseburia sp.
TCATTATAAAATTTAAGCCCGAACCGTCGCGGGTGTGTAGGAAATCCCTTAATTTCCGCTAGCGAAAAAGCGTGAGCGAGGACAGGAAATCAAAATGCGCCGTCTAGCAAAATCCCCCGAGCGGAAACCGTCCAGACCCTTGGGCTGAGGACATTTCCGCGAGCAAGCAGGATGCTTGCAGGCAAAAGCCCAAAGCGCCGCACGGACGCGGCGCTTTGGGCTTTTGCCGTAGCTGACTTTGCGCCACTTTGGTCAGCCAAAGGAACAAAACATTTGCCGCTATCTTTTAAGATTGCATTTAATAGAAAAAGGGACAAAAACTCGCCGCCCCCGCGCCTTCCCCAAATCCGTTTATACAATTCCGCCAAATCCCCGCCGAAAAACCCACTTACTTTTGTGCAATCGGTATCTTGCAATACAAGGTATCGTGTGATATAATCAATACAAAGGGTACTTTGCGGCGCAAGGTACTTGGCAAAAACGGATATTTGCCCCGAAAGGGGCGGAGATCCGTCGGGAGTACGCCTTCCCAAAAAGAAAAGGGCAAGCCCGGAAACTCTTTGAGAAAGGAGCGGGAAATGCAGTCGCAACTGAAAAGAGGGACGCTCGAGCTTTGCGTCCTGTCGCTCCTCTGGCGCGGGGACTGCTACGGCTACGAGCTGGTGAATAAGATCTCGGACTGTATGCAGATCACCGAGGGGACGATCTATCCCCTTTTAAAGCGCTTAAAGGACAGCGGGAGCATCGATTCGTACATCGTCGAATCACAGGAGGGACCGCCCCGGAAGTATTATAACATCACCGACCGAGGGCGCGTCTTAAAGATCGAGCAGGAGAACGAATGGTATCGCTTCTCCGCCGCGATCAACAAATTACTCAAGGGGGAACAAGAAAAGTGACCTATCAAAACAGATCGGAATTTATCGAGGGGTTAAAAGCCGCGCTTTCCCGCTATGGGATCAGCGAACAGCGCGAGATCCTCCTCGATTTTGAACAGCACTTCTCCGACGGGTCGGCGGCGGGCGAGACCGAGGCGCAGGTATGCGAAAAGCTCGGCGACCCCGAGGAGATCGCCAAGCAGTATATCCCCGACGCGGAGCTTAGCCTCGGGGAGGGGGCGAAAAAAGCGGGAGCGCTCGGCGCGGACGCGCCCGGCGCAAATCACTACCCCGACCCGTCTGCGACCGCCGAGGGCGAAGCGCCGCTCGGGACGGGCTTCGGCGCGGCGGGAGAAAGCGCCGCCCCCGCCGAGGGAAAGGCGATCGACCGCCTCTTTCGCGCGGGGGAGGAGGAGCGGGCTTATTTCGGCGGGGAAGGACTTCGCCGGATCGAGATACGGATCGCGGGCGCGAACGCGCGGATCGCCGCCGCCGATACCTACGCGGCGGAGGTCGTCTACCGCGCCGAACGCTCAAACGTTCGCTTGATCGCGCGGGTCGAGAACGGGACGCTTTTTATCAAGGAAGCGCCCGAGTTCACCTCGCCGCCGAGCGTGAAGCCCTCCGAGCTGACGGTGACGATCCCGCGCCGCGAGTATGAGGACTTCTCGGTCACGCTCGCCGCCGGGAGCGTCCGAGCCGACGGTATGACCGCGAAGCGCTTCGACGGCGAGATCATGAGCGGGAGCGCCGCTTTCGGCGCTTACGCCGAGGAGATCGTCGCGATCGTCCGCTCGGGGCATATGGAGCTGAGAAACCCCGTCGCGGATCGCGCGGCGAAAAGCCTCAAGGTCAACTGCTTCTCGGGGACGTCCGCCGTAAGGGGATTTTTCGCCGAGCGGTATGAGATCGAGCAAAAGTCCGGGGTGCTGACCGTCGAGGGGCTTTCGGGGACGGGCGAAATTCGCGTCAAGTCGGGGATCGTCCAAGTCGGCTACGCCGAATGGAACGGCGACCTCTCCGCCGACCTCGCGAGCGGGAGCTTAAAGCTCCTCCTCCCGAGCGGGTCGGGCGCGTACTTAAACACAAGCGTCACCTCGGGGAATATCACCGTCGCGCTCGACAACGAGACGGCGACCCTCGGGCGCGGGAAAAGCAATCTCAAGATCGGCGGCGCGAACCTCCACGCCTTAAACGCGGGGATCACGAGCGGGTCGATCCGCGTCGGGAACGGCGGGACGGACGGCGAAAGCTCCGCCCCCGATCTCGGACAGGGCGCGGTCGGGTCGCCTCTCCCGCCGGCTCCGCCGCCTTCCCAAAATAAAAAACGGCCACCCTACGCGGGGAAGATCGTCGGCGCGCTTTGTCTCGATCTTTTCCTCTTCTCTTGGGCGCTCCCGACCCTCGCCGCGCTCGTGACCACGATCTTTGCCTGCGCGGCGTCGATCGGGGTATCGGGGATCACGTCGATGATCGGCGGGACGATGATGGGTGTGACCGACGTGTCGAGCTGGTTCTCCTCGGGATTTTCGCCGATCTCGACCGTCCTCCTCGGGGCGACGCTCGTCTCGGGGGCGGTCCTCCTCTTCCTCGTCGCGATAAAGGCGGCGACGGGCTTTATCAACCTTATTTTATCGATCGTGAACCTCCACACGCGCGCCTTCGCCGGGCGAAACGTCTGTACGCCGATCGGGAGGAAACGTAAAAACACGGAAACGGCGGGAAAGGCAGGGAACGTATGAAAAAAGTCGCAACGGTATTCGGTATCCTATTCGCGGTATTTCTTGTTTGTTTTATGGCGTCCGTCGCGGCGACGGGGGTAGGCGACGAAGGATTTCGGGTGTCGGTTTACGGGCTGAACGGGGGGCTTCGCCTCGGGGGGATCTCGACCAAGACCTATCAAGCGGGGGAGGAATATATCGCGAACCTCGCCGAGAGCGAGACGGTCAAAAGGATCGACCTCGGGATCGCCGCCGCCCGAACGACCGTAAAGGTCGAGGACACCGATATGATCGGGGTCTATTATAAGGCGGGGCGCTCGGGTATCCGCTTTGGCTGTGAGATCAGGAACGGGACGCTCATCGTCCGGGAGGACGCGTTTTTTTGGACGTTCTTTGACTTCGGCGGCGACCCCTCGGAGCTCGAACTGATCCTCCCCGCGCGGGAATATGAAAAGATCGTCCTCTCCGCCGCGTCCGGCGAGATCAAGGCGGACGATCTCGTCTGTGAGAAATTCAGCGCCGAGGTCGCGAGCGGGTCGGGGGACTTCACCCTCTACGCGCGGGAGATCGACCTTGATGCGGCGAGCGGGAAGATCGTGATCGGGAATTGTTCCCCCGAGAAGCCGCCCGTAAAATCGATCAACATCGACTGTGCCTCGGGGTCGCATACCGTTCGCGGCTTCGCGGCGGAGAAATTCGACGTCGACCTCGCCTCGGGGAACGTCACGCTCGAGGATATTTCGGGGAAGGGCGACATCGATCTCGCGAGCGGGGTCGTGAAGCTCGTCTACGCGGACTGGAACGACGATCTCACCGTCGACGCGACGAGCGGGACGGTCGAGGTGCTTCTCCCCGCCGGGTCGGGCGCTTGGGTCGAGTGTGACGCGGCGTCCGGGGGCGTTACGTCGATGCTCGACAACGACTCTCATTACTTCTCGCGCGACGGTAACGGCTATGTCGGCGGCGAAAACCGCCATCGCGTCGACGTCGACATCGCGAGCGGCGAGGTTCGCCTCGCCAACCGAGCGGACGAGATCAAGCCCGAACCGCAAGAAAACCCGCCTTCGGAGGAGAGCGACGACGTTCCCCCGGACGAAGCGGCGGAGTAAGCTTCGTTGACTTATTTAGGGAAGGCGCGCGGAGCGGCACACCTTCCAAAAAATAAAGGAAAGATCAAGATCAAAATCAAAATTATATCATCAACCAAATCGGAAAGGAGAAATCTCTATGGCATTTTGTCGATACTGCGGGCGACCGATCGAGGAGGGCTCGCGGTTTTGTACCTCCTGCGGCGCGAAGGTCGAGGAGAGCGCGGGGGCGGCGAACCCCGACCCCGCCGCGCCCATGTCCGAACCCGAAGCCCTCAACGCCGAGGGCTACGCCGCCGCCGACGTGGAAAAAACGAAGGTGATCTGCGCCGTCTCTTATCTCTCGATCCTCTTTTTTCTTCCCCTCGTCGCCTATCCCGGCTCGCGCTTCGGGAAGTTTCACGCGAACCAAGCGCTCCTCCTCCTGATCGTCTCGACCGCGCTGAAGATACTGGTCTCGGCGGTGGCGGGGATCTGGTGGGCGATCCCCTTCTCGAGCGGGATCGCCCACTCGGTCAGCGGGGTCTTTTCCCTCGCGGAGTGGTCTATCCCCCTCGCGGGCGCGATCTACGGGATCGTGAACGCCCTTAACGGGCGGGCGCGAGAGCTCCCGATCGTCGGGAAGATCAATCTTATCAATAAATAAGGGGAGAGAGAAAAGCGGAAACCGCTCGGTTTCCGCTTTTTGTTTGTTTTTAGGGAAGGAGGTTTTGCGGCGAGCAATGTTGCCGAACGCCGCTACTTCCGTAACTTCACGCGCCCATCCTTGAGCTTTTCCATCCACATTTCGTCCTCAAGGTTGTACTCAAACCACGTCCATTCATAGCCGAGCCGACCCTTTTCGTAAGAATAATCATACGTCGTATTGATCGAGAAAAGATTGTACGCCGGGTCGGAAAGCTCGCCGATATTCTCCGAAAAATGCTTCTCCGCCGCTTCGGCGATCCTTTCCCCGAGCGCCTCGTCGTATACTGTTTCCAAAGCGATCTCCTTGCGCTCAAAGGTCGGTTTGTCCGCGTCCGTCCCGGCTTTGTAATAATAATCCGTGCGGACGTTCCCGATCCGATAATAGAAATAGATCTGTCCGCCCGTCGGCGTTCGAGCGCCGTAGTCATACGCCGTGATACAGTAATTTTTTAACCGAAACTTCGGGTCGAGCTTACGGATCTCGCGAACCGCGTCGCTCAGCGCCAGCTTCCCGAAATACGCCTCTCCCTCGAGGACGATCCGAGAGCCCGCGTTTCCCGAATAAGAGAAGGAAGAACGAAACACGCCGTCCTTTCGGATAATGAGCTTCCCGTAATTGTGAAAAACGCCGCTCATGTTGAGCGTACCGTCGGTCACATAAAGCTTCCCGCCGCGTTCCAGTACGATCTTTCCCAACGCGGTCACAGTCGCGCCTTTTTTGATAATCAGCGAGCCGCCGTCCCGGATATAAAGGCTAACGCCCTCGGGAATGACCGTATCCCTCTTAACGACGACCTTTCCGTCGACGATATAATCGTCGTTATCGACGAACTTCGTCACGCCGGGCGCGGGAGAGCTTTCTTGGTAGACGCTCAAAAGAGGATCGTCTCCCTCGGCGGGTTCGTCGGCGGGAATATCCGACGCGGCGGCAGACACCGAAAAACAAAGGGAGAGCGCTGCGGACAAGAGGCAAAAGAGCGTTTTTTTCATGATGTTATTCTCCTTGGTAAATGACGATTTTGTCTTTATCCGATTATATCACATATAAAAGGAAAAATCAATCCCTTTCCCGAGCTTTTACGGGCGCGGCGATTCCCGCGTTTTTTAACGCCCTCAAAACGGAAATAACTCAAGCTCAAGATCACCGTAAAAGCGAAGACGGATCAATGATCCGCATCCCGAAAGGCGCGATCTAAAACAAAAACCCGCGAACCTCGACAAGCCAAAGCTCGTCGAAGTTCGCGGATTTTTTATTCACAAAAAGCTTTTTAAAGCAATACAAAAGTTTAGGTCAAGCCTTTTTAAAGGCTTGCGGGAGTCCGAGGGCAGAGCCCTCGGTAATATCAAAATTCTCTCTTAATTCTCTCACGCCTCTCCCATCCCCCTCAACCCCGCCAAGACCCGCGACTTCGTAAGATCCGCCTTTCCCTTCGCGGGGAGGAGGCGATAGCGTCCGCCGACGGGGTCGCTCTCCGCGAGCGAAAATTCGGCGAAAACGTCGAGCGCGACGCGAAACTTACAGGGGTTTAAGCCCTCGCGGAGCGCCTCGCTCTCCGCCCGCGCGAGCGAGCCGTCCGCGCGGCGGAGAATATCGTAACAGCGCCGCATTTCCTCCGTCGTCGGCGACATACGGGGGATCAGGCGCGGGTCGACCCGCCCACAGCGAAGATCCTCGTAGGCGGTAAGAGCGGCGAAGTACCGCTCCTGCCCAAAATCGGCGGGGCGAATATCGGCGACGCGAATACTAAAGTCGACCCGCCCGTTATACTCGCTCAGCTCGACCGAGGCGATAAAGTCGACCCGATCGCCCTCGCGATAGGGGAACTCGTCATAGCTCAAGCCGAAATCGACCGCGCGAAGCTCGCGGTCACCGAAGCAAAAGCGAAAGGAGATGTACTTCCCCTCTTTAAGGCTCTTTTTTTGACCGACCGTACAGTCGCGGAAGAGAAAGAGCGGCGCGGGGTTCTCCTCGCCGAAGGGCTCGAGCCGATCGAGGAGGGCGACGCTCTCCTCGGTCAGCTCGTCGGGCGCGAGCGCGAGATCGGCGGCGATCGTCTCGACGACCGGCTCGCGCCGCGCGGCGTAGGCATAGGCGGCGGCGGTAAACGCCCCGATCTCGCTCGTCTTGAGCGTCAGCCCCGCCGCCTTGGTATGCCCGCCGTAGCGGATCAGGTGATCCTTACACTCGGTCAAAAGCTCATAGAGCGACAGCCCCTCGAGGCTCCGCGCGCTCCCCCGCGCGGTCTCGCCCTCGATCGTTAAAATAATATTCGGCTTACCGTATTTGTGAAGGAGCTTGGCGCTCGCGATCCCGATGACCCCGTGGTTCCAGCCCTCGCCCGACAGGATCAAGATACGCCGGTTGAGCCGCGTCGGGTCGGCGCGAAGCTGTTCCTCCGCCTCGGCGATGATCCGCTCCTCCTCCTGTTTCCTGAGGTCGTTGAGGCGGGTCAGCTCCTCCGCCTTCGCGCGGGCGGTCGAGGGCGTGTCGGCGAGGAAAAGCTCCATCGCCTCGCGCGGGTGGGCGTACCGCCCGGCGGCGTTGATCCGGGGACAAAGCGCGTAGGCGAGCTCGGAGGAGGAGACCTCCTCCTCGGGGTCGATCCCACACACGCGCAGGAGGGCGGAAAGCCCGAGGTTCTCCGAACAGCGCATCGCGTCCAGCCCGCGACGAACGATGAGGCGGTTCTCGCCGACGAGCGGGACGATGTCGGCGACCGTCCCAGCGGCGGCGAACTCGGCGTACTCGCTCATCGCCGTTTCGCCGTCCTCCTCCATCGCCGCGATCAGCTTTAGGACAACGCCACAGCCCGCGAGCTTCCGAAACGACGCGGTCTCGTCCCGTCGGTGAGGGTTCACGATCGCGGCGGCGGTCGGGAGGGTCTCGGGGACTTGGTGGTGATCGGTGATGACGAGGGTCATACCGAGCTCGGCGATCCGCCGCGCCTCGCCCTCCGCCGCGATCCCGTTATCGACCGTGATGATGAGCCTTGTCCCCTTTTTGTGAAGGAGTTCGACGGCGGCGAGATTGAGCCCGTACCCCTCCTCGCGGCTCGGGATATACCAGTCGACCTCCGCCCCGATCGCCTCGAGATAGCTGTAAAGCATATAGGTCGAGGTCACGCCGTCACAGTCATAATCGCCGTAGACCGTGATCTTATCCCCGCCCTCGACGGCGGCGCGGATCGTCTCGACCGCCCGCTCCATATCGGCGAGGAGAAAGGGGTCGGACAGCGTTTCGCTGTTAAAAAATTCCTCCGCGTCCGCGCGGGAGGCGATCCCCCGCCCCGCGAGGATCTTACAGATGAGCGGGTCTAACCCCGTCTCACGCCGAAGCTCGTCGACCGTCGCGGGGTCGGGCGTTCTCACGATCCATTTTTTCATATATTTTAATGTTCCTTTCGTTGATGTCGGTCGGGAGAGAGAAGCGCATTAAGAGAAGTGTTAAGAAAGTGCTGAAAAAGCGCAGAAGAGAGCTAAACGAAGCACAAAAGAAAGCTAAACGAAGCACAAAAGAAAGCTAAACGAAGCACAAAAGAAAGCTAAACGAAGCACAAAAGAAAGCTAAACGAAGCACAAAAGAGAGCGGGGACGCTGTCCCCGCGCCCCTGCCAAAGGAAATAATTTCCTTTGGAATCCTTTGTACCCATTACAATTTCTCCCTTGCTCAACCTTGCGGCTGTCAGGTCGTGGGTTTTGCTAAATCGACTTATGCCCTTTTAAAATTCTTGGATTCATTATAGCATATTTCGGCGAAAAATACAAGTGCGTTTCGGCGCGGCGGGGATCGGGAAGAAAATCGTCCTTCTTTTTTTGTACAAAAGCCCGAAAAGCGGTTGAATTTTTTTAAGATTTATGGTAAAATAGAGATAACGAAGGAGCGGGAGGCGGCGCACGCCTTCCCTAAAAATAAAAATCGGAGGTCTTATCTCTATGGTAACGGAATTTTTGGTAAAGCCCGAGGAGGCGCTCGAGCGGCTCATCGAGGGGAATAAGCGCTATATCTCGTCGCGCGGCTCGGTCGGCGATATTTCGCCCGAGCGGCGGTCGGAGACCGTCTCGGACGGTCAGCATCCTTACGCGATCATCGTTTCCTGCTCGGATTCGCGCGTGATCCCCGAGGTGATCTTTTCGGCGGGGATCGGTGACCTTTTCGTCATTCGGATCGCCGGGAACGTCATCGACGACCACCAGCTCGGGAGTATCGAGTACGCCGCCGAGCATCTCGGCGCGGGGCTACTCGTGATCCTCGCTCACGATCACTGCGGCGCGGTCGACGCGGCGCTCCACCACGAACAGGAGGGCTATATCAAGTTTATCACCGACGAGATCGAGCGGGCGATCGGCGACGAGCGCGACGAGTATAAGGCTTGTTGTCTCAACGCCGAGCACAGTAAAAAGGTCATCGAGGAGAGCCTACGTATCCAAAGCAGCAAACTCAAGGTCATGACCGCGATCTATCGGCTCGAGAGCGGCGCGGTCGAGTTTTTTTGACCCTCGCGCGAATATATGCAATCAGTATGAAATTTTCGCCTCTTTTTTGTGAATAATACATATTGCAAACAATATGTGCTTGTGGTAAGATTATTTTAGGGGAAACCCTTCGGCGAATCGGCTTCGCCGAAAAAATCCGATCACGGGGGCGAAAAAAATGCAACGCGACGAATACGGAAACCGCCTTCCGCCGAAGTACGTCTATGGGAAGTACAGCGACGGTCAGCGGGAACAGACAAACCGATATAATAAGGAAAATTATGACACGATCACCGTCCGCCTTTATAAGGGCGAAAAGGAAATGGTCAAGGAGCTCGTTCAGGCGCACGGGATCAGCGTCAACGCGTATCTCAAAAACCTGATCTACTGCGCGCTCGACGACTTTGAGAGCTACCCGAGAGAGCATTGATCTTTTTCTTTATGGAAGGCGCTAAAACCCGCGTACTTTGAAAAAAGTACGCGGGTTTTTGTTTATTCCGCGAATAAAGTTTTGTGTCGGTTACAAGAAATTTTACATTTTTATATGGAATTTATTCCCAGTTTTTCGACTTTTTTTGGTGATTTTTTATATTTACATATTGCACACTCCGTGTTAAAATAGAGGTATGAAAAAGGAAACTTTCACCGAAGCGAAAAACCCGAAAAAAGGAGGTCGTCGAAATGACGAAAGAAAAGCCCGCCCGCTATATTTACGGGAAATACAGCGACGGACAGCGCGAACAGACGAACCGATACAACAAGACCCACTATGACACCATTTTAGTGCGGCTCAAAAAAGGGGAAAAGGCGGCGATCCTCCGCGCGGCGGAGGAGAAGGGCGAGAGCCTCAACCGATTTTGTATGAACGCGATCGCGCGGCGCATAAACGAAAGCGACGAATCGTGAGGGCGTTCGCCCGATCCTCCCCTGTCGGGCGAACACCTTCACACGACAAAAAAGAAAGGAAGGACATCATGAAAAAATTCGGACAAACGACGGCGGGCGGAGCGCTGGCGCTCTTTTTCGCCCTCGCGGCGCTCTCCGCCTGTAACGGCGGGGAAGCCGCGACGCAGACCGCGACCCAAACGACCCCCGCCCCCGTCACGACAAAAACGACGACCGCGCCCCTTCTCACGGAATATGTCGAAACGACCGAGGCGAAGCGCGAGATCGTCACGAGCGCCGAGACGAAGGAGGGCGTGATCGCGCTCCTTTTAAAGGCGTTCGCCGAAAAGGACGAGGAGACGTTGAAGGCGTTTCATTGCGGGAATTTTGACGAAAGCTATGACGAAACGCTGAACCTTCTTTGTAAGGCGCTCGACCGCGAAGGGGTCTTACCCGACGATATAAGCGAGATCGACCTAAGCCCCGATCGTTTTGAGGTCTATCGTATTATCGCCGTATTCGAGAACGGAGGGGAGCACGAGGACTGGGAGGCGGTCTATACCCCCGCGAACGGGCGCTTTGTCTTTTGGTTTAAATCGTTTAAGGACTACGACTATGTTTCGGGAACATATTCCGCAAAATCGATCCAGATCATGGATGAATTGAAATGGTCAACAGATCTTTCGCTCGACGACTATCGGAGCTATGCCGAGAGCGGCGAATCCTTCCCATATTACCCTCAATTTTCCGTGGGGAGAGAGGTCTATTTCGAGCGTATCGACCTATCGCCCTATCTCGATTGAGCCAAAAATCGACCCAAAAACCAAACAACAACCAAAAACGAAAGGAAGTATTTTTATGAAACAGGAAGCAAGAAGCAAGCTGATCCGCGACGTTGTCGCCTTTCTCGTGACGGGCGGGATCACCGCCGCGATCGGATTGGCGATTACGGCGAGTACGGCATCGGAGATGGACTCCTCGCGGGTCGTGACGGCGATCCTGATCGGGTTCGTCTGCGGCGGGGTCTATCACGGCTGGCAATGGGCGAGCCGGATCATAACGGCGGTCTCGCTCCCGGGCGTTGTCCTGAAATTTTTTATCGCGCTTTTTACGGGCTTTATCGCCTTCCCGATCACCCTGATCGCCGACCTGATCGGGCTTTTAAGGGCGAAGTAGGGGGATAAGGTAAGACCCGATCCCTGAAACGGGGTCGGGTCTTGTTCTGTTTATAAGAGCGGATCACGCGAGCCGAGCCGCGATCAGTACCCAGTAGGTTTTTCCGTTTTTCTCGTAATAGCCGACCCCGATCGAGTCGATCTCTCGCTTATCGGTTAAAAGAACCGCCGCCTCATCCTTTCGCGAGAGGACGTCAACGGTAAAATCCCGCGCCGACGACGCGGTACCGATTGCTTCCATACTAAATCCCGCGATAAGCTCGTTTTCGTCCAAAACGGTAAAATGCGATTGACCGTTCGGACGGTTATGCGTAAACTCTATTGTGGTTTCCTTCGCGCGGACAGTCGCCGCGTAACAAAGGTCGAGATCGAGGAACAGCTCCGAAAGTCCGCTCGCGCGGCGGCGCTCGTTGATATACGAAACGACCTCGTCGTACTTCGGGTCATCTTCGTTAAAGTCCTTTACGACAACGGGGATATACGAACCGAATTCCGACGAAACAAGACTATCCTTATACTCGTCCTTAACAGCGAACGCCTGAATCCGTACCGTGTTGCTCATCACGACGGGCGAGGTATAAACGCTCGAATACGCCACATTGGGCTTTGTCCCGTCGAGCGTATAATAGATCGTCGTACCGGGCGTCGCGCTCGTAAGCTCGATTGTCCGCGTCCCGAGCGCGAAATCGACGCAAGAGAACTGCACCGGCATGACGCGGGGCGCGACGTTCAGCTTCAGCGACGCGACAAATTCGCCGTTTCTCGTATATTCAAGCGCGCGGAACACGCCGGGCTCGCTGTATTTTACCCGCTTGGAATACTTCGTTGACTTTGTGGAGGGTTCGCTCCCGTCGGTCGTATAATAAACGATGTTCGTTGTCTTTTTCGGTAAGACCGTTATATAGACATAGCCGTCGTCGGACATATAGGTCGTTTTATATTTAACGGTATCCTTGACCGCCTTTTCGCTCTCCCCCTGTTGGATCTTCGCCGTCGCGGAATACGCCGCGCTCGACGTATAGTCCTCTAACACCGCGTAGGCGCGAACCTTTGTCGTTTCTTTAAAGTGAAGCGCCGTAACATAGACCCGCGAGTCCTTATTCGGCTTTGTCCCGTCGGTCGTGAAATGGATCTTTGCCCCCGCCGTCGCGCAAGAGAGGCGAACCACCGTTTCCGTCGCGCGGTATTCAAAGTCAAACTCGACCGGCGCGACCTGTGACGTAACCGTTTTTTTCACTCCCGAGACCCGCTTCCCGTCGGCGGTAAATTCCGCCGCGCGGACGGTCGTCTTCCCGCTGATCTGAAACTCGCTCCCCAGCTCATATTTCAAGGAATCGAAGGTCGGCTTCGTCCCATCGAGCGTATAACGGATCACATTTTCCTCCGATGAGGGCGTGATCTTTACGAAAGGCGTCCCGTAATAGTCGTAATCGACGCCGATCGAGAGCTTTCCCTCCGCCGACGCGGAGAGCGTAAACGCGGGGAAAAGCCCCGTCATGATCGCCGCCGCGAGTAAGACCGCGAGCGCCCGTAAAAAGAGCCTCCACGCTCCTTTATCTGTCCGTGTCCTAAGTCCCTGTTCCATTTTTATGTTCCTTTCTTTTTCCTCCGCTTTCGGTTGCCGTTTACCTACTTCTGTATTTTACCATAGTTCGGGGCGGCTGTCAAGGTCGATTTTGTGAAAGATTTGGGAAAGGCGCGGCGCTCGGCGCTTATTTTTGGGAAGGAGATGAGAGCCGCCGGTCTCATCTCCTTCTCAAAAAATAAAAAGGGAAAATTTTCCGCTCGAACAAGCGTCGATTTTCCTTGACAAAATGGGGGAAATATGCTATGATGATAATACCGTTACGCGGGGTCGTAAAGGTTTCGACGGGGATCGAGAAGCCCGTTAAGCACGTAGAGTTCGCCTACACTCTTAAAAAAGGGCATTTTAAAATTAAACGCAGACAATAGATCTGAATTAGTAGCCGCCTAAGCGCGGCTTCCGTCCTGCCGTTGAACGCTGCGGCTTCGAGCGGGGCGTCATTTAGCAGCCAACGTCTCGGGCGAGCGCCCTGTAACCCTCGACGTACCCAAAGGGCTGCCGAGGAGCGATCCTGTCGATCGGAGCGCTTTAAGGGAGATCCAAAAGACCGAATAAACGTGTAGAAAGACGTGTGGATCGGTTTTCGGACGGGGGTTCGACTCCCCCCGATTCCACCAAAAATAAAGTCCGTCGCGCCCTCGGCGCGGCGGGCTTTATTTTTGGCTTGGAAGTGGAGGGGAGGCGAACCCCAATGGGTTTTGCACTTTTGTTTACAAAAGTACGTCGACTCCCTCCGCCCGCATCGCACTCGTTCCTCGAACGGCTATTCCCTTTTCGTGGCTTGGAAACGGAGGAGAGTCGAACCCCTACGGCTCTTGCGCTTTTGTCTACAAAAGTACGCCACCCCCAACCCCCCACCCCCAACAAATCAAACGCGGGATCGTCTCGACCGACAAGCCCGCGTTTTCGCTTATTCCAATAACCGCGCGGAAGCTTACCCCCCGACCCCGCCAAACCGTCCGACGACCCGCGCGGCGGCGAGCGCCCCCGCCTTCATCGCGCGAGAGAGATCGCCCGAGCGGAACAGCTCCGCGCAAAACCCCGCTTGATAGCTGTCGCCACAGCCCGTCGTATCGACGACCCGCTCGACCGAGACCGCCGCCTCGGAGAACGCCGCGCCGCTCCGAAACGCGCGACTGCCGCGCTCGCCGAGCGTTACGATAAAGACCCCGGCGTACCGCTCCGACCATTCTCTCGCCACGCGGCAGACAGCCTCGTCCCCGCTGATAAAAAAGAGGTCGACCCGGTCTAAAAAGCCCTCCCACTCCGTGAACACGCGGGAATCGTTAAAGTCGACGGCGAGGCGAAAGCCGCCGCTTTCGCGTTCCGTAAGGATCTCGCCGAAGGAGGGGCAGTAGATCGAGGTATGGACGAGATCCGACCGCCTCAAGAGCGATCGGTCGCGCTCGCCGAGCCGAAACGTCCCGTATACGCCGCTGTCCCACGAATCGGGGCGATAATAGCGGTCACCGTCGGGCGTGAGATAGGTGCGGTTCGAGGCGGTCTTCCCCGCCTCGGTGTAGAGGTGGTCGGTGTTGACGCCGCACCGCTCCGCCGTCGCGCGGACGATGTGACCCGCCTCGTCGTCACCGACCGCCCCGACAAGAAAGACCTCGGTCTCGGGCGATACCGCCTTCACCGCGCAGGAAAAATTCAGCGACTCGCCGCCGGGAAAAATCTCGCCCGTCCCGTTGAAAATATCCGCGCATGCACAGGTCAGCGTCGTAAAGATCATATTAGCTCCTTTCGGCGTATGCGCTCGTCCGCGTGATTTCCGCGAAAGGGAAAAGCCCGCCGCGTCGGAGCGCGATGATTTATTGATGGGAAGGGGGCGCTCGCCCCCTATGTCTACTGCCCTAAACAGATCCCGGCGCTCTATCGGGCGTCGTGTCTCATCGCTGGGAAAGGGGTACGGCGGCGGAATGAACATAAACCTTTGTAACGGTCTTAAGCTCGGTTTTTGTTGCTTGAATATTATATATCCGAGCCCTAAATAAGTTTTACATATCAAGTACCTGTCTGTGGAACGCCTCAAAAAAATCCGAGTTCCATTTCACATGATACGGAACAACAAAATCCTTCCAATACGCGTCCATATCCCTGTTTTGTGTGATTGAAATCTCCGGCAAAGCATGAATAACATCAACAAGATCATAAGCCCGCTCAAATTCATCGGATATAATTAGAGCTTGAACTTGTGACAATGTGATCGAGATCAAACTTGCCGGAAAACGATCCGCCGTGAACGACCGGTTTACATTTAAAATCAATTCATAAATAGCGTCCTTTTCTTTCTTAAAAACGGCTGTGCGTATCTGAACTAGGGCGTGTTGACACAATCGCTCAACGCCCGTCTTACAAGCATATTTTCCGTC
>JAMPCH010000065.1 GCA_023666265.1 Roseburia sp.
ACTCGCGTCCATTGCTCGTTTGTGATTTCATGTCTGCTCATATTTTTTATTATATCATATTTTGTCTTTTTGTGCAACTTTTATTTTTCAGACAAACCCTAAGATAAGATCGGGCGGGAGCCGGGCAAGCGTCCGGCTCCCGAATTTTTAAAGGAGAGCCGTTATGTTTACGGAAATGGACAAGCAGGTCCTGAACTTTCGCTTCGGAAAAGCGGAAATGTGGTTCAGATTTGATATTCGGGCTTTTTACAACATCGAAAAATCGGGGTACTCCCCTTTTGATATACTTTCACAAAGCGACGATCCGAAGGCGGTAAGGTGCTTTCTCAGAAACGGGCTTTCGGATTGGTACGAAGATACGGCGGATCAAAACTCCCTCGACAGCTACCTAAACGGGCTGATGAGCGCGGAGAGCTATCAAAAGGAGCTGGTCGCTTTGCTTCAAGCCGCGATCATGCTCGCGCTCCCCCGAGCGGTCAAGGGGAAGAGGAAGAAAAACGAAGGCGGCGGCGCGGGAAATATCCTCGGACTGATGTCGGCGTTCGTGGACGTGATGGGCGCTTCGCGCTCCGAGTTTATGCAAAGCACGCTCCGCGAGGCGACGGAACGCTGGGAACGGTACGCCGTCGCGATGGGCTATCAAAAGCCCGCCGAGAAATTCAAGCGGTTCGACGACGATGATGACGACGAATGAGAACAAGGAGGCTGAAATGAAAATCGAGATCAGAAACGGGAAAGCGCGGATCTCCGGCTATGTGAACGCGGTCGGGCGGGACAGCCGACCCATTCCCATTCCGACGGGCGGGGAATTTGTGGAGATGATCGAGCCGGGCGTTTTTCGCGAGGCGCTGACCCGCGCGAAAAATGTGGATATGCTCCTCAATCACGATCGGGAACGGGTATTGGCAAGCACGGGAAAGGGCGATCTTCGCCTCAGGGAGGACGCGATCGGGCTTTACGCCGAATGTGAGACCGCCGACGCGGAGGTCGTCCAAAAGGCGAGAAACGGCGACCTTCGCGGGTGGTCGTTCGGAATGTTCGTGAACAAGGACGAAATGGAACAGCGCGCGGAAAAGCCGCCGCGCCGTCACGTCCGGAATATGGATCTCTTTGAGGTCTCGATCATCGACAAGCGAATGCTTCCCTGTTACGCGGGGACTTCGGTCGAATGCCGCGCGGACGGAAGAAAGCTCTCGGAGACGAGAACGGTCGAGGACGCCGCCGAAATGAGCGAATCGGGCGAAGAGAGCCGCAAGGCGTGGCAGGAGCGGATCAAGGCGCTCTCCGCCGCCGCCCGAAAATGACCGTCGCCGAAAGTAAGGCGGTACGATACGCGCGGGAATGTATCGACCCGGAGAACCGCCGCGCCCCCATCTATGTCAAAAAGCAATGCGCGGCTTGGCTTTCGATCGTCGAGGGAAAGAACCCGGACGCTTATGTTTGTGAAAAGGCGTTTCGGCGGATCTGCCGCCTGTTAAAGCTCATCGTTCACCCCGATCTTCAAAAACCGCTGATCGAGTGTATGGAGCCGTATGCGTGGCTATTGATCGCGGCGGTATTCTGCACCAAAACGAGCGACGGATACCGCTATTATCAGACCGCGCTATTGGAAATTTGCCGCAAAAACTTCAAGACCTTTTACAGCGCCGTGATCTTCATTATCGGAATGCTGACGGAGAAGCGGTTCGGGCGGTACTTCTCGGTCGCGCCCGACCTAAAGCTCTCGAAGGAGCTTCAGAACGCGATCCGTAAGATCATCAAGTCCAGCCCCGCGCTCAACACGGACGAGGTCTTTAAGACCATGCGAAGCGAGATCCGCTGTATCCTGACCGACAGCGAATACACGCCGCTCGCTTACTCGGAAGACCGAATGGACGGGAAGATGGCGAACATCTTCCTCGCGGACGAGGCGGGGGCGATGGACGACTACCCCGTCGAGGCGATGCGCTCGTCGCAGATCACGCTCAGGGACAAGCTCGGGATCATCATCTCGACGCAGTACCCGAACGACAACAACGTTTTTATCACGGAGATCGATTACGCCAAAAAGGTCTTGGACGGATTTCTCGACGATCCCCGGTATTTCTCGCTCCTCTACGAGCCGGACGGCGAGCTCACGACGGGGGATCAATGGCAGACGAACGACCTGATCCTCTATCAGTCGAACCCCGTGGCGAACGATTATGACTACATCTTCGACGATCTCGTCAAGAAGCGAAAATCGGCGATCCTCTATGAAAGCAAGCGGGAAAATTATCTCTGTAAACATAACAACATTCTTTACAAGTCGCTCGGTACGGAGGGCTTCGTCGAGATCACGAAGGTCCGCGAGTGTCGGATCGCCGAAAGCCTCGACTTTTGGCGCGGGAAGCGCGTATGGCTCGGGCTGGATCTGTCGCTCTCGGAGGATAACACCGCCGTCGCGATGCTGACCGAATACGCGGGGGAAATTTACGCGAAGGTATGGGGCTTTATCCCGGCGAACCGCGTCGACTTGAAATCCGAAAAGGAAAACGTCGATTACCGCCGCCTAATCCGCGAGGGAGCTTGTTTTGAGTGTGGGGACGAAATCGTGGACTACGGCTTTATCGAGCGCTTTATCCTCGACCTTCCCGACAGGTACGGGGTCGAGATCGTACAGGTCGGCTACGATCGCTGGAACGCGATCTCGACGGCGCAAAAGCTCGAAGCGCAGGCGATCACCTGCGTCGAGATCAAGCAGCATTCCAGCGTCCTCCACCGACCGACGAAGGCGCTCAAAGAGGCGATCCTGTCGGGATACTTTCACTACGACGAAAACCGGCTCTTGGAGATCAACTTCACAAACGCGCGGTGTACCGAGGACACGAACCTGAACAAGTACGTCAACAAAAAGAAGTCCGCCGGGAAGGTCGATCTGGTCGTCGCGGTGATCAACGCGCTCTGTCTTTTACAGCTCGACATGGAGGCGGGCGGCTGGGGCGCGCAGATCATCGAGTAACGAAAGAAAAGGAAGGGTAACGAATGAAACTTTTTAGCCGAAAGGAAAAGAGGAGCGCCGAGGGCGGAAGCGTCGGGATAGAGGACAGCCTTTTGACCGCGCTCATCGGCGGCGGGAGCGAGGTCACCAAAAAAGAGGCGCTACAGATCCCGACGGTCTCGGCTTGTATCACGCTGATTGCGGATCGTATCTCTTCCCTCCCGATCAAGCTGTATCGACAGGATGGGAAGGAGGTCACCGAGATCGTCGAGGATCGGCGCTTGGACTTACTCAATCACGATACCGGCGATACGATCAACGCCTCGGAGCTGAAAAAGCTTTGGATTCGCGATTATTTTCTCGGGAAGGGCGCGTATACTTATATCGAGCGGAATTTATACAACGAGCCGACGGGGCTTTTTTACGTCGACGAAGCTCGCGTCTCGATCGCGCCGAACGCCGACCCGATCCGTAAGACTTACGCGATCCGCGTGAACGGCGAAGCCTTTTTCCCGCACCAGTTTCTGAAAATTCTCCGCTGTTCAAACGGGTTCGGAGAAGGGACGAGCATCATCAAGGAAAATCCGCTCGCGCTCGCTACCTTCTACAACACCATGCGCTTTGAGAACGCCACGATCCGCAAGGGCGGCAACAAGAAGGGCTATATTTTAGCCAAAAACAAGCTCACAAAGGAAGCGATCGCCGTCGTAAAGGAGTCATGGCAAAAGCTTTACAGCAACAACTATGACACGAGGGACAACGCCGTCGTCCTCAACGACGGAATGGACTTTAAGGAGACCAGCGCGACGAGCGTGGAGCTCCAGCTCAACGAAAATAAGCGAACCAACGCCGCCGAAATTTGCAAGCTGTTTTGTATGCCGATCGACGTATTAAACGGGAAGGCGGCGCAGGAGACTTTGTCGCAGTTTGTACAGAACTGCCTGATGCCGCCGATCAACACGATTGAAGCCGCGCTCGATCACGACCTCCTCACGGAGGCGGAGAAAGCCGCGCATTACTACTTCGCCTTTGATACCTCCGAGCTGACGCGGGGTGATTTCGCGAGCCGGATCAACGCTTACGCGGTCGCCTTACAGAACAACATCTATCAGCTCGACGAGATCCGCGAAATGGAGGACAAGCCGCCGCTGAATTTTAACTATATCCGCTTAAGCCTCGCGGACGTACTCCTCGACCCGAGGACGGGAAAGATCTATACGCCGAATACGGATAAAATGGCGCTGATGGGCGCAAATTCGGGGTTGACAGCCGAGGAAAAAGATGATACAATAGAGAAAAGGCATAATCCGTATCACGACCCGACGAACGGGAGGCTTACGTCCCCGGGAAGCTTTGCCGCGCCGGGACTTCGTATGAGTAAAAAAGAACTTAATCGAGTGTCAAGCGCGATTATTACCGACCATCCGGAATTAAAGAGCGGCGAGCGAATTGCTTATGAGTACGAGAGTTATTTTTATATTGCTACCTCGCTTTCACAGCCGGGAGATTATTATTTTTCGGCAAAGATCAAACTTACGGCGGAAAGTCAGAAAAAAGTCAAAAAGATGAGGGAAAAAAAGGAATAAAATACTATGGAAGAGCGTATATGGAACGAAGCTATAAATCAGTTCAGGCGATTATTGAAAGAAAGAAAGAAAGAAAGAAAGAAAGAAAACGAGACAGACAACGACGTATTCTGTACTATGCTGTTGACGATCTCGCCAAACGAGGACGTAATTGACGATTTCTTTTTTATAAACAAAGCCGTTGAATTTATGGAGAACGACAAAGAAGCTTCCGTAAACGATGTTTTTGATTATCTTGTTTCAATCCGAGCAGATTTTTATCCGGACTCGGACGAAGACGACGAAGACGACGTTTCGGCGTAAGCGCACAACCAAATAAAAAAATACCGTTTTGCAGTCGCCTGCAATGCGGTATTTTTATGCCCAAAAGCGGAAAGGAGAGGTAATGGGAGGTGGCAATGTGGCACGAGATTATATGTCCTCTGCGGGATTTATCGGCTTTACCGATTCCATCGCATATCAGACAAAAGAGATAGCCGATCAGCTCGACGGTTTTTCAAAGGAGCTAAAAAACGAGCTGGGAGAAGAAATTTTGAAAAAAGCGGGTGAGATATACCTTGCCGAAGAAAAAAGAATATTGGCGCAAAAATATCCGGGTTCAAAGCTGTTAAATATGCTTGGAATATGGGTAAAAAACACCAAATACGGTAAACAGGTACAGGTCGGTTATCCCGAAATAGTTGTTAAAACCTTTCCCGAAGCACTTGTGATAGAATTCGGAAGACCGGCAAGCGAAACAGCGGGAGGCAGAGCCGCAAAAAAGGACAGTTTAGGCAGGAAAATCGGTTATGTTCAGCCGCACTCTCACATAAGAGCGGCTATTTTCCTGAAAAAGGATGCTGTATATCAGGAAATAGCAAGAATGTTGAGTGAAGAAATAAAAAAGCGATTCGGAGGAAAATAATATGGCGCTTACACCAATATCGGCGAAAGCCAGTCTTGACGCTACCGAGTTTACCGCCGGTGTCATGGAGATCAAAAAGCGGTTGAATGAGCTTAATACCGCTTATGAGTCCAACAAAGTCGAAATGAAACAGCTTAGTATCGAGATGAACAAGCTGGAACGGGAAAAGCGAAAGCTGACCGAAGAAATGAAGGACGGCGGTACAGACGAGCAGAAAAAGCAATTAGAGACTTTAAAAGATCGGATCGCGCAGGTCGTGACTCAGCTCGGCTCCATGCGTACCAAAGAAACGGAGTTGAAATCGGAGCTAAAAGCGGCGACGAGAACCTTGGAAGAGGAGAAAAAGGCGGTTGATTTTGTTGCCGACAGTCTCGATAATATGGGTGATGAGACAAAAGAGGCAATTGCCAAGACCAACGCCCAAACCGCCGCAATTAGAGAGGCAATTGCCAAGACCAACGCCCAAACCGCCGCAATTAGAGAAGCGACTGCCAAGACCAACGCTCAAACCGCCGCAATTAGAGAAGCGACTGCCAAGACCAACGCCCAAACCGCCGCAATTAGAGAAGCGACTGCCAAGACCAACGCCCAAACCGCCGCAATTGGAGAAGCGACTGCCAAGACCAACGCCCAAACCGCCGCAATTAGAGAAGCGACTGCCAAGACCAACGCCCAAACCGCCGAGATTAAAAAAACAACAGCGGAACTGAAACTACATGCGATCGAAGCAAAAGAATCCGCTTCCGCAACGGAAGAATTTTCTACCGCCTCCGACACCGCGAAAACCTCCGTGTTAAATCTCGGAACGGCGATCAAAGCGATCGTCGCGAGCGCCGCCGCGAAAACGCTCTGGACGGCGCTCATCGGCTCGAACGCGGAAATGGAGCAGTCGTTGACGGCGTTCACAGTCCTACTCGGCGACGCGGAGGAGGCGAAAAGGCTCGTCGCAGAGATGACCGATTTCGCCGCGAGTACGCCGCTCGAGCTGACCGACGTGACCGCCGCCTCTCAGACGCTGATGAATTACGGCGTGGCGGCGGAGGACGTGATCGAAAAGCTCACGCGGCTCGGCGATCTCGCGGGCGGGAACGCCGAAAAGCTCGACCGCGTTTCCCTCGCCTACGGACAGATACTCGCGAAGGGAAAGGTCACGGGCGAGGAGCTGAGGCAGATGACGGAGGCGGGCGTCCCGCTCCTCCAAGCGCTCGCGGATACGCTCGGGAAGTCGGCCGCCGAGGTACAGGACATGATCTCGAAGAGCAAGGTCGGGATCGACGACCTCGACCGCGCGATCGAATCCCTCACGACGTGGAACGGAAAATTCGCGGGCATGATGGAGCAGCAGTCGCAGACCATGACGGGAATGCTCTCGACCGCGCGGGATCTTTTGGATCGATTTTTTCGCGACGTCGGCGAGGAGTCGTTCGAGGAGATCAAGGACGCGCTTTCCGAGCTTTTAGAGAAGGCGCGGGAGCTCGAGGCGGACGGTACGCTCTCGGAATGGGCGAAAAAGCTCGGGGACGGATTCGCGGACGCGGTTCGGTGGGCGAAGGAGATCGCTACCGCCGTTTTGAGCGCGGGTCAGCCGATCGCGGAAATGACGGGCTTTATCATCGACAACAAGGAAGCGGTACTCGCGGGGATCGCGGCGTATAAGGGGTTTACGGCGGTTCGAACGATCATAAATACCGCGACGCAGGCGATCCAAGGGCTTAACGCCGCTATGGCGGCGAACCCGGCGGGCTTGGTCGCGGCGGCGATCGGGGCGCTTATCCCGTTGATCCTGAACGTCGTAAATGAAATGAACGCCGCGAAGAACGCCGCAGACGAGTATTCCGATTCGCTTTTAAAGATTAACCAAAGCGCGGAGGCGGTTGTCGAAAAAAGCGATCGGGAAGCCGAGGCGCTGAACCGTAAAATCGAGCGGTATAACAAGCTTCGTCTCTCGGCGGAACGCACGGCGGCGGAGGAAGCGGAGCTTCGGGATATTTCGAGCGAGCTTCAGTCCGTATTCGGCGAAAGCGTATCCGTCGTAAACGGGCTTACGGGCGAATATAACGACCTGACCGACGCGGCGTGGAGCTATACCCGCGCGTTACAGGCGCAAGCGCAGGTAGAGGCGGAACAGCGAAGGCTGGATGAGCTGTATTCTTTAAAGCAGGAGATCGAGGAAAAGAAAGCGTCGTCGGAATACGAATACGCAAAAAATCCGTCGTTTCAGACGGGGATCGCCTATTTGGACGAGCTGATCGCGGGGGAAAGCTTTAAGAACCACGAGGCGCAGATCGATGAATTTAACCGCCAGATCAAAAGCGTAGAGGAGCAGATCGACGAAACAGCCTCTCGGATCGAGGAACGCACGCGCGATTATTATGAGACGGTCGCGGAAACGTCCAAATCCACGGCAAGCGCGGTCTCGGGAAGTTCGAAAGCCGCCGCCCTCTCCCTTGAGGAGATCAGGGAGGCGGCGGAGAACAGCAAAAAAGCGACGGGCGAGCTCGCGAAGGAGACCAAGAGCCTCTCGGCGGCTTTCGCGGAGCAAAACGAGGACGGGAGCTTATCGGTCGATACGATCCTCTCGCTCATGGACGCGGGGTACGCGGCGGCGCTCGCGATCGACGCGGAGACGGGCGCGGTACGGCTCGACACCGAGGCGTATAAAGAGCTCGCGAAGGCAAAGCTCGAGGCGCAGAAGGCGGACCTCATCGAACAGCGCGGTCGGGCGGTAACGGAAAATATCGAGAAAATGAAAGCCGCCTCGGGGTCGGGGGATCATCAGCGGATCGCCGCCCTTCAAAAAGAAAACGAAGCGATCGTGGTGGAATACGACGTTCAGATCGCGGCGCTGGACTCGATCGACCTCGATCGGGTAACAAGCGGGACTTACGGGAATAAAGGCGGATCGGGCGGTTCGGGAAGCGCGGGCGGCTCGTCGGCAAGCAAATCGACCGCGAAGGACGTTTCGGGGATCGAGAGCGAGATGAAGTTCCTTTCCGACGCGTTCGCGGAGCAGAATAAGGCGGGCGAGATCGGGATCGAGACGGCGAATAAGCTGATCTCGCTCGGCTACGCGGAGGCGGTCGTCACGGATCAGGTCACGGGGAAGATCACCTTCCAAAAAGAAAAGGTCAAAAGCCTTTACGACGAGAAGGTCGATCTCGCGAAGAACGCCGAGGGCGCGACCCGGGCGGAAATAGACCTCCTCGACCTGTTAAAGGGGAAATACGGCGAGGTCGAGGCGGGCGTTTACGGCGTAAGCGGGACCGCCGAGAAGGAACTCTCTAACCTCTCGAAGGTCGAAAGCAGTATGCAAACGCTTTCCGACGCGTTCACGGAGCAGAAGGCGAACGGGAGCGTCTCGGACAAAACGGCGCGTGATCTCCTGTCGGGCGGGTACGGCGCGGCGTTAAAGCAGAACGGGGACGGTACGTTTTCGCTCGATCAAGGGCAGGTAACGGGCGAGCTTCAAAACGCCATTCAGTCCGCGATCGCGGCGCTGAACCAAAAGAATGAGGCGGCGAAGACCGACGAGGAACGCGCGGAGATCGAGGCGGAGATCGCCATGTGGAAAAAACTCTCCGCCTCCGTCAAGGACGTAACGAGCGGGATCTATGAGGCGAAGGAGGCGCAGTCCTCGCTTTTATCCCTCAAGGACGCGTCGTCGAATATGCGAACGCTCTCCGAGGCTTTCGCGGAGCAGAAGGAAAACGGCGGACTCTCGACGGACACGATCTCAGACCTCGCGGGGACGCGGTACGGTGCGGCGCTTACCGTCGGCGTGGACGGGAAGGTCACGCTCGACCCCGAAAAGATCAAAGCCGCGCTTTCCGAGGAGCTGGATCGCGCGATCCGAGACCTCGAGGAACAGCTCGACGCCGCCGAGGAGGGCGATATTCCGGCATTACGGGCGCAAATACAGGCGCTCGGGGATCTTAAGTCCGCGATCGGAGAAGTCGCCGAGGGGCTTTACGGCGTCGAAAAGGCGCAGGAAAAGATCGTAAGCGACGAGGCGTTAAAGGCGACGGAGGACGCCGCGAACAAGCGCTTAAAGCAGATCGACGCGGAGCTCAAAGCCAAGCAAAAGCTCCGCGACGAAACGCTCCGGGCGATCGACGACGAGGTCAAGGCGCGACAGCGGCTCACAGAGGACAACGATATTCAGCGGCAGATCGATCAGGTATCGGCGCAGCTGAAATATTCACAGCTCGACGAATTTTCCCGCGCACAGCTGGAGCGGAAAATGATGTCGCTCCAAAACGACAAGGCGGATATGCTTTGGGAGAGGGGCGTCGAGGACAGGCGGACGGCGGCGAACGACGAGTACGACGCGGCGGCGGAGGAGCTGAACGCCGAGAAAGAGGCGATCAACGATTCCCTCGAGGTTTTACGTACCCTGAACGACACCGTCGCGACCGGGATCGCCGACCTCGGAGAGATCATCAAAGAGGCGATGGAGTCGATCAAGCCCGACAGTACGTTTCAGCTCACGATCAATAACGCCGACAAAATGACGACCGAACAGCTTTACGCCCTAATCGAGGAGCATTACGGAAGCACGGGCGCGATATAGACAGATATGTAGGCAGATATAGGGGGATATATGCAAAAGATCAGATATACGACCTCGCTCGGGACGATCGAGATCGACGACGAGAACACTTCTTCCCTCACGGGAGAAAAGATCCTGCGGCTGAACGACTTCGACGGCAACAGCGGGAAAACGCGGCTTGAGACCATGCAATGTATCGGGCTTCCCGGGCAGAAGGTACTTTCCTCCGTGCTTGACGTAAAGACCGTTACGGCGAAGATCGCGTTCGCGCCGATCTATCTTCGGAAGAATCGCCCGACCTGTACTGGGGCGAAGGGAATGTACGCGCTGAGGCGGGAGATCTTAAAGCGCTTCCCGCTCGGGGAGGACGGAACGCTCGAATATACCAACGACAGCGGGGTCTATACGATCTCGGCGCGGATCGATCAGACCCCGATCGTGACCGTACACGACGGCTGGCTTTGCGACTGTACCGTGATGTTCACCTGCGACTATCCGTACTGGTGCCGCGCGGTAACGAGCGAGAAACAGACCGTAAGCGCGGGCGGTTCAGCTTTATTCGTCCCGCCCTCTTACGGAGACGTCGCAAGCCCGATCGGCGGGATCCTGACCTGTACGGAGACCTTATCAGATCCGAGGGACGGGATCTACTATCAAATCCGGAACACCGACAGCACGTTGAGACGGGTACATTTTTGCCGCCCGATCTCCTCCGGGAGAAGTTATCAATTCAACTTTCTGTACAACAACGAATGGGTCGTCCCGGGGGACGTTTATTTCGCCGAATACTGCGAACCCTGCGTCAGCGTTCCGGTGCGGTCTTCCTTTCGGTTCGACCTGCTTTCGGCGGCGGGAAGCCTCGATGTACAGCTGATCTATTACAACCTGTATCTTGCAGTTTAGAACTTGTTAGGAGGTCGATCTTTTGATCCTTTCGGTTTATGAACCGCTTTCTTTCGACGATGATACGCTGATCGGGACGAACGTGGCGAACTTCGTCGAATTTGAAAAATACGAATACCACAAATACTGGCGCGACATCGGAAGCTTTACCCTCGTCCTCCCCGCGTCGGCGAACGGGATCTCCTACGTCCGCCCCGATATGATCCTGTTCGTGGACGAGGGCGGTCAGGGGAATACCAACGACAGCCTGATCATAACGGGAATGGAGAACGACGGCTTACGGGTCACGCTGACGGGGACAGATCTGAAAGGGCTGTTGAGCTATCGGGTGACGATGTTCCCGCAAAAGGAGATCGACGCGGGTACATACGGTCACGACGTTCGCCAAGGCTCGACGGGCTCGATCATCGCCGGCTACATCACCTACAACTGTATCGACGCGGCGGATCGGGACAGAAACATTCCCGGGCTACGGATCGGGAACGCCTCGGGCGGGATCCCGAACGATACCTACATGAGCCGTTTACAGCCCCTGAACGAGGTCGTGACGGCGCTTTGTAAAAACGCGGACATCGGTTGGGACATTTCGTTTTCGCCGAGCAATCTTTCCGGCGGCTACGTGTTCGACATTATCGAGGGCGTGGATCGGACGAACGCGACGGGGCGGTATAAATGCGTTTTCGCGGAATACCTTCACAACGCGGAGGCGATCACGCAGCAGGAAAAGACCGCCGAGCGGCGGAACGTGATCTGGACGGTCAACGGGAGCGACGTCGACAAGGCGGTCGTCACGTCGATCTATAAACAGGACAGGAGCGTCGCGCGGGGGTTCGCGCGGCGCGAGACCGTGATGACCGCCAACTGTGACATTGACCTGACCGAGCTTTACGTCGAATCCCGATCGGCGGATATGGTCGACAAGATGCAGGTCAGCCTTCGGCTCGCCGATCCTACCATGTACGGGAGCACGTTCACGATCGGGGACAAGGTGACGGTTATGAAAGGCGGCGTCGGGTACGACAGGCGGATCATCGAGGTCCAAAAAAGCTATACCTCGGGCGAAAAGAGCGTCGCCATACAGCTCGGCGACATTCCCGCAAAGAAGTTCTTCGACCGAACGTCCGGCGATCTGAGCAGCCGCGCGGACGACGTAAAGGAGCTCGCGCTCGAAAACGCCGCGACCAAAAAAACGGCGGCGGACGGCGCTTCCCCGCGCATTCATTTTTGTTTCGGAGACCCCAATCTGAAAAGCCGCTTCGCGGAAGAGGTGCGGATCAACGCGAAGGAGGGGGATCTATGCTTCGCGCTGGAAAACGAGCAAGGCGCTTATTCAAGCACGGACGCTTTCGTAGTATCGATCTATCGGTACGCCCTGAACCCGGATTTATCGGACGAAGACGAAAAGGAAAACGAGGACGGAGCGACAGCGCCTTCACAAAAAGCGCAAGCGAACACCGCCTCGATCTCCGCCCTATCCGACGACAGGTCGGTAGTCAAAATCTCTGTACAGAGCGAACCCGAAAAAACGGAGTATCGGCGCGGCGAGGCGCTTGATCTTACCGGCGGGACGATCCTTGTCACATTTTCGGACGGAAATATCACGACCGTCGATATGACCGATCCCGGGGTCACGGTCAGCGGGTATAACGCCCAAAAGGACGGAGAACAGACCGTTACCCTTCTTTTCGGCGGTCAGACGGCTACGATCATCGTATCCGTCGAGATGTATCAATGGGAGGTCGTCGGGCGGACGATGTCCTTCGAGGACGTCGTTCTCGAGCTTCGGCGGCTAAAGCGCGTCACAAACGGAGACTGGGGAGGAATATAGGGATATGGACGTAAAGAAATTGTTGGAATCGAACCGAAGGATCAAGGAGAAGCTTCGCGTAACGCTGAAGGAGATCAAGCAGATGCGGTCGCTCGCGGAAAAGGTAGCCGCCGCGTCCGACAATCCGAGCGTGGGACGCAGGATATTGGAGCTGGACGATCGGTTGAGCCGGGAGTATGGGGAATACGCGGAACTGCAAAAGGCGAGCGGGACGATCGTCGAGACCCTCGACAACGAGTCGGAGCTGATCGCGGTCAAGTCCTTTTATTCCCTTCACGAGACCGTCGATCAGATCGCCGAGAAAATGTGTTACAGCAAGCGCCACATCGCGCGGCTCATCAAGAGCGGACTGGACAAGCTGCAGGAAAAATACAAGGACGTCGAGATCGACGGCATAGAATGAGGGGGACGTATGGGAGAAGGGATTATGATCGCAAGAAATACGGTCGGAAAGGGGGTGGAATAAATGGCGGAGGAATATGTAACGCGGTCGATCTGCGACGAGCGGTGTCGACGGCTCGAAGAAGAGGATAAGCGCCAAAATCGCCGGATCGAGCTACTCGAAGAAAGCACGCGCGAGATCAGGTCGCTCGCCGCGTCGGTCGAGCGGCTCGCGATGAATATGGAGAGCATGCTCAAGGGGCAGGAGAAGCAGGACGCGCGGCTCGAAGCGCTCGAAGGGCGCGACGGCGAGAAATGGCGGAAGGCGATCGGCTATATCGGGACGGCGATCATCGGCGGGGCGCTCGCGATCATCGCGGCGAAGCTCGGCTTAGGGTAAGGCGGCGGGGAGGCACGCCTTCACAAAAAGAAAGGAAGTGGTTAGCTTGATCAACATTGACGAAGGCGGCGCGATCCGCGTCGTTAGGGGCGACACGGGCGAGCTTACGGTCA
>JAMPCH010000066.1 GCA_023666265.1 Roseburia sp.
AATGGGAACAGAGGGTTCCAAGGGAAATCATTTCCCTTGGTGGGGGTTTCGGGGGCAAAGCCCCCGCTCTAACTTCCACATATTATTTTTCTTTTTGGCAGGGGTTCGGGGACAGCGTCCCCGCCTCATTTTACACATATTATTTTCTCTTAGACCTCTCTTAAAATCTCTTATACATCTCTTAAATCTCTCTCCCCGTTCTCTTCTCCGCCGTAAGCCGTGAGCCAGATGAGAAGGACGGAGACGTCGGCGGGGTTTACGCCGGAGATGCGCCCCGCTTGACCGATATTGAGCGGCTTATGGAGGTTGAGTTTTTCTTGGGCTTCGAGGCGAAGTCCCGCGACGGAACGGTAATCGAGGTCGGCGGGGAGCTTTTTCGCCTCGAGCCGCCGCATTTCCCTGATCTGAGCCTCTTGGGTACGGATATAGCCCTCATATTTTACGTTCGTCTCGATCTTTGTCCTTATATCCGCGGAAGGAGCGGGATCGGGCGCGTCGGGATCAAATTGGGCGAGATCGGTATAAGACAGCCCGGGGCGTTTTAAAAGCTCGATAAACTTTACCCCTTGGCGGATCGGCGAAGTCCCCTTCCCCTCTAAGAAGCGGTTCAGCTCGTCGCTCGGGCGGATCACGGCTTTTTTGATCCGCTCGGTCTCCGCCTCGGTCTTTTCGCGCATTTCGAGGAAGCGGGCGAAGCGCTCCTCGCCGATCAGCCCGATCTCGTGACCGAGCGCGGTCAGGCGCTCGGGGGCGTTGTCTTGGCGTAAGATCAAGCGATATTCGCTTCGGCTCGTCATCATACGATACGGCTCGGAGCAGCCCTTTGTCACGAGATCGTCGATGAGCGTCCCGATGTAAGAGCCGGCGCGGTCGAGGAGGATCAGGTCTTCCCCGTCGAGCCGCCGCGCGGCGTTGATCCCCGCGACGAGACCTTGCGCCGCCGCCTCCTCATAGCCCGAGGTACAGTTGAACTGTCCCGCGCCGTAAAGCCCGCCGATCCTTTTAAATTCGAGCGAAGCGTATAGCTCGAGGGGGTTACAGCAGTCATACTCGATCGCGTAGGCGGGTCGCATGATCTCGACTTTCTCCAGCCCTCGGATCGTCCGAAGGAACTTCAGCTGAACGTCCTCGGGGAGCGAGGTCGACATTCCTTGTAGATAGTATTCGTCGGTATCGAGCCCCATCGGCTCAACGAAAAGCTGGTGGCGCTCTTTATCCTTAAAGCGGACGATCTTATCCTCGATACTCGGGCAGTAGCGTGGACCGACGCCATGGATACGCCCCGAATAGAGCGGCGAGCGGTCGAGGTTCTCGAGGATCACGCGGTGTGTCTCAGCGTTTGTATAGGTGACGTAGCATTTTACCTTATTCGCGAGCGGGAGGCGGTTATCGAAGGAAAAGGGGATGATCTCGTCGTCGCCGTTTTGTTCCTCCATGACCGAGAAGTCGATCGAACGCCGATGGACGCGCGCGGGCGTCCCCGTCTTAAACCGCCGCATTTCCACCCCGAGCGCCTTTAAACATTCGGTCAGGGGGACGGCGGGGGCGACGTTATCCGGTCCCGAGGGATAGCTTGTTTCGCCGATATGGATCGCGCCGTTTAGATACGTCCCCGTCGTGAGGATCACCGCCTTCGCGCCGTAGAGGCTACCGAGGCGGGTCTTGACGGCGGCGACCGCGCCGTCCTCGACGATGATCTCGATGATCTCGCCCTGTTTGACGTCGAGGAGCGGTTCGCGCTCGAGCGCGGACTTCATATAGGCGTGATACGCCATTCGGTCGGACTGGACGCGGAGCGAGTGGACGGCGGGACCCTTCCCGCGATTGAGGACGCGCGACTGGATAAAGGTCGCGTCCGCCGCCTTCCCCATCTCGCCGCCGAGCGCGTCGATCTCACAGACGAGCTGTCCCTTCGCCGATCCGCCGATACAGGGGTTACACGGCATATTCGCGATCGTGTCGAGCGAGAGGGTAAAGACGGCGGTTCTCTTCCCGAGCCGCGCGGCGGCGAGCGCGGCTTCACAGCCCGCATGACCCGCACCGACGACGATTATATCATATTCATCTAAAAAATCCAAAGGAAATCTCTCCTTTTTAAATAAATAAAAATTGTTCCACGTGGAACAGCGATCACTTCTCCCCCGCGCCCTCGTTCGGGGCAGTCAAGCGCCAAGTACAGGTATAATCGGGGTCTTTGATCTTTAGTCCGCTCGATTTGAGAGTATAGATCCCCGGCTTCGCGGTCTGGAAGGCGTTCGGCGCGGGCGGGAGGGCGACAACGTCGTTGATTCCCTTTCTTACGACTAAAACGCCGCGCTCATAGTCGGCGGAGATGACCTTCCCGTAATACTGGGAATGTCCCAAGACCTCGCCGCTTTTTGAGACGTGCGTGATCCCGACTAAAACGGTTTTACCGATCAGCTCTTGTAAGGTTTTTGCCATTTTTAAAGATCATTCCTTTCTTTTTTTGGGGAAGGCGTGCTTCCCCGACGCTCGGCGGCTTGTGATTTTTTAGATGTTCCACGTGGAACATCACTCCTTCCCAAAATATAGTGGAGGATAAAAGGACAAGCCACAATATATAGGCACAGACCTCCTCGGGAACTTCCGGAATGCTGAATGACGCAGGATTTTTTGCGCTGTGGTTTATCGGGTTTCCGCAGGAATACTGTATGTATTTCAAGGGAAGACGGCAAAGCACAGCACAAAAAGGACAAATTAGGCAGTATTTCGGAAGTTTCCGAGGTGGTCTAATGGAAGAAAATTCCGTCACCTTAAAGTGACGGAACGTTCTCGCGTTTTTAATCGTTATCTTCGTCGGTCTCGTCGACCTCGTCGATCTCGTCGGCTTCGCTCGCGTCGTCCTCGCCTTCGGCTTCGTCGGCATCGTCGGCTTGCGCAGCCTCCGCCTCTTGGGCGCGAAGCTCCTCCTCGCTGAGCTGTTCGACCGCCTCGGTCTCCTCGCTCTCGTCATGCTGAGTACGCGTAAAGGTCACGACCCGATTGTCGCCCGTGAGCCTCATCACGCGAACGCCCTTGGCGTACTTCCCCATAAGGCGGATGTCGTTCGCGCGGATACGGATGATCACCCCGTCGGTACTGATCAAGATCACGTCGTCGTCCGGTCCTAACGTATGGATGCCGCAGACATAGCCCTTCTCTTCGCTGACGGCGTAATTCTTTACGCCCTTCCCGCCGCGCTTGCGAAGCTTGTATTCGACGACGCTCCCGTCCTCGTCGCGGATCTTTGTCGCGTATTCGCTCGGGAGCGTCCGCCGCCCAAAGCCGCGATCCGTCACCGTCAAGATCGAGGTCATCTCGTCGTTATAGATCTTCGCCGTCCCGACGACATAGTCGCCCTCCGCGAGCTTGATCGCGCGGACGCCCGCCGCCGTCCGACCCATGACGCGAATATCGGTCTCCATAAAGCGGATCGCCATACCGCCGTGGGTCGCGACGATAAACGAACAGTCGCCCTCGGTGAGGTACGCCTTGGCGATCTCGTCCCCCTCGGCGAGGGTGATACACCTTAACCCGTTTTTACGGATATTCTTAAATTGAGAGAGGTTCGTCCGCTTGATCTTCCCGTTCTTCGTCACACAGACGAAGTATTTATTCTCCGAGAAGTCGCTCGTCTTCATCATCGTCGCGACCCGCTCGTTCTCGGCGAGCTGTAACAGGTTGACGATGTTCGTCCCTCGGCTCTGCTTTGACCCGAGCGGAACCTCGTAACATTTGAGCTTAAACATATTCCCGAGGTTCGTGATAAAGAGGATATTATCGTGAGACGACGAGATAAAGACGTTCTCGACGAAATCCTCCTCGCGCTGCTTCATGCCCGAAACGCCCTTCCCTCCCCGCTTCTGGAGGTTATAGCTCTCGGTCGGCTGGCGCTTTAGATAGCCGAGATTTGTATAAGTAAGTACACATTCCTCTACCGGAATCAGGTCCTCGATATCGACCTCGCCGCTGACCTGTTCGATACCGGTGCGGCGCTCGTCGCCGTATTTCTTTCGGATCGCGGCAAGGTCGTCTCGGATGATCTCATAGACCTTCGCCTTATCGGCGAGGATCTCGCGAAGCTCATGGATCTTCCCCATGATCTCGGCGAGCTCCGCCTCGACCTTTTCGCGCTCTAAGCCGGTGAGCTGGGCGAGGCGCATTTGTACGATCGCCTCCGCCTGCGGCTCGGACAGTCCGACCGTGTGGTCGAATTGAATGTCCTTATATTGTTCGTCCATCGCGCGGGAGAGGAGCTTTGAGAGATCGGCTTCGGCGAAGCGCTCCATCAAGCGATCCTTCCCCTCTTGGACGGTCTTACTCGATCGGAGGATCGAGATCACCTCGTCGATATTGTCGATCGCGAGCATAAAGCCCTGTAAGAGGTGGGCGCGGTTCATCGCCTTATCGAAGTCAAAGCGCGTCCGCCGCTCGATCACGTCCGTCTGAAAGTCGAGGTAATGGACGAGCATATCGCGGAGCGGTAATACCTTCGGTACGCCGTTCACGAGCGCGAGCATAATGATCCCGACGGTATCCTGGAGCTGGGTATACGAATACAGCTTATTGAGGACAACGTTGGCGTTCGCGTCGCGCTTTAGCTCGAGGACGATCTTCATACCGTTTCGATCGGATTCGTCGCGGATCACCGAGATCCCCTCGACCCGCTTGTCGCGCATGAGATTACCAAAGCTCTCGAGTAATCGGGTTTTATTCACCATATACGGGATCTCGGTGATCACGATCCGGGTGTGGGTCTTTTCCTCGACGATCTCCGCCCGCCCGCGTAGGGTGATCTTACCGCGTCCCGTATAATACGCCGCTCTGATCCCCGCGTGACCCATAATGATCCCGCCCGTCGGGAAGTCCGGTCCCTTGACACATTCGAGGATCTGCTCCGCCGAGGCGTCGGGGTTATCGATGAGGATATTGATTGCCTCGATGACCTCGCCGAGGTTATGGGGCGGGATATTCGTCGCCATACCGACGGCGATCCCGATGCTCCCGTTTACGAGGAGGTTCGGGAAGCGCGAGGGGAGGACGACCGGCTCTTTTAGCTTATCGTCATAGTTCGTCATAAAGTCGACGGTATTTTTCCCGATATCCTGCATCATCTCGTTCGCGATCTTGGCGAGCCGCGCCTCGGTATAACGATAGGCGGCGGGCGGGTCGCCGTCGACCGAGCCAAAGTTCCCGTGACCGTCGACGATCGGATAACGCATGGAGAAGTCCTGCGCCAAGCGCACCATCGCGTCATAGACCGACGCGTCGCCGTGGGGATGATACTTACCGAGTACTTCGCCGACGGTATAAGCGCACTTTCGATACGGTTTATCCGAGGTGTTCCCCGCGTCGTTCATGGTATAGATGATCCGCCGATGGACGGGCTTTAGCCCGTCCCTCACGTCGGGGAGCGCGCGTGAGACGATGACCGACATCGAGTATTCGAGGAAGGATTTTTTCATCTCCTTCTCGAGGTCGACGCGATACAGCTTTTCGCCCTCGTGTATGCTTTCGATCTGTTCCAGTTTGTCCATTGTATGAGAGCCCTTTCTGTGTTATGCCTTTTCTTGCTTGTTTTTATTTTTGTGTTTGTTTTTATTTTTGGGAAATCCGCCTTCGCGCGGTCGCGAAAGCGCGCGATCCTTTTACGCTTAGTATAAATTCGCGATCATATTACCCGATGGTGAGCTTCTCGTCGAAGTATTCCTTGAGTCGCGCTTTTTCCTCCTCGGCGAGACACCTCCCCGGGATCGTATGGATATACGAGCGGTTCACAAACAAAAGGAAAAGCCCGTCCTTCTCCTCGAAGAAAATTTCCGTCTCGGCGAGACGATAGACCGTCTTTGGGATCGGCTCGTTTTGTTTTTTTTCGTTTTCCGCTTCCGCCTTTTTCGCTTCCTCGGCGGCGAGGCTACCCTCCTCGACGGGATAAACCCCCGAGGCGGTGATCGCGATGGTCTCTTTGTCTTTGTCTTTGTCTTTATCGTTTTCGTTTTTTTCGATGACCGTCTCGATCTCGATCCTGTCGTCGTAAAAGGAGGCGGTATACGTCTCGTCGTCCAGCTCCGCGAGGGTCTTAACGAGCTTTTTTCGGATCATAACGGGCTTGATCCAGTTAAATAAGAGGATACCCGCCGATAGCCCCGCCGCGATATACCCCGCGATCCCCGTCGGGTTCTTGACAATGAGATCGACCCCCAACACCAGTACGATCAGGTATACGACGGTGTACAGGATCTTCTTCTTGAGCGCGTAGCGGCTCTGAAACGCCTTGTACGCCGTCTCGATCTCCTCCGCCCGCGCGTCAAACCGAATTTGAAATAATTTAGCCATAGCTTGTCCTTTGTTTTTATAAGAGATTTTTTAGAGAGAATTTGTAAGAGAGATTTTAAGAGAATGAAAGAGAATTTAAAGAGAAAAAGAATGAAAATATTTAAGCGGGGCTTCGCCCCGTACCCCACAAGCCTTTGAAAAGGCTTGACCTAAACTTTTATAATCTTATTTCGATTTTTGTACAGAAGAATAAGTCTCTTCTTTTCGTCGATTTTGTACATAGCTTGTATAAAATTACAGATGTTCAAATCTGATGATACTTGAATATCGCAATACCGATTTTTGCTTCTTTTTGGCACAAAAAGAAGCAGGGGGTTCGGGGGACGGAGTCCCCCGCTAGAAATATTTTCTCTTTTAAATTCTTTTTTTCTCTTATGATCTCTCGCGTCCCCTCTCGCGTCCCCGTCCCCGTCAAGCGGGAGATTTTACTAAGAGTAGAATAGCGAGGGAAATACACCCAACGGCGACGACGACGGAGATAACGGCGTCGGCAGTCTTCTGCTTTTTAAGGAACAAGGTCACGCTGAGAGCGCAAAAGACCCCGAGGGAAAAGAGGATACCGCAAAGCGGGAGGAGGAAATCGACCCCCGCGAGGATCGAGAAGATACACGCCGCCCACATCAGGATCATAACGTACTTAAAGATCTTCCGCGGGAAGGCGCAAATGTCCTCCTCCTCTTCCTCCTCGATCTTGTCCATGACCGATTCGTGACGCTCCGCGTCCGCGTAAATGCGCTCCATGCGCTCGAGCTTGTCGATCTGCTTTTGGTTGTCGTCCTCGAAATTCAATGCGTCGCCCTCCTTGGGTTTTATTTGAGAGAAATTAAAGAGAATAAAAGAGAATTTTTGAGAGAGATAAAAGAGAAAAAATTTATTGTGGGGACGCTGTCCCCACGCCCCTGCAACCCTTTGAAAAGGGTTGACCTAAACTTTAATATCGCTTTATAAAAGGATATACAAGCGGGGAAACTTGTGCTATTATACAAGAAAATTTGCTAATTTGTCCTTATAAAAAATTACAGAAAGACAAAATTTGTATAAATAATACAAACTGTCTAAATTTCGTTCCTGTTTATCGACAGAAAGAACAGATTTTCGAGTTTGGCGTAACTCGCCTTGCGCGTAGCTCGTGAAAAGACCTATACGAATAGTATAAAACTTACATTATTATACAAACGAGCGAAAACGCATGCCTGCAAAAAGATATACAAATCGTATAAAAGCCGATGAACTATACATATTGTCGCGAAACGAGCAACGCACGAACGCAAGCGCCCAAAGCGACCCGCAACGCACACCTTCCCAAAAAGAAAAGATCAAATATCGAGGTTTTCGACATATCTCGCGTTGGTCTCGATAAACTCGCGGCGCGGCTCGACCTTATCGCCCATCAGGAGCGAAAAGACCATATCCGCCTTCATCGCGTCCTCGAGGTTGACGCGGAGCATGGTACGCGTCTCGGGGTTCATCGTCGTTTCCCAGAGCTGTTCGGGGTCCATTTCGCCTAAGCCCTTATACCGCTGGACGTCGACCTTTGAGCTCGTCTCGCCGCCGAGCTCGGCGATATACGCGTCGCGCTCCTCGTCCGAGAAGGCGTAGCGAACCTGTTTCCCGCGCGAGACCTTAAAGAGCGGCGGCTGGGCGATATAGACGTGACCCTCCTCGATGAGCGGGCGCATAAAGCGGAAAAAGAAGGTTAAGAGGAGCGTTCGGATATGCGCGCCGTCGACGTCGGCGTCCGCCATAATGATGATCCGCCCATAGCGGAGCTTATCGAGGTTAAAGTCCTCGGCGATCCCCGTCCCGAGCGCCTTAACGACGGGGTCGAGCTTATCGTTCCCGTATATTTTATCGGCTCTCGCCTTCTCGACGTTGAGCATCTTCCCCCAAAGGGAGAGGATCGCTTGGAAGGCGCTGTTGCGCCCCTGCTTCGCCGAGCCGCCCGCCGAGTCCCCCTCGACGATATAGATCTCGGTCTTTGTGGTGTCCTTTTCATAACAGTCGGCGAGCTTCCCGGGTAGCCCCGCGCTGTCGGAGGCGGATTTTCGCTTCGCCTCCATGGCTTTTTTCGCCGCGTCCCGCGCCGCTTGGGCGTTGATCGCCTTTTTTACGACGATCTCGGCGGTGTCGGGGTGTTCCTCGAAGTAGTAGGTGAGCTTTTCGCTGACGATCTTATAGACGACCGGTCCGACCTCGGGGTTTCCGAGCTTTCCCTTTGTCTGTCCCTCAAATTCACATTCGGGGAGCTTGACCGAGATGACGGCGTTGATCGCCTCGCGGATCGCCTCGCCGGAGATCGGGACGAAGTCCTTTTTCTCCTCCTCGCCCTTTTTGGTCTTTTTGGATTTCTTGACGGGGTTCGCCTCCTGATACGCCTTGACGAAGTCGTTCACGACCTTCCCGAGCGCCTTTTTAAACGCGACCTCGTGCGTACCGCCGTCGATCGTATGGATATTATTGGCGAAGGAGCGAAAAGCCTCGCTGTTAAAGTCGGTGTTGTACTGGAAAGCCGCCTCGACCGTAATATCGTCGATCACGCCGTCGAGATAGATCACGTCGGGGTGGAGCTTCTCCGCCCCGCGCATATCCTGAAGCCACTCGACATAGCTCCTGATCCCGCCCTCATAGCGGAGCGACTCGCCTTGGATATTCTCCGGGTCGCGTAGGTCGGTCAGGTCGATCAGGATACCGCCGTTTAAAAACGCCTGCTCTCTCATGCGGTCGAGGAGCGTTTCATAGTCGTAATTCGTATCGTGAAAGATCGTCCCGTCCGCCTTAAAGCGAACCTTTGTCCCCGTTTTATCGGTCGTCCCGATCACCTTGAGCGGTTCGTCGTAATGACCGCGCTCAAATTTTTGAAAGTGAACGTTCGTCCCGTCATAAATTTCGAGCTCGAGCCACTCCGAGAGAGCGTTTACGACCGACGCGCCGACGCCGTGTAAGCCGCCGGAGACCTTATAGCCGCCGCCGCCGAACTTCCCGCCCGCGTGGAGGATCGTATAGACGACGGTCGCCGCCGAGATCCCCTCCTTGGGGTGGATCCCGGTCGGGATACCGCGCCCGTTATCGGTGACCTCGATGATATTTTCGGGTAAAATTTTTACGTCGATCTTGGTGCAATAGCCCGCGAGCGCCTCGTCGATCGCGTTATCGACGATCTCGTAAACGAGGTGGTGAAGTCCGCTCGGACCGGTCGAGCCGATATACATACCGGGGCGCTTTCTTACCGCCTCTAAGCCCTCTAAAATCTGAATGTCGTCCGCGCCGTATTCGTGGTCGGTTACCTTTGTATTTTCGTCCATGTTAAAGCCGTGCCTTTCCGTTCATACGATATATTATAATAGTATATTCATTATAGCATATTTTCACCAAAATATCAAGTGTTAGACGAAAGTTTTGCCTTTATTTTGATCAAAACGGGTCGAAAAATCGACGCGGGGAGAGTTTTCTTTTTTTATTTTGGGGAAGGAGCGCATTGCGGGTCGCTTTGGGCGCTTGCGTCCTTGCAAGCGCTTGGGGCGACACCGCCGACGCGTCCGTGCGTCGCGGCGGGGTTTCGTTCCTTTTTATGGGTGGTGTGGGTTTAAAGATTGCGGGGGCGTTGTTTTATCCTTCCGATCTTGGGCAATGAAAAAGCGCTCGGTAAAAGTGATTTTACCGAGCGCTCACGTTTTGTTTTTTTACTGTCCCGCTTTTTTCGCCAAAAGTCGTTCCTCTACCTCGTCCATTTCCTCCATCGTGAAGCCCATTACTTTCGCGATGTCGGCTTTTGACATTGCGCCGTGGTTCAAAAAATCCATCGCGATATGGATTCTTTCGAGCATAGCGACGTCGCTTTTAAATTTTTCGAGCGTTGGATTCATCGCGCTTCCTCCTTTCGGCGTTTCCTTAAAATATCGGGTCTTTTCCGCGAGCTCTTTGATTTTCATATCCTCCGCTTTTGTACAACGAAAATCGTGAATGAGCTTCGCGAGTTCGGACATATCCTCGGGGTTATCATACGCTCCGTTGACAAAAATTATGTGCGCCCCGTCGTCAAGCCGCGTCCCCGTATCGGTATCGACCCGTTCAAAGCGATAGATCGGCTTCCCTTCGCCCCTTACGTCGTTTTCGGTAATGAAGATCACATAAGAGATCGGAAGCTCCGTAAACTCCGCTCTCGCCCTTAAAAATTCTACGTCAATGGCGCTCGAATGATACCTCGCCCGCTGAGGCGTAGCGCCCCGATCGGCGCGCTGGATCTCAAGGTCAAACCTTCGCCCCTTACTGTCCGTCCCAAATACGTTAAGACAGATCGAGCGTGCGCCGAGTAACCGTTTTAGGTCATATTGCGTTTCCTCGGAGATCAGCTCCAGATCGTCGATCCCCGTGATAATTCTCAAAACGAGCTGGGCGAGCGGGAGGTCGTTTCGAAAAAGCTCGCGCATAAAGTCATCGTCGAGCGGGCGATAGCTCTCGATCGTTTTTCGCTCGTCCTCGCGCCATTGTTCCTCGCTTTTTTCCGCTATGAGCAAGATACCGCCCCGCTTCCCCGTTATGCTTTTTCGGTTTTAATTATATCACACTCCTTTCGGAAAATCAAGCTTTATTTTTTCGGAAAATTTAAGATAAATTTACTTCCTTGCTCTTCCGTTTGTTTATGGCGATTGATCATTTTATCCTCCTTGTTTGTAATCATCCATAAAATCACCCAGATCTCCGTAGATGTCTTTTCCTTCCTCGCGGAGCGCGAGGTATTCATAGATCGGATCGAGCCCGTAAATAGAATCCTCGGGCATTGTCAGCGAGAGATGATCCTTATAAATATCAAAGTCAAAATTCGGGATATACGGACGGCTGACAAACTCGTTCGCGAGCGTACCGAGAAGCTGACCCTTCTCGACCCGATCGCCCGTTTTGACCTTAACGTCGTTAGGTTTAAAGTGACCGTAGAGGGTCGCGTAGCCGTTCCCGTGCTCGATCAGGACGATGCTTCCTCCAACGCCGTATCTTCCGTACTCGCTCGCGTAAACGACCGTACCTGCGGCGGCGGCGTATATGTTACAGCCAAACTCGCCGTAAAGCTGCTTCGCGTTAAATTCCCAGCCGTTCGGGAAGTATTTTTCGTCGAGCGGGAGCGTCATATCCAAGCCGAGTTCGTCCGGGTAGATATAAAGGCGAAAATCCCATTTCTGCGATGAGATCGCGTTATAATACGCGACCCTTTCCAAAGGAGAAAGCTGTTTTTCTTCCTCATAGCCGAGAAGAAGCTCGTCGCTGAACGAGATATTCGGCGGAAGCGCGGCGGTCGGCGTTTCCGTCGTCAACGCGGGATAGAGTTCGTTAAGCCCGGCTCGATCCTCATCGGCGAGAAAGAATGCCAGCGCGTGATCCGTCACCCATCTTGTCGTACCGGTATAGCCGATCACGTCGCCCGCTTTGACCGATTCGCCGGCGGAAACAAAGGGTCGATCCTTATTGCAGTTTCCGTAACACCGATAAAGTCCGTCCGACGATCTTATGATGATCGTAAGACCGTAATTAAATACCTCGTCGGCGAAAACGACCGTTCCGTCCGCCGCCGCGTAAATTTTCGCCGCGCCCGAGGTTTTAAACCAGATCGCGTCGTTCGTCACGGGAACAAAGCGATCCGCGACCTCGCCCGGGTCGAGCGGAGCGCAGTCCTGATCCGCAAGGAGATCGGGAATATTTACGTCATGGCGAGGAAATATTTTTAAGATCCTTGAGATGATCTGATCTTCCCGCTTTGCCGCTGTTTCGGTCGTCTCGCCCTCGCTTTCATTTTGGGAAGCTTGCTCTCGCGACTCGGGATCGAGCTTTTCGCGATCCAAAAAATCGTTTAAGTCCTCATATTCCGTGTTCCCGCTTTTTACGAGCGCGAGATAATCATAAATATCGCCGATCCTCGGCGCTTCGTTCGGGCGGGTCAGGGAGATCTTGTCCTTATACAGCTCAAAGGTCAGGTTCGGCTCAAACGGGTCGCCGTAGTACCAGTCCGCGAGCGTCCCGATCAAGTCGCCTTTCTCGACCCGATCGCCCGTCTTTACGTAAATTTCTTTCAGCGGCGCGTAAAAACTCGCGTATCCGTTTTTATGCTCGAGAACGACGGTGTTTCCATAGCCGAGATAGTTGCCGTACTCGTTCGCGTAGACGACCGTCCCGTCGGCGACGGCGTAAATATCGCTGTCTTCCTCGGCGCATAAGTAAGAATTGATCGCCCAGCCGTCCGGGAGATATTTTTCATCGAGCGGGAGCGCCATGTCCAAGCCCAGCTCGTCCGGGTAAAGATAGAGGCGAAAGCCGAATCGATTTACGGCGTTATAATAATCGACCCGCTCCGACGGCGAGAGCGTTTTCATCTCCTCATAGCCGAGAAGATCCTCGGGATCGATCGTATTCGGCTTCATCTCGGCGATCTCGTCCTCGCTTAGCGGCTCGCCGGTATAAAGCGGCGGCGATTCGCCGTCGGGGATCGGTCCGTCATAGATCCTGACCTTCCCGTCGTCATAGATGAGCGTGCCCTCCTTCTGCGTTTCCTCGGTCGTAGCGGCTTCGCTCTCTTTTTTATTTTGGGAATTTTGTTCCCGTGAGCCCTCGGGCGTTGTTTCCCGATCGGGGCTTTCGTTCGTCGCGCGGGTCGTCTCGACGATCTCCTCGATCCCCGGGGCAAAAGCCGAGACGCTTAAACCGACGGTCGAGACGGCGGCGACCGAGAGGAGGACCGCGGCGAGCGCCTTTAGTCCCTTCCCGACCTTTTTCTTTTCTTCCATAAAAATACCGATCCTCCTTTTTAAGGCTACACCGCACAATTATTGTCGTTCGAGTGGCAGTCAGATTTTTTGTCAGAT
>JAMPCH010000067.1 GCA_023666265.1 Roseburia sp.
CGGGACGCCCGACCGGGCGGAGACGGAGGAGACGACCGCCCGCGCGGACGAAGCGCCGCTCCCCTCAGGCGATCCCGACCCCGACGACGAGGGCGGGGCTTATGACCCCGCCGTCCCGTCCGATCCCGACGATCCCGCCGCGCGCTCCCCGGGCGGCGCGGTGGCTAAAAAAGAGAGCTTCGGCGAGATCTTTATAAAGCTCCTCCCTTATTTAACGTCGGGCGTACTCCTACTCGCGCTCGCGGCGGTCGTCGTCCTCTTTATACGGAGCGTCGGGAAAGCGGAGGAAAAGGCTTTTCGCGGCTTCCGTAAAAAGCCGACCGACCGCGCCGTCGCCGAGATGTATCGCCTCGTGATCCTCCTCCTCGGGCGAGAGGGCGTCTCGCCCGCGACCGAGACCCCGGACGATTTCGCCGTCCGCGCGGACGGCTCGGCGGCGATGAAGGGGCTGAACGTTTTCCTCGCGGACGTGATGCCGGTCTTTATGAAGTGTGAATTCGGCGACCCGTCGATCTCGCCCGTGACCGAGGAGGAGCGCCGCGCCGTCTTAAAGCTCACGACCGCGCTCTATCGCCGCGTCGTCGGGAATAAGAACCCGATCCTCGCCTTTTTTATAAAAATTTCTTTATTTTTATAAAATCCTGTTGCAAAATCCGAAAAAATTTGTTATAATTTGTATAGCTGAAAAATCCGTAGAAATATTTTTAAGAAAGGATCTTTACCGTTATGATGAATTTAATCACACGCTCCGATTTCGACGGGCTCGCCTGTGGCGCTCTCCTCTTAGAGGCGGGGATCATCGACTCCTACACCTTTAAACACCCAAAGGATATCCAAGACGGGCTCGTCCCCGTGACCGAGAACGACGTTCTCGCGAACGTCCCGTTCGTCGAGGGGTGTGGGCTATGGTTCGATCACCACTCGAGCGAATATGAGCGCAATCAGCTCGCCGGGAAGTATAAGGGCGAGAGCCGTATCACGCCGAGCTGTGCGCGGATCATTTATGAGTATTACGGTGGGAAGGAGCGCTTCCCCCAATTCGACGACCTTATGGAGGCGGTCGACAAGGTCGACAGCGGTAACCTCACGATCGACGAGGTCTTACACCCGACGGGCTGGATCTTAGTCGGCTTTTTAATGGATCCTCGGACGGGTCTCGGGCGCTTTCGCGACTTTACGATCAGTAATTATCAGCTGATGGAGAAGCTTTTGGTCTGCTGCCGCACGATGTCGACGCAGGAGATCCTCGATATGCCCGATATTAAGGAGCGGATCGAGGTCTATAACGAACAGAGCGAGCTTTTTAAAGAAATGGTTCACGCCCATACCGAGGTCAAGGGCGACGTGATCATCAGCGACCTTCGCGGCGTGAGCCCGATCTATACCGGGAACCGCTTTATGATCTATAGCCTCTATCCCGAACAGAATATCTCCGCTTGGATCGTATCGGGTCGCGGCGGCGAGGGTTGCTCCTGCGCGGTCGGCTACTCGATCCTCAATCGGACGAGTAAGGTCGACGTCGGGAAGCTCATGCTCAAATACGGCGGCGGCGGTCATAAGGCGGTCGGGACGTGTCAATTCAGCAGCGAGAATATGGACGAACAGCTCCCGAAGCTCCTCGACGAGCTCGTGAACTATGAGAAATATTACGAGGTATAACGACAACGAAGGATAACATCCTCGCCCGGCGGTGCGAACCGAGACGCGCCGTCGGGCGCGCCTGTACAAAAAAATAAAAACGAATTTTTACGGGGAAAGGGGCTTTTATGACAGCGGCGGAATTTTCGAAGAAGCTTCGCGAAAACGTTTCGACGGTCATTCGCGGGAAGGAGAGGGAGATCGACCTCACGGCGGCGGCGCTCCTCGCGGGGGGACACGTCCTCCTCGAGGACGTCCCCGGGACGGGGAAGACGATGCTCGCCCGAGCGATCGCGCGTTCGCTCGGCTGTGACTTTCGCCGTATCCAGTTTACGCCCGACCTCCTCCCCTCGGATATCACGGGGATCAACTTTTTTAATATGAAGGCGCAGGAATTCGTCTTTCGGCGAGGTCCCGTCTTTACGAATATCCTCCTCGCCGACGAGATCAACCGCGCGACCCCGCGCACCCAGTCCGCCCTCCTCGAATGTATGGAGGAACGTCAGGTCACGGCGGACGGCGAGAGCCGCCCGCTCGAGCCGCCCTTTTTTGTCCTCGCGACCCAAAATCCCGTCGAGACGACGGGGACATATCCCCTCCCCGAGGCACAGCTCGACCGCTTTTTGATCCGTCTCTCGCTCGGGTACGCCTCCCGCGACGAGGAGGTCGCGATCCTCGCGGAGGTCGGCGAGCGCCACCCGATCGAGGCGCTAAAGCCCGTCCTCACGGTCGACGAGCTTTTTGAGGCGAGCCGCGAGGCGCTGAATCTCCCGATCAACGACGCCGTCCTCGGCTATCTCTCCGACCTCGGCGCGGCGACGAGAAATCACGAAAAAATTCGCCTCGGGCTGAGTACGCGCGGGCTGATCGCGCTGAAAAAAATGTCTCAGGCGTATGCCGCCGTTCGCGGCGATCGCTTTGTGACCCCCGATACGGTGAAGGAGGTCGCCCCCTACGTCATCGCCCACCGCCTCGTCTGTCGCCGCTTAGACGCGAGCCTATCCAAAAAGAGCGCCGCCGAGGAGGTCGTCGAACAGCTCCTCGCGAGCGTCCCCGTCCCGACCGAGGAGATATAACGATGGAGCTGATCGCGATCCTTTTGATCGTTCTCGCGGTCGTACTCGCCGAGAGGCTACTTTATCGGCGGCTCGTCTTAAAGAACGTCGAATACAGCGTTCGGTTCAATACGGACGAGGCCTTTGAGGGCGAGACGATCGAGATCGTCGAGGAGGTCGTGAACCGAAAGTGGCTACCCGTCCCGTGGCTCAAGACCGAACTCAGTACGAGCCGCTGGCTCGAATTTACGGGGAGCGCCGCCGCCCGCGCGTCGGACGTCCGCTTTGTCCCGAGCGTTTTTGCCCTCCGCCCCTATCAGCGCTGTACCCGTACCCGGACGGCGGTCGCGCGAAAGCGCGGATGCTTTAGATTAGAGAATACCTCGCTCATCGGGAGCGACCTCCTCGGGCTGGTCTCGGTCTCGCGGAATATCCGCGTCGACAGCGGGATTAGGATCCTCCCCGCCCCCTATGAGGTCGGGGTCGGCGAGCTCTCGGCGCGCGAGCTGACGGGCGAGCTGATCGTCCGCCGCTTTATCTGTGACGACCCCTTTTTACGCGCGGGGGCGCGGGAATATACGGGGCGTGAGCCGATGAATCGGATCGACTGGAGCGCGACGGCGCGGTCGGCGCGGCTTATGGCGTTTCAAAACGACTTCACGACCGAGAACCGCGTCCTCCTTCTCTTAAATCTCCAACGTTCGCCGATCGGCGAGCCGCGCCCGCCGATGATCTCGGATACCGAGACGATGATCAAGGCGGCGGCGTTTCTCCTCTCGATCTTCGCCGAGCGGAGCGACCCCGTCGATCTCGCGACGAACGGCGCGGGACGGCTCTATCTCACGGGCGGGGCGGAGAGCGAGGATTATCTTAACCTCCTCCGCGCCCTCGCCGAGCTCGAGAATACGTGTGAGACGGACTTCGCCGACTTTTTTAATACGCTCTCGACCGCCGCGTATACCGACCTCGTGATCTTAACGCCCTATCTCGACGAGCGGCTCGTCGCGCTCGCGCGGGAGGAGAAGCGCCTCGGGCGAAACGTCCTCTTTTATTGTAACGGCGAGGGGGCAGAGGAATACGGCGCGATCCCGCTCGGGCGGCTACACCGCTATCTTTTTATCGACGACTAGGGCGTGTTGCCACGATCGCAAGGCGCCCGTCTTACAAGTGTATTTTCCGTCTTTCTTCGTTAAAAATCCTTGAAATACATACAGTATTCCTGCGGCTTTTTGCCTCGAAATACGAAAAATCCACTTGCAATCCGAGCATTTCGGATCGCGTCAACAAGCCCAAAGCCGAAAGGAGGCGCGTTATATGCGCGAAAGGCTCTTAAAAACGCTCGCGGTCGTCGCGTTCGGGCTGATCTCCTTCCCGATCGTCCTGACGGGCGACGCTCATTCCTTTGGGAATGTCTCGCCCCTGCGGCTTCTCGTCTATTACGCGGGCTATACGGTCGTTTTTACGCTCGGCTTTCTTTTTGGGAAGGCGACAAAGCGGCACAAACGGCTCTTGATCCCCGCCCGACTGTTGGGCGCGGGGACGTTTTTTCTCGCGCTTTTACTCCTCCCCTTTACCGACGGGGTAACGGCGATCTTTACGGTCGGGGCGGGGGCGGTCTTTTGGTACTTCCTCGGCGAACGCGCCTCGCGGAGGCATTACGCCGATTTTTACCCGCTCCTCGCCTTTGGGATCAGTATTTTCGCGACGGTCGCGTCCTATTTCGTCTTTAGCGTCTCCGCGCCCGAGGAGCTTCTCCCGTCGGTTCGGGGCGCGGTCGTCGTCTCGTTTATGGTCGAGCTGATCCTCGCGGCGCTCCTCATCAACCAGAGCGGGATCTATGATAAGGCGAGCCGCCGACGAGAGACAAAAGCGACCCTCCCGCGCGGATTATCGGGCTATAACGCGGCGCTCGTCCTGGTCGTGACGGGGGCGGGGCTTTTTCTCTATCTTTTTACGGATAAGATCGTTTGGCTCTTACGCGAGGCGGTGCGCCTCGTCGTTACGTTTATTTTATATTTACTGAAAATGGCGGCTTCGCCGATGGAGACCGTCCCGGGGGAGGAGGGCGACCTTAGCGGTCTCCTCACGTATAACGAGCCGGACGAGCTTTGGAGCGTTCTCGCCCCGCTGATCGCGCTCGTCCTCCTGATCGTCTTTCGGAAGCAAATTTGGGCTTGGCTCAAGAGCGTCGGGCGGGCGATCCGCCGCTTTTTTGAACGGGATCGGATCAAAGAAGAAGAACCCCTCGGCTTTATCGATCTCTTTGAGACGATCCCTTCCCCAAAAAAGAAAAGGGAAAGTCTCACCGACGCTCAGCTCGCGCGGAGCTATCGGAGCGAGAACGACCCGATCAAGAAATACCGCCTCGGCTACCGCCTCCTCCTTCGCCGAATGAACGCCGCGAACGCGCGGCTCGCCCCCTCGGACACCGCCGCCGAACAGCGGGAGAAGGGGCGTAAAATTTACGGCGAGGGGCTTGACCCCGTCGTCGGCGGATATAATAAGATCCGCTATCACGACGAGACGGCGGACGAGACCGAGACCGCCGCGCTTGAGACCATTTTAGAAAACGGAAGGAGCTGATTTTTTTGAAGGACGGATTTTTAAAGATCGGGACGGCGACCCCGCCCATTCGGGTCGCCGACCCGCGCCATAACGCCGAGCGGATCATCGCGGCGATCCGCGCCGCCGCCGCCGAGGGGGTAAAGCTCCTCGCGCTCCCCGAGCTTGGTGTGACGGGCTATACCTGCGGCGATCTCTTTTTTCAGGGGGCGCTCTTAAACGCGGCGGAGCGGGCGCTCGACGAGATCGCGGCGGCGACCGCCGACCTCGACCTCGTCGCGGCGGTCGGCGTACCGCTCCGCGAGAACGGGAAGCTCTATAACTGCGCGGTGATCCTCTCGCGCGGAGTGATCCTCGGCGTCGTCCCCAAGCGGCATATCCCGAATTATAACGAGTTTTATGAAAAGCGCTATTTTGAGAGCGGCTCCTCCTTCGCGGGGAAAAACGGCTCGCGCCCGACGGTCTTTACCTGTCGCGCCCTTCCCGAATTTTCCTTCGGGGTCGAGCTTTGTGAGGATCTCTGGTCGCCCTGTCCCCCCTCGGGGGCGCTCGCGCTCTCGGGCGCGAGCGTTATCCTAAACCTCTCGGCGAGTAACGAGACGGTCGGTAAGGCGGAATATCGCCGCGCCCTCGTCACGGGACAGTCCGCGCGGCTTCTTTGCGCCTACGCCTACGCGAGCGCGGGGGAGGGCGAAAGTACGACCGACGCGGTCTTCGGCGGACATAGCCTGATCGCCGAGAACGGCGTTCTCCTCGCCGAGACCGAGCTGTTTCGGAATAAGCTCCTCACGGCGGACGTCGATCTCGGTCGGCTCTCCTTTGAGCGGCGAAGGAATACGAGCTTTACGCCCGATAACGAGGCGGAGACGGTCTGGTTTGATACGGAGATTACCGAAACGCCGCTTCGCCGCTCCTTCTCAAAAACGCCCTTTGTCCCGAGCGGGAAGGACGACCGCGACCGCCGATGTGAAACGATCCTCGCCATGCAGAGCGAGGGGCTTAAAAAAAGGCTCGCCCATACCGCCGCGAAGACGGCGGTCGTCGGGATCTCGGGCGGGCTCGACAGCTGTCTCGCCCTCCTCGTGACGGCGCGCGCGATTGACGCGCTCGACCGCCCGAGGACGGATATCCTCGCCGTGACGATGCCCTGCTTCGGGACGACGAGCCGAACGCGCGGGAACGCCGAGCTTCTTTGTGAGCGGCTCGGGGTAACGTTCCGCGAAATTCCCCTCGCGCGATCGGTTCGGGATCACCTCGACGACATCGGGCATGACGGACGGTTAGACGTGACCTATGAAAACGCCCAAGCCCGCGAGCGCACCCAAGTCCTTATGGATCTCGCGAACCAAACGGGCGGGCTCGTCGTCGGGACGGGCGATCTCTCCGAGCTGGCGCTCGGCTGGGCGACGTATAACGGCGATCATATGTCGATGTACGGGGTCAACGGATCCGTCCCAAAAACGCTCGTCCGCTATCTCGTCGGCTATTACGCCGAAACGGCGGGCGACAAGGCGCTGAGCGACGTTTTAGCCGATATTCTCGATACGCCCGTCAGCCCCGAGCTTCTCCCCGCCGACCGCGATACGATCACTCAAAAGACCGAGGATCTCGTCGGTCCTTACGAGCTTCACGATTTTTTCCTCTACTACGCGATCCGCTGGGGCTATTCGCCGCGTAAGGTCTATCGCGCCGCGCTCCTCGCTTTTGAAGGCGTTCACCCCCGCGAGGTGATCTTAAACTGGCTAAAGACCTTTTACCGCCGATTTTTCAGCCAACAGTTCAAGCGCTCCTGTATGCCCGACGGACCGAAGGTCGGCTCGGTCACGCTCTCGCCCCGCGCCGATCTCCGTATGCCGAGCGACGCGTCGGCGCGGCTCTGGCTCGAGGAGCTGGAGGCGCTCTCATGACCGCTTTTGAGATGATCTACGCCGTCGTCGCGATGATCCCTTACGGGAAGGTCGCGTCCTATGGTCAGATCGCGCGGCTCGCGGGAAACCCCCGCTGGTCGCGGGTCGTCGGCTACGCGCTCCACGTCAATCCCGACCCCGCGCGTATCCCGTGCTTTCGCGTGGTGAACCGCTTCGGCGAGGTCTCCGAGGCGTTCGCCTTTGGTGGCGGAAATCGTCAAGTCGAGCTTCTCGCGGCGGAGGGGGTCGCCTTTGACGACGAGGGGCGGGTAAGACCCGAATATTTTTGGGAAGCCGGGCGAGACGCACGCCTTCCCTAAATAATAAAAAAGCGTTCGGGAAAATGTACAAATTCCCTCCCGCGCTTTACTGTAAAACGATGAAAAAGTAAAAACGGCTTGCAAAAGCCGAGATTTTATAGTATAATAGAGGAACGAGTATCAAAAATCGGTCAATGAAAGGAATGGTGAGCGCTATGCTGGAGGAACTCCGTCGGCGGGTCTGTGAGGCAAACCTGATGCTTCCGCGAAACGGCTTGGTAAAACTGACATGGGGGAATGTTTCGGGGATCGACCGCGAAAAAGGGCTGATCGTGATCAAGCCGTCGGGCGTTTCTTACGAGGCGCTTACGCCCGAGAATATGGTCGTCGTCGACCTAAAGGGGGCGGTCGTCGAGGGGGATTACGCGCCCTCGACCGATACGCCGACCCACGTCGCCTTGTATGAGGCATTCCCGACGATCGGCGGGGTCGTCCATACCCATTCGCGTTACGCGACGATCTGGGCTCAGGCGGGACTCGACCTCACCGCCTATGGGACGACCCACGCGGATTATTTTTACGGCGACGTCCCCTGTACGACCATTATGAAGCGGGAACAGATTGAGGCGGACTATGAGTGGCAGACGGGGTATCATATCTCCGATACCTTCGCCGCGCGTAAGCTCGATTATAACGCGATCCCCGCCTGTCTCGTCGCCTCCCACGGTCCGTTTACATGGGGAAAGTCCCCCGAAAAAGCGGTCGAGAACGCGGTCGTTTTAGAGGAGGTCGCCCATATGGCGCTCTATAACGTCGGCTTTGAGTTCGGGCTTCCCCGTATCCAAAGCGAGCTTCTCGATAAACACTACCTTCGGAAGCACGGCGAGGGCGCGTATTACGGTCAGGGCGCTCCCGACGAGAGCTTTGAGCTTCGCGACGACCTTAATCCCCCGCCCCAGCCCGACTTTATGATCGAGCCGAGCGAATTCACGACCGAGCTAAAAAATATCTCCGAGATCGGTTCGGTCGGGGTCGGTTCGACCGAGCGAGAGCCGGCGAAGCCGCTCGATTTTACGTTTTGATCTTTTATTTATTATTTATGGCAGGAACTTAAAGGGGGATTTTCTCGTAAAATCCCCCTTTTTTGTTGAAAGGAGAACGTATGTTTCAACTCATCAAACAGGAAGGAAACGCCCGAAGGGGCGTATTCGAGACGCCGCACGGCGTGATACAAACGCCCTTTTTTATGAACGTCGCGACCTCGGCGGCGATCAAGGGCGGGATCTCGGCGCTCGACCTAAAGGAGCTGAAATGTCAGGTCGCGCTCTGTAACACCTATCACCTTCACGTCCGCCCCGGGGACGGCGTGATCCGCGAAATGGGCGGCGTTCGCCGCTTTATGCGCTGGGACGGACCGCTCCTCACCGACAGCGGGGGGTTTCAGGTCTTTTCGCTCGCGAAGCTCCGTAAAATTCGCGAGGAGGGCGTGACCTTCCATTCCCACGTCGACGGGCGTGTCATCTTTATGGGTCCCGAGGAGAGTATCCAAATCCAGTCCCGCCTTGGTTCGACGATCGCGATGGCGTTCGACGAATGTGTCGCGAACCCCGCGAAGTATGACTACGCCGCCCGCTCGATCGAGCGGACGACCCGCTGGCTCGCGCGATGTAAAGCTGAGCTCGACCGCCTGAACGTCCTCCCCGATACCGTGAACCCGGATCAGCTCCTTTTCGCGATCAATCAGGGGGCGACCTTTGACGACCTTCGCGTAAAGCATATGAAGGACATCGCGGCGATGGGGCTCGACGGCTACGCGATCGGCGGTCTCGCGGTCGGCGAGCCGACCGAGGTCATGTACCATATCCTCGATACCGTCCTCCCCTATGCCCCGGAGGAGAAGCCGCGCTATCTGATGGGAGTCGGTACGCCCTCGAATATCCTCGAGGGGGTCGCGCGCGGGGTCGATATGTTCGACTGCGTGATGCCGAGCCGAAACGCCCGCCACGCGACGATCTTTACGTGGCGGGGCGTGACCCACGCGACGAACGAGCGCTACGCGACCGACGACCGACCGATCGACGAGGAATGTGACTGCCCGACCTGCCGCAATTTCTCCCGCGCGTACCTTCGCCACCTCTTTAAGAGCGGCGAGACCCTCGCGGGGCGGCTCGCCGTCGCGCATAACCTCTACTTCTACAACACCCTCCTCGAGAAGATCCGCGCCGCGCTCGACGCGGGCGACTTCGAGCGCTTTCGCGCGTACTATTCGCCGCTGTTGGCGGAGAGGGTCTGAGGTTTTTATTTTGGGAAGGGGTGCGACCGCCGAGGCTTTGTGCTTCGGGGGTCGTTTTTTATTTCTAAGCCCTAAACGATCGAATCGAGATAGACCGAGAGAAGGCGGAGCGCCGTCTCCTTCTGATGAGGCGTACAGCGATCCAACCGCTCAAAAAGCTCGGACTGTTTAGCGATCAGGCTCTCGCTCTCCTCCGTCAGGATCAGATCGGGCGTGATCTTAAGCGCTTCACAGATACGAAGCGCTGTTTCGATCCGCATATTGACCGACCCACGCTCAATATCGGCGTAAGTCCGATCCGAAAGTCCCGCCGCCTCGGCGACCTCTCCTTGGGTCATACCCGCCCGCTTTCGTACCGCGAGAAGCTTATTCCCGATCGCTCGGAAATCGAATAAAAGCATAGTGATCGTTCCTTTCCGCCGTAGGAAGATTTCCTACGTGTTTTTTCTTTTATATAAGAATTATACTTCCTATTTTACTTGACAAATAGGAAGTATTATGGTATAATTTTAGGAAGAATAGTTCCTGCTATTCAAAATTGACGAAAAAAGGAAGGAAACCGAAAATGAAAAAAGCAATATCCGTTTTATTAACGCTCGCTTTGCTCGGCGGACTATGCGGGTGCGCCTCCTCTAAATATAGTGAGGCGAAGGAGCTTATGGATCAAGGCGAGTACTCGGCGGCGAAGGAAATTCTTCTCGAAATATCCGATTATGAGGATAGCGGGGAGCTGGTTCGGGAGTGTGATTATAATACCGCCGCTAAGCTCATAGAAGATAAGGAGTATACAAAAGCAAGGGACGTTTTACTTCAAATTTCCGATTATAAGGATAGTGAGAGCTTAATTAAGAATTGTAAGCTTAATATTTTTTATAAAGAACAAATGGTCGGCACTTGGAGAATGAACACATTCCTTGTTGATGATAAAGTGGGTTCATCTTATGACGGTCGTACCGTGCTAAATGATGATTTTACCTATTCCATGAACATAGTGGATACTATGATCGACAGCGGCGAATGTTATTTTGCTTATCCGAACGAGGAAGAAGACAGCGCCTCTTGGGGCGCAGTGAGATTTGATAACAAGACGGGAACAACATGCGCTGTTGTGGACGGTGAACTGATTGCTATATTTATCAACGGAAAAAATTCGCTTGCCGGGAAATTTACTCGTTCAAGCACATAATAGGAAAGGAGGCAGCAAAAATGGAAATGATGGGAACAAAGGAAGCCGCGAAGGAGTGGAGCTGTAAGCAAGAAACCGTCGCGAAGTGGTGTCGCGAGGGAAAGATCAAAGGTGCGGAACAGGACGGGAAAGGGCATCCTTGGCGGATCCCCATTGACGCGGAATGTCCGGGGAAGCCGAGAGATCGAGAGGAGGATCACTAAATGGTCGGTACGACTTTATTAACGGAATGTAAGGATTGCGGGCGAAGCGTTGACAACGATAAAAAGTCATGCCCCTACTGCGGCGGGGCTCTGATCCGAACGTCCCGATCCGCTTACGCGGACTATACGTCGGATACTTCTTCGAGAAAAAAGAAGATCATCATCGTGATCGCGATCGCGGTCGCCGCAATTATCTTGGTTTGGCTGCTTGCCGGCGGCGGAGGCGTGTTGATCGGAGACGATCTGACCGCCTACAACCTCATATACAATAACGCGCATCGCTTTAAAGACCCGTCCTCGGTCCGGCTCGTCGGCGGCTGTCTGGGCGTGGATAAAGACTGCGGCTTTTTCGCGATCTCGGCGATAAACGGCTTCGGTGCGCGCAACACCTCTTACTATTATATGACGAGTACGTGGCTGATGGAGGACGAAAACGCTCTATCGGATTATGATCTATATACGGATCGAAAAAGCTTGAATATCGATCTCATCAATCAAAAGCTGGCGGAAACATTAAGCTACTGATGACCTCGTCCGTAAATCGCGCGAGATGACCTAAAAAAACGGCTTCCCGGTCGATAGACCGAGAAGCCGTCCGTTTTATACTGATATCCAATTAAAAACCGCAAAAATCAAGCCTACGCTTGTGGGCTTCTGCGGTTTTCATTGCGGATCGATATTATGAAATGCGCGTAAGATCGTCGCTCTTCACCGCCGCCGTGACCGCGCCCCTCTGTCCAATGACGACCCGATCCTCCTTGATTTCCATGACGTCGTACTCCTGCCCATAAACAAACGCCGCAAGCTTCCCGCCCGTGTAGGTTTTCGTGCCGCTTTTCACCTTGACTTTGTCTCCGACCTTGACCGTTTCTTTTTGTGAAGGCGTGCCGGTCGCCGGCTTTTCTGCCGCTTTCTCATATTCGATATACGGACACTCAAACCAGTATTCCCAAATCCAATCCTTTAATTTCCGCTTCACGATCCCGTCGAAGCTACCGCCGAGCGTGCTTTCGATCGTGT
>JAMPCH010000068.1 GCA_023666265.1 Roseburia sp.
ACCACGACCGCCGCCGCGAACGCGGGCGCGGACGATACGACGACCCCCGCCCCCGCGCCCTCGAGCTCGGACGACGCGAATTATAAGATTGGCGTGATCCAGATGATGGATCATGTCGCGCTCAACCAGTCTTATGAGGGCTTTGTTCAATACTTCGCGGATCAAGGGTATGTAGACGGCGAAAACATCACCATTACTTACCAAAACGGTCAGGGCGAGACGACGAACCTCTCGACCATCGCGGATCAGTACGTCGGCGACGGCGTAGACCTGATTTTCGCGATCGCGACCCCCTCGGCTCAGGCGGCGGCGGGTAAGACGAGTATGATCCCGATCATCGGGACGGCGATCACCGACTTTGAGGAGGCGGGTCTCGTCGACTCTAACGATAACCCCGGGACGAACGTATCGGGGACGAACGACATGAACCCGATCGAGGATCAGCTCGATCTTTTATTCGAGCTTTTCCCCGACGTTAAGACCGTCGGCTTCCTCTATAACTCCTCCGAGGATAACTCCGTCCTCCAGGTCTCGATCGCGAAGGAATGTCTCGACGCGAAGGGGGTCGCTTACACCGAGCGCACCGTCTCCGGCACGAACGACGTTCAACAGGCGACCGCCTCGATCGTGACCGAGTGTGACGCGATCTATATCCCGACCGATAACGTCTTCGCCTCGTCGATGGCGATCGTCGGCGAGATCACGAACGACGCCAAGATCCCGGTGATCTGCGGCGAGAGCGGTATGGTACAGGGCGGCGGCTTTGGTACGCTCGGGATCAACTATTTTAATATCGGCTATCAAGCGGGCGAAATGGCGCTCCGCGTTTTAGAGGGCGAGGATATTTCGGCGATGCCGGTCGAGTCGTCGACGAATTTCGACTACTGTTTTAACGCCGACGCGGTCGCGGCGCTCGGGATCACGCTCCCCGATAAATACGCCGAGTTTGTCGTTTCGGGCGAGTGATTTGATTTAATTATTTATGGCAGGACTGCGCCTCGGCTCGCCTCGCGCGAGGTCGGGCGGGCGCCTCCTGTTCGGCTTGATTTGGATAACATCGTCGCGCGGGGGAGATCTCCCGCGCTTCGGAAAGGGTCGCGGTTCGGCTTTAGGCGGATCCGCGCAATGATAAACGCGGACCTCGTGCACGATGTCCCGCGCTCGGACGCGCGGGTTCGCCTGTACCTTCCTGAGCGGTCCCGCGGCTCTTTCCAAAGCGCCCGATACCGTTTTGCTCCGAATTTTGTATACACATTCGGAGCGAAACGGTATCGGACGCGGTCGGTGTTTTTGATCTGATGATCGATCGGATTTGTTCTCAAAAGGCTTTTTTTGATCTGCATAGAATATTATAAGGAGTAGAAGTATGGTTGATATTTTGGTTGGCGCGGTCGCGCTGGGGCTACTTTGGGCGATCATGACGCTCGGCGTTTATTTTACATACCGTATCCTCGACGTCGCCGACCTCTCGGTCGAGGGGACGATCGCGCTCGGCGGCGCGGTCTCGGCGACCCTCATCGTAGACGGGATGAACCCATGGCTCGCGACGGGGATCGCGCTCCTCGCGGGGTGTGTCGGCGGGCTTTGTACGGGGCTTCTCCATACAAAGCTCCGTATCCCGGCGCTCCTCTCGGGGATCTTAACGATGATCGCGCTCTACTCGATCAACCTCCGCGTCATGGGGAAGTCGAATGTCCCCCTCCCGTCGAACGGGAAAAACAAGGTCGAGACGGTATTCAGCGGACTTTCCGGGCTTCTCGCCGATCTCATCGGCGACGAGGCGGAGGGCTTTCTCGCCGTCGTCAAAAGTAAGAATTTCACCGTCCTTCTCCTCGGGCTGGCGTTCGTGGTCGTTGTCTCGCTCCTGACCTACTGGTTCTTTGGGACAGAGCTCGGCTCGGCGATCCGCGCGACGGGGAATAACCCCAAAATGGTGCGGGCGCAGGGTATCCATACCTCGACGATGATCATTATCGGCTTAGTCCTCTCTAACGGCTTGGTCGCGCTCTCCGGCGCGCTCATCGCCCAGTATCAGGCTTTCTCCGACGTCCAGATGGGGACGGGGTCGATCGTGATCGGTCTCGCCTCGCTCATCATCGGCGAGGTACTCGTCGGGACAAAGACCTTTAAGCGTACCCTCGTCGCCCTCGCGGTCGGCGCGGTCATCTATCGGATCATTATCGCCCTCGTCCTCAAGGCGGGTATGGAGGCGAACGACCTCAAGCTCTTTACCGCGATCACGGTCGCGATCTGTCTCTCCCTCCCCCTCTTCCGCGAATGGCTCGGAAAGCTAAGGAAAAAGAAGGCGTGAGAGAGAATTTGAGAGATTGTTTGAGACCGGTTGAGACGATATGAGAGATATATGAGAATTTTTGAGAAATATTGAGAAATATATTACCGAGGGCTCTGCCCTCGGACTCCCGCAAGCCTTTGAAAAGGCTTGACCTAAACTTTTAATATTGCTTTTTAGCATTTTGTTTTATGGGAAAGATTTGCTATTTTAAAATAGTTTGGATTGAAAAAACAAATTTTGGGCGGAAGATCGCCGCTCGACACGATCACAAGAAAGGAATCGACCGCATGGCTGTTATGTTAAAATTAGAAAACGTCCATAAGACCTTTAACGCGGGGACGGTAAACGAAAAGAAGGCGTTAAACGGCGTCGACCTCGAGCTGAACGAAGGCGACTTCGTCGCCATGATTGGCGGGAACGGCGCGGGGAAATCGACGACCCTCAACGCCGTCGCGGGGGTATTCCCGATCGACGAGGGGCGGATCATGATCGACGGCGCGGACGTCACAAAACAGGTCGAGCATAAACGCGCCTCCTTCCTCGGGCGGGTCTTTCAAGACCCGATGATGGGGACGGCGGCGAATATGAATATCGAGGAAAATCTCGCGCTCGCCTATCGGCGCGGTCAGCGCCGAAACCTTCGCTGGGGGATCACGGATAAAGAGCGTGAGAAATACCGCGAGGCGCTCAGTACCCTTGATCTCGGCTTAGAGGATCGTATGACGGCGAAGGTCGGTCTCCTCTCGGGCGGTCAGCGCCAAGCGCTGACGCTTTTAATGGCGACCCTCCGCCAGCCGAAGATCCTCCTCCTCGACGAGCATACGGCGGCGCTCGACCCAAAGACGGCGGCGAAGGTTCTCGAGCTGTCGGAAAAGATCATCGCCGAGAATAAGCTGACGGCGATGATGGTGACCCATAATATGCGTAATGCGATCGCTCACGGAAATCGCCTCATTATGATGAACGACGGGAAGGTTATCCTCGACGTGAGCGGCGAGGAGAAGAAAAATCTCACCGTCGACGAGTTGCTTCGGAAATTCTCAAAGGCGAGCGGGACGGAGCTCGCCAACGACAGGATGCTCCTGTCGAACTAAGATAACTTTTTTAAAGGATTGATTATAATTATGAAAAAGAAATTTGTTGCTTTCGCCGCGCTTTTCGCGCTGATCCTTACGCTCTGCTCCTGTATGAGTACGGAGTACGGGATCGTCATTCGCGAGGACGGGACGGCGCGGGCCTACGCCGAAATGGCGATCCAAAAGAGCGCGCTCACCGCGATGAGTATGAGCGAGGACGACTTTTTTGAGCAGGTCGACGAAAGCGACGACTCGGACGGCTTTGAGGGCTGGGAACGGGAAAAATTCTCAAAAACGATCGACGGCGACGAATACACGGGCGTTCGCTATTATAACGACAGCTCGCTCGACTTCCTCGCGGAGGAGGGGCTGTCGAGCTTTAGCGACGATGACGACGGCGAGATGAGCTTTCGGCGCGAGGGCGGCGACCTCGTCGTACATATCGTCTATCAAAACGACGACGGAGACGAGCCGGGCGACCTCGAGAGCTACGCGGAGCAGGAGATGCTGACGGCGAAATTCCGCGTATCCGCGCCCTTTGAGATCGTCGAGACGAACGGCGTGATCGACGAGGACGGCTCGGTCTACTGGGATATGACGGGCTTTTTGATGGGCGAGAGCGGCGTACTCGATATGGAGGTCCGCTATCACGTCGGCGCGGACTTGGGGCTGATCCTTTGGATCGTGGGCGGCGTTCTCCTCGCGGCGATCCTGATCGTCGTGATCGTCCTCGTCGTTCGGAAAAGACCCAAGCCGCTCGACCCCGCCGCGATGTCCGCCTCCTATCACGCCGAGGCGAATATCGCTTCTCCCGACTCCGACCCCCTTCCCGATGGGAAGGCGGCGGGAACCCCCGCCGATACCGCTCCTGCGGAGACCCCCGAGGCGGGCGACCCCGAGGCTCAGACGCCGGCGGCGAATGCCGCTCCGCGCTTCTGCTCCGACTGCGGCGCAAAGCTGAAGGCGGACGATACCTTCTGCTCCAACTGCGGCGCAAGAGTAAAATAACGGCTTGAACGAGACCCGCCGGAGCGTACCCTTCCCAAAAAAATAAAACAAACCGACACGAATACGGAAAGGATCACCGCCATGAACGAAAAGGATCAATCGAAAAAACCGCCCATCGACTTTGAGAAATACCTCGCCGAGAACGGGATCGAGATCGACGACGAGGAGGAGGACGTTTACGACTACCTCGAGCTCGCCGAGACGGCGCGGACAAAAAAAGAGGCGCTCGCCTACGCCAAAAAGGCGGCGGAGCTCGAGCCGGATAATCTCGACGCGGCGGCGCTGATCGCCGAGTTATCGGCGACCTCGCCCGAGAAGCTGATCGAGAAATATGAGGATTTGATCGTAATGGCGGAAGTCTCGCTCGAAGAAGCCGGATACTTCGACAAGGACTCGGTCGGCGAATTTTGGCTCATTCCCGAGACGCGCCCCTACCTTCGCCTCCTCGACCGCTACGCCGACGCCCTTGCCCAATGTGGGTGGATGCGGCTCTCGGTCATGGCGCACGAAAAAATACTGGAGCTTTGTAAAAACGACAACTTGGGCGTTCGCTACCGCCTGATGCATCTGTACGCCTTTCTCGAGGACGAAAAGGCGGCGATGGATCTCTTAGAGCGCTATCCCGAGAATAGTGCCCAATTCCTCCTCCCGCTCTCGGTCCTCTATTATAGGCGCGGCGACCTAAAACGATCGGCGCGGTATCTTAAAACGCTCTACGAGGACAATAAGGACACGTTTAAATTTTTCAGTGCCACCATCAACCACGACCCGGATCGTTTCGACCGGTTCTTCGCCCTTGAAGCGATCGAGCCGGGTACGATCGACGAATTTTTGATCGCGTTTACCGCGAACCCGTTCTTATACGTGAACTTCCCGACCTATTTTGATTGGGCGTTCCATAAGCTCAAGACGATGAAAAAGAAAAAGTAAGACCGACCCGCCGGGCTTTTGAGAAAGCGCGGCGGGCGGATCATTTTTTATACGACGTATCGCGTACTCGGCTTTAAAGCCTCACGGTCGATGTTTCTCCTTTTTATCGGGTCATCGGTTATTTCGATCGTTTTTATCTCGCTCGCGAGGAAAAGGCGCGACCCGATCCCGAGCATATCCTCGTTCTCGTCGCTGTCAGCGGCTCGAATACACCAGTCGACGAATCCCTCATAAACGTTCCCGTCGGTACACTCTACCGTGACGTTTTTGTTTTCATAATCAAAAAGATCGGTCATTTTTCGCTGTCCCCGTTTCCTTTTTTATTATACCACCCCGTCGCCCGGCTGTCAACCCCAAGCCTCATCAACGACCGCCGCGCCTTCCCTAAATAATCTTAAAAAGAACAGACGCAAGCGCCCAAAGCGCACCGCAAGGAGGCGGTAGCGGCTCGCCCAAAGCGCTTGCACGGACGCAAGCGCCCGAAGCATGCCGCAAGGCAAGGACGTAAGCGCCCAAAGCGACCCCATAGCACGCCTTCCCTAAAAGATTACAGTTGACATTTTTTAAAATCTATTGTATAATAACGTTAGGAGAAGTAAAACCGAAACCCCATCCACCGAAAGGAGCGCTGTCACAATGAGTACAAATCAGAACCCCCCCGCCAAGCACAGCTCCGGCTTGATCCCGATCTTTGCCGCGGTCGCCCTGATCATTTGCGCCGCGATCTATATCGTTTATAAGCTCACCCAGCACGAGACCGAGAACCGCTGGGCGGATTACGACGAATGCGGCTGGTCGTGAGCGATGCTTCGCTATAAGACAAAGGCACTGCTGACAACCCTAATCGTCCTGACGGTCACGGCGATTGTGATTGTCGGCTTTGTTCTTGCTTGGGATCTTTTTGATCTCGAGGGTAAGCTTGACGCGTTTTTTGATACCGACCTTTACGGGAGCGACGAGCCACTGATCCGCTCGGATACGGTCGTTACCGTCCTCTCGCCGAACGGCGGCGGCCTCCCCGAGGCGGAGCGGCTCGTCCTCGAGCGCTTTTTTACCGCCTATTTCGCCTCGCTCGGGAGCTTTTATCACGAGAATATCTCCCGTTATTACGCGTCGGAGTGTGAGGACGAGCTGATCGATGATCTCGCGCTGACCTATGAGATCGACGCGGCGAAAAGCGCGGGCGCGAACCTCTCCTTCGGCGAATGTACGGTGCGCTTCACCGTCCTTACCCGCCGCTCGATCGAGCGCGAATCGCCGAATACCGCCGAGCTGACCGTCCGCCTGAGCGCCGAGATCCCCTACGCCTTCTCAAAAGAGGCGGCTCAGATCACCGAGGAGACCCATACCTTTCGCCTCAAGACCGAGCGAGAGGAGGCGCTGATCACGGCTCATTCGAGCGACCACGCCGCGCGGACGGCGGCTCTGGCGGCGCTCGACGAGCTTTTAGCCGCCGTCGGCTTTACCCGCGCCGACCTCACCTATAGCTATTACGCCCCCTATCTCGCGAGAGCCGCCGAGACGCTCGCGGCGCGGCTCGACGCGTACCGCGAGACGGTTCTCTCCTCCTTCGCGGAGGAATATATCCCCGTTTTTACCGCCGAATACGACTATGACCGCGCGGCGGCGACGGACTACGCGCGGGGCGCGTCTCATTCCGCCGAGTACGGGGACTATGAGGAAAACGACGCGAACTTTTGTTCCCAATGTCTCGCGGCGGGCGGTATCCCGATGGACGCCCAAGGGGACAAGCTCACGCAATGGAAGTGGTACGGCTATGAGGAGAACAACGCGCGGGAAAATTCGGGCTGTACCCGAAGCTGGTACGAGCGCGAGCGATTTTGGGTCTACGCGACCGAGAATACGGGCTTTGGGCTGGTCGCCGAGCCGAGCGCGGTCGGCGAGGCGGGCGACGTGATCCAGCTCCTCGACGGCGACGGCGAGACGCCGATCCTATCGGCGGTGATCCTCGCGCCGATCTATGATAAGAGCGGCGCGGCGGTCGACTATCTGATCTGTACCGATCGGCTCAAGAGCGTCCCGCTGAGCCTTGTGCGGGCGGGCGACTTTCGCGTCCTCCATATTATCGGGTATAATACGGCGAACATCTAGGGTTCGCCGTTTTTGTTTTTGGGAAGGAGTGCTTTGGGGGAGCCGAAGGTCTTTTTATCAAAAGCTATGAAAACGACCCCCTACCGCATCGGTCGCGGCGGCACTTTTAACGCGTTTTATCCGATCGGCTTTGTCGGCTTGTTTTCCTCAATATCAAAACACAGATAACCAGTATTACGGGAAAAACGCACCCTGCCAAAACGCCCGACCGTAGGTCGTCCCCCGCGCCCTGTGAGACCGCGCCGACGATCGCGGGACCCGCCGAGCCGCCGAGGTCGCCCGCGAGCGCCAACAGCGCGAATAAAGCCGTTCCCCCTGTCGGGAGGATAGACGACGATATACTGATCGACCCGGGCCACATGATCCCTACCGAGAAACCGCATACGGCACAGCCGATCAGCCCGAGAACGGGAACGTCGGCAAGTCCCGCGAGCAGATAACAGCCCAAACAGAGTATGCCCGATATGACCATAAACAGCGTGAGGTTCATTCTCTCGCCGAATTTCCCGTAGATCGTCCGACTGATCGCCATACATACCGCGAAGCCGCAAGGACCCGCGAGATCGCCCACCGTTTTGGAAACGTTCAGCGCCGATTCGGCGAATGCCGAAGCCCATTGCGCCATAGCCAGCTCGGACGCTCCCGCGCAGATCATCAGAAGAATGAAAAGCCAAAAAATTTTCGTTTTACATAGCTGTCCGATCGTCATCCCCTCCCCCTCCTCGGTCAGCCTCTCTATGGGGCAGGTCGCGAAGTTATAGATGTTGTACAGCGGGAGAATTGCCCATATGACCGTTAAGACCCGCCAATTTTCTATCCCAAAAACGGCGAAGAAAACAGTAGAGCCGAGTATCACAAACGCCGAACCCCAGCAGTAAAAGGAATGGAGGAGGCTCATCGTCGCGTCCTTGTTTTCAAACGGACACGCCTCTATGATCGGGCTTCCGAGTACCTCGATCAGCCCGCTCCCGACCGCGTAAACGATCACGCTCACTAAAATTCCCGCAAAAGGCGAGGGCAGAATATCGGGCAAAAAAGCCAGCCCGAGCAATCCGAGACCCGAGGACACCGCCGCCGCGATCGTGCATTTCCGATAGCCGATCCTGTCGACGACCTTCGCGCATATGAGATCCGTGACGAGCTGGGCGAGGAAAAAACAGGTCGGGATCAGCGTCAGCCTCCCGAGAGAGATTTTATATGTATCCCGAAACATCAAAAACAACAGCGGCGCATAGTTCGCGCAGACCGCCTGAGTGACAAAGCCGAGATAACAGGCTAACTGTGTTTTTCGGTATTTTCTTTTGTTGTCCATATTTATGACCATTCCTTTCCTCCGGAGGCGGTTTCTGCCGAGAAGTGTAGCTTTGCTGCGCCGAGGCACAAACAACGGGTTTGAAAGATCTTCGATTTTTCAAACTTTTCTCCCTTCGCGCTTGATTTTTTGGCTTTATTGCAGTATAATTATATCATATTCAAATCGACATCATTATAATAAAAACGTCAAATGATATGACAATATCGCCAAAAAGGAGACATAAGTATGGCTCTGTCAAAATGCTTTTCGCTGTCTAATCCCATCCCGAGGATCAACGAAACGGGAATGCACGGTACGCCCGACTTTCCCATCGCCATCTATAACGACAACGTCACAATCGAATGTGTCAACTGGCATTGGAGCGAGGAGCTGGACGTCGGGATCGTGACCGAGGGGAGCGTTCTTTTGGCGTGCGGGAACTGTAAATATACGCTGTCCGAGGGAGATATTTTCTTCGTCAACTCCAACGTGCTTCACTTTATGGGAAACGCCGACCCGCCGAAAAAAAGCGCCTTCCGATCCATCGTTTTTCACGGTTCTTTGATCGGAGGCGACGAAAACAGCGTCTTTCACCAAAAATATCTTTTACCGATCATCGGTAATCCGAATTTAAGAGAGCTTACGGTCAAGCCGAACAGTATTTATCATAAGCGTCTCTCCAAGCTCTTAACAAACGTTTGGGATCTGATCTTATCCGAATCGCCCGATTACGAGATCGTCGTCCGAAGCGAGCTTTCCGAGCTTTTTCGTATTTTGCTCCATATGCCGGAAAATAACGTCGTCATCTATTCCGAGAGCAATTTTATACAGGAAAATCGCGTCCGAATGATCATGGATCACATCAACGCGCACTACTCCGAAAGCATTACGCTTGACGAGCTCGCCAAAGCCGTATCCGTCAGCAAAAGCGAGGTGCTTCGCTGTTTCAAGAATATCGTCGGGCAGTCCCCGATACAGTACCTGAAAAATTATCGGCTTCAGGCGGCGGCGTATCTGCTCAAAAACACCGACTATTCCGTCGGGACGATCTGTGAGCTGTGCGGCTTCGGCGACAACAGCTATTTCGCGAAATCCTTTAAGGAAATGTATCACTGCTCCCCGCGCGAGTATGAAAAAAGAGGCAACGCCTCATAGCCTTCGCCGAGCCGTCCTCGGCTCATACCGTCCGCTTTTCGGTCTTTTTTCGTTGTTGGATTTATTGAGCGGGCGGGCTTTTGTTTCTTTTTTAAAAAAGGCGGCGACTTGTTTTTTTGCGGGATTTTTGGGGAAGGCGTTCTTTCGGGTAGGTTTTCGTTCCTTTTTATAAAATGTGCGGTTTTGAAAAATTGCGGCATTTTTTTGCCACTTTGACCGATCAAAGTGGCAGAAATCGCTTATAGAGAACGATAAAGTGGGAAAATTTCGTCCCTTTTTATAAAATATACAAATTTAAAAATTAGCGACAAATGTTTTGTTCCTTTGGCTGACCAAAGGAACCGAAATGTCACCTCGGCAAAAGCTTTATATGCGCCGCGTCCCTACGGCTAGAGGTATTGCCGTGCGGCGCTTTGGGCTTTTGCCTACAAGCCTGTTGCTTGCTCGCGGAAATGTCCTCAACCCGTTTAAGGGCTTTCCGAACTTGTATGCCCTTAAACGGGGTCAGACGGTTTCCGCTCGGGGGATTTGGCTAAACGGCGCATTTTGTTTACCTGTTCTCTCTTACGTTTTTTCGTCAGCGGAGATTAAGGGATTTCCCTTACAACCACTACTGATCGGGCATAAATTTGAGAGTGATACCCTCTTGGGATGTTCCTTCTGCGCCCTCTGCATCAAGCCCATAGGTAAACAGTTTGATTTGATATATCTCGGCAAAAATAAATGCCACTTTGACCGATCAAAGTAGCTATTCTCGATTGTAAAATATACAAATCCGAATAAAAATATTTCAGCACCCGATCGCAATGCGCGATGATGTGTTCTAAGATATTTTTATCTCGTTCGGTCATAGATCAGTCTTCGCTCCTTCTCGATCTCGGTACGAAATTTTAAGGACAGGCGGTCGGTTTTGGGCGCGTCGTAGAGCGAGTTTAAGGCTACACCGCGCAATTATTGTCGTTCGAGTGGCAGTCAGATTTTTCGTCAGATTGTACAGATTTGATGCAGGAAGGCTGACGCCTTTCAAAGAAAATCTGTGCAATATGGCGGAAAAGATGGCTGTCAATCGGACGGCAAAGGCGTAGCCGGTAATTGTGCGGTGTTGCCTTAACGTAACCAAGTCCAGCTCCTTTCGGAGCGCGTCCTTTAGATCGCCGTACAGTCCCCCGAACGCGAAAAATCCGCGCAGTCGTCCTTCCGCGTCGACCAACAGGTCAATATCGCTCTCCTCGGTCGCCTCGCCGCGCGCGTATGAGCCGAAAAGGTAAATCTTACCCGTCCCGTACCGCTCGGCGATCGGACGGACACGCTCGGCGATCGGACGAACACGCTCGGCGATCGGACGAACACGCTCGGCGATCTCCTCGATTTTATAAACGCACATTTTATCGCCTCCTCCCGTAGGATCGAAAAATTTCCTTGAAAGTATTATACCACACTCCCGCCCGCTTTTCAACTTGTTTTTTAAATAAGCGCCTAAAGCAAACCTAAAAATCTCACGAAAAACAAGTCCCCGCTTTTTATAAAAAGAAACATAGCCCCGCCCCTTAACACCCGGGAACAGGGGCTGGGAGGAGTTTAAAGAAATCTGAAGTAAAAACGAGAGGAAATGTCTAGAGAACCAAGTCTAAACCGGTCCTATAATGTGGTTTGTGTAGTACTGATTTTTGCTTAAAAAGAGTCGAAAAAATCAAGCAAAAGCTTAGATTTATGTGGTTTTACGCCGATTTTTTCGCAACTCTTTTAAGAAAAAATCAGTATAAGTTCTTATGGGCTTGATGTAGAGGGCGCAGAAGGAACATCCCAAGAGGGTATCATTATAA
>JAMPCH010000069.1 GCA_023666265.1 Roseburia sp.
GGCGGCGGTCGCGATCTTCGCGGGCGCGGGCTTTTTCCGAAGTGTTTTTCGCGCCGACGGCGAACCCGACGAGACCTTTTCCGTTCTCGTGGACGAAAGCGCTCTCCCCGAGCTGAGCGAGCTGACGCCCCTCGCGAACCCCGACCACGCCCTAAGGGTCGAGAGCGAGCGCGGGACGATCGTCCTCGACGAAAAAGCGACGGTCGACGACCTTCTCGACGCGGGCGCGGTCATCAGCGAGAACTACGGGATCGTCGGGTATCGCCAAATTTGCGAGCTTTTCCGCGCCCTTCGCGCGGGGGAGGAATATGAGCTGATCCTCGCGAAAGCGCCCCTAAACGATCTCTCGTCGGATAAAACGGGCTATCAGTCGGTCAAGCTGAACACGGACGGGACGATCGACGGGAAATCGTATCTTTATCAGACGGATTTCCTCCAGACCTTTACCTTTCGGCGGGCGACAACGTCCTATTCCAACGGGTTCGCGCTCGGCTATGCCCAAGCCTCGGGGGTATGTCGGGCGGCGGACGCGGCGCTCTCGATCCCGCTCGGGATGGCGCTCGATCCATCGGAGAATATAAGCTCCTTCTTAAACAGCGTCGGCTTTATCGCGATCCCGAGTATGACCGACTATCTCGACGCGACGGGCTTCTCCGACGAAAAGGCGGTCAAGATCTATCTGACGGTACTGGATCACCTCCCCGACCTCCCCGGGATCAACGTCCTTTACGGCGACGAATATACCTCGCCCGACCAGCTCCCGCTTTTCCTCGCCCTCGCCGAGGATGAGGACGTCCGCTACTGCTCGACGGCGATCCTCTCGATCGAGCCGTATACCAAGATCGTCGGCGACGGGGAAACGCCGCGCTATGGCGAAACGTTTTACGCGCTCGAGTATCTCGACGGGCGGTATCGGGTCTTTACGATGAAGGACGGCTTTGAGGGCGAATTTGACGAACAGCTCTTTGACGGCTACACGATCGAGGACGATACGCTTATTTTTGAGAATGAGCGCGTGACCTATCGCTTCCCCTACGAAAAAACGCGCTTCGTCGACCCGAAGTTCTCGTATAACGATTACCGTAACGCCCTCTCCGACGTGACGAATACCCTGTATTCGCGGAGTAGCCTCGTGCTGAAAACGGACGGCGACTATACCCTCCCGATCGGGGGATCTCACGGGGGCGAGGACGATTTCTCGCTCGGGATCTGTGAATATGACTACGTCGGGCTGTCCTTCGCGGAGAAACCGAGCTTTCAAAAATTCCTCCTCGATCCCTTCTACTGGCGGGTACGAAATCTCGATATGACCTCGATCTTTCGGATCAACAAGGAGTATTCCGACGGAGAACGCAAAGCGATCGCGGTCGATACCGTTACGGAAACGACCTATATCTCTTACATCCTCGGGAACGACCAATACGGCTATCAGATCGTCTATCAAGACCCGAAACCGGCGTTTGAGATCGTCGCCGCCGCGCCCGAGGCGAGCGACGCGAAATACCGCCTGTACGAGGGCGTGAGCCTCACGCTCTATCAAGAGGACTGTGACCTTCGCGAGATGCCCGACGGGAGAACCTATCTTTTCCTTTCAAAGGAAGAGTGGGAAAACCTCTCGTGGTACAGCGACAGGATCTGGAAAAACGGCGATACGGTATCCTATTCGCTGAAGGCCGTACCGTTTATCAAGTAGGTCAAGCTAATAAGATAAAGACATAAAGAGACCCGGGACGGAAAGCGTTCCGGGTCTTTGGTTTTACTTGAGGCAACACCGCGCAATGACCGCCTGCGACTTTGACGCACAGCTGCACGACATCTTTTCCGCCATATTGCACAGAAATCTTTTGACATACGTGATCTCCCCCCTGTGGGGGAGGTGTCACGAAGTGACAGAGGGGCTGACCGACAGACCAGTATGCCTGCAAGATTTCTGTACAATCTGACCGCAACAGGATGTTGCGTAACATTCGTCCCAAGCGCCGCACGGACGCGGCGCAAAGCAAAGCGAATGTTAGAGAAATTTCTGCCGCACATCTGTACGCCAATCATTGTGCGGTGTAGCCTTGACTTTTTCCTTGTTTTGCGCTATAATGAAAAAAATCGAATATACGGAAAGGAAAAAAGCCATGAAGAAAAAATTTCTCTCCCTTTTGATCATACCCTGTCTCCTCTTAACGGGCTGTGACAGCTCGTCGAGTCAAAAGACGACCACGACCGAGCCCGAGCCGATCATCCTCCCGGAGGAAAAAATGATCGAGATCGCGGGGCGGACTTATCCCGAGAGCGCCGATACGATCGACCTCTCCGCCGATTCGCTCGAGGGCGCGAACGTGACGGCGGCGGATCTCGCCCGTCTCGCCGAGTTCCCGAGCCTGACCTCGCTCGATCTGGGCGGGAACGCGATCGACGACTTCTCCTTTTTAAACGACCTGAGCGGGCTTTATTCGCTCGACCTGTCGGAATGCGGACTGACCGACCTCGCCCCGATCACCGAGATGACCGAGCTCACCTCGCTCAAGCTCAGCGGGAACGCGATCGGCGACTTTACGCCCCTCGCCGAGATGACGTGGCTCGAGAGCCTGTTTCTCGACGACTGTGGGATCGCGGATATTTCCTTTGTTAAAGACCTGACCGCGCTTTATACGCTTAGCCTCTGTGGGAACGAGATCGACGATATTTCCGCCGTTTCGGGGCTGACCGCGCTCGAGTCGCTCTATCTCGACCGAAATCATATCTCCGATCTTTCGCCGATCGCGGGGCTGACGATGATCGACTGGCTCTTCCTTTGTGAAAACGAGGTCGAGGATATTTCCGTCCTCGAGGGGCTTCCCCGCCTCGATCAGCTCGACCTCGAGGCAAATCGGATCACGGATATTTCCGTCCTGTTTCGGATGGACTGGCTCAGTACCGTCTATCTCTACGATAACCCCGTCCCCGAGGAGGATCTCGACGCGCTCGATAAAGCGCTCACCGAGACCGTGATCGGGTGGTGATCGGGGAGCGATCCCTTCCCAAAATAAAAAGCCTTTATGGCAGGAGCAAACGTCGTCGCCCCGTCATAAAGGCTCTTTTTTTGCGTTTTCTTTAATCAAACGTCCCCGTGATGATCCAGCGCGGGATCAGACCGTTTGTATAAAGCGCGGTAAAAAAGCGAAGGATCAGCCCGATCCCCGCGATCACGACGCCCGCCACGGCGAGCCCGCGATAGCGCTTTCCCCGCGCGAAGCCGAGGATCGCGGTCACGAGCGCGAGCGGCTCGAGGATCAGCGAGATCTGAAACAGCCCGACGAGCGCCGCGACAAAGCCAAAGATCGTCGAGAGATCATAGCGGGTAAATTCGGGCTTTGGGGTCGGCGGGAGCGGGGCGCTCATCGCCGACGGAGGGGGCGGCGGGGGTGGGATCGTCGGCTGACCGAGTATAAATTCCGCGCCGCCGCAGGTGCTGCAAAAGCGGCTGTCGTCGCGGTTCTCCGCGCCGCAAAGCTTACAGGTTTTCATCGACCGGACCTCTTTTCTTTTGATTTCCTGATCCTATTATACTCCCTTTCTCCCCGCTTGTCAAGCCGCAAAAAAATCGACCGAAGCCGCGCCTTCCCCAAAAAGGGGAAAGCGCACCCCGGCGATCAAGCGGTATCGGGACGATACCGCGAAAAAACGGGGGATCGTCCGGGCGCGGCGATCCGCGAACGTCCGTCCGGTCTCTGCCCCTATGCGCTCTGACGCTTACGCCGACCGCTCGGGTCGGCTGACCGACCCGCCGTTACCGCGCCCTCCCCCGCCTTTTACCAGTTTATGCGGGACGGGAGCTTTGGGTACGCGTTTTTATTTTGGGAAGGCGTGTGCCGTTGCCCGTTTCGGCGTAATTCGGCAATACTGTTTTTCCCAAAAAAGGGATTGAAAAAATCCCCGCCCTGTGATATACTGGGAAAAGTATCGAAGATCACGAGGGGAGGCGCGTTCCTATGCTCGGGCATTTCGGATTTTCCTACGTCGGTTCGGTTTTTCTGCTGATGCTGTTTATCCCGAATATCCTCTGGACAAAGCGAAAGCCGAAGGGGTACGACCCCGGCGGGGAAAGTAAGGTCTTGTTGTTTTTTGAGCGGACGGGGGAGGTCTTGACCTGTTTTTGCGCGGTGGCTTTTTCCGACCTTAATCTGAGCGAATGGACGGCTTGGTCGTGGTGGCTGGTCGCGGCTTTCGCCCTGATGCTCCTGTACGAGGGGTGGTGGGTGCGCTATTTTTTGAGCGCGAGAGAGCTTTCCGACTTTTACGCCGACTTCGCGGGCGTTCCGCTCGCGGGGGCGACCCTACCGGTCGCGGCGTTTTTTTTGCTCGGCGTTTACGGGAAGGTTCTATGGCTTATGATCTCGGCGGCGATCCTCGGGGTCGGACATATCGGGATACACCTTCGGCATAAGAGGGAGCTGGAGCGTAACGACCGATCCCTTTAAACAGCCGCGAAAAGCGGCTGTTTTTTCGCGTAAAAAAGCCGTTTGCGGAAACAGTTGCATTTTGGCGAAAGTTGTGGTATAATATAGGGGAATGACCGTAATACAACCATACGCTCCAAAATAAAGATCACCCGCCGGCATAAGCCGCCTGTCATAAAAAAGAAAAAAGAAAAACGAGAAATATCATCGTCGCCCGAGAAAGGACATTCCGTGATACAGCTAAGGGATTTTAAAAACGAATACGTCGGTCTCACCGACGAAAAGGTCGCCGAGCATCTCAAGCTCTACGGCTATAACAGCGAGACAAAGCTCGACGAACGCGAAAAAGGCTTTTCGCCCGTGCGGGTCTTTTTCCGTCCGCGCTTTCTCCTCCTCCTCGCGGCGGCGGCGCTCTCCTTCGCCTACGGCGAATATATAACGGGGGGCGTTCTCGCGGCGCTCGCCGCCGTTTATGCCGTGACCGAGATCGTGAAGGGAAAAAAATGCGACGAATACTTTTTTGAATTAAAGCGAGCCTCGCGCGTCCATTACCGCGTCGTTCGCGGCGGCGAGATCCGTATGATCCGCCGCGAACACCTCGTCCCCGACGACATCCTCCTACTCGAGGAGGGCGAGAACGTCCCCGCCGACGCGCACTTACTCGAAATTTACGACCTCGCCGTCGACGAGAGCGCCTTCACGGGCGATAAGACCCCCGTCTCTAAGATCACCGGCGCGGTGAGCCTTAACGAGGATCTCAAAAAAAGCTGTATCTATAAGGGGACAAAGATCGTGAGCGGGCGGCTCGCCGCGCGGATCACGGGGACGAACGTCGATACCAAGTATTATAAGACCTTCGGCGCGCCCCACGAATCGGAGGAATATTTTACCGCGCTCGAGCGTACCGTCCTCCGCGTGAGCCGTATCCTCGCGCTTACGTCCTATGTCCTCCTCGTCTTTGCCGCGCTCTTTCATTTTACCGAGATCGATATTTTTACCGAGAACCCGATCCTCAACACGATCTATCATACGTTTTACCCCGCGATCGCCTTCGCGCTCTGTTTCGTCCCCTGTGAGGCGGCGTCGCTGATCCGTATCTATTACATTCACGGGGCTAAGGAGATCGCCGCGAGCGGCGCGGCGATCAAAGATCTTCGCTCGCTCGAGGCGATGAGCGCGGTATCCTGTATCTGTATCGATAAATCCGGGACGGTCACGAATAACCGCCTCGAGGTCGCGGATACGCTCACCGCGAACGAGGAAATGATGACGAATATCTCGATCCTCGCCTGTTCAAAAGAGGACTCGGACGACGACATCGACCGCGCGATCATCTTAAACGCGGCGTTTCGCGGGGCGGACGTTAAAGAGCTTCGCGAGAACGAGCTTCTCCGCGAATATCCCTTTGACGCGGCGGAGGTCGCCATGGGTAATCTATGGAACGTAAACGGGGCGCGTCTCCTTTGTGTGAAGGGTGCGCCAGAAAAGCTCCTTCCCCTTTGCGACGTTCCGACGGATATGTTATATACCGTTCAAAATAAGATCGTGAGCTTTGAGAAACAAGGCTATCTGGTGCTCGCGGCGGCGTTCGCGAGGCTCGGCGACGACGAGGAGCCGCCCGAGGCGATCCCTTCCCTAAGATATAGCTTTATGGGGCTTCTCGCCCTCGAGAATAAAACGCGCGACAATATCCCCTTCGCGATCAGAAGCGCCTATAAGGCGGGGATACGCGTCGTGATGATGACGGGCGACAGCGCCGAGACCGCCCTCGCGATCGCGCGGCGGATCGGGCTTCGCGATACGGGCGTCCTCACGGGGGAACAGCTCCGCGACGCCAAGGACGCGGGGATCTCGCCGATCACGACGGGGGTCGGGCTTTTCGCCCGTATCACGCCCGATCAAAAGCCCGAGATCTTAAAGCTCCTCCAGCATAGCGGCGAGATCGTCGCCGTCCCGGGGAGCGGCGACACCGACAGCGACCTACTCGAACAGGCGGACTTTGGGATCGCCCTCGCGGGGACGGGGACGGGCGCGGCGGGCGAAGCCGCCTCGCTCACGGTCGGGGACGATAACTTTGAGTCGATCGTCGGGCTTTTTCGTACCGCGCGTCAGACGTATTCCAACGCCAAGCGCTGTGTCGCCGTCCACCTGACCGCCACGCTCACGCTCGCGGCGTTCGCGTTCGTGAACCTCCTCCTCGGGACGCCGTTTATCCTTTCGCCCGTCTTGATCGGGCTGATCGGGATCGCCGCGATCCCCGGTATATCTTTCATGTTCCTCGAGAACGATCTCGAAATGAAAAACGAACAGACCCCGTCCCGCTTTATCGGGACGGGAAAAACGCGCAAGCGCTTTTTCCTCCGCCCCTGTATCCAGGCGCTCGGGCTGACCGCCGCCGAGGTGATCTTTTATCTGATCTCCTCGGGCTACGGCGTCAACAGCGCCGAGACCGTCGCGGCGCTCTCGCCCCAGTCGGCGTCAAATTTCGTCTTTATGCTCCTTTTCGGCTTACTGATCGCGGGCTGGGTCAACTTGTCGGAAAAAAGCGTCTTTGACGCGCTCCGCTCAAAGCAGTCCTTCGCCGGGATCGTCACCGGGATCGCCGTCCTCGCGGCGCTCTTCGCCGTCTATATCCCCTATCTCAATACCGCGCTCGGTCTCGAATCGATCAGCCCCTTGATGCCCGTTATCGCCCTCGTCATCACCCTCGTCTCTCAGATCCCCGCCGAATTGACAAAAAAGAAGTAGTTCGAGAGAGATAAAAGAGACGTAAGAGAAATATAATAATTTAGTCGGGGCTTTGCCCCGCAAGCAGGATGCTTGCAGGTGAACGCCCCAAGCGACGCACGGACGCGGCGCAAACAAAGCGTTCACCGAAGCCCGTCTGCAAGCCTTTGAAAAGGCTTGACCTAAACTTTTATAAACTTTCAACAGGCTTTGTAAGAAAGACGATTTTGTGCGCTCTTGCGATTTTTGCAGTTTAATAAAGGGCTATCGATCATCTGTCTATTGCGTGATCTGACCCCAAAATTGCCGAAAATCAGCATACTTTCTTTTTGATCGACCTATCAAAAGCAATATTAAAGTTTAGGTCAACCCTTTTCAAAGGGTTGCAGGGGGATTCGGGGGACAGCGTCCCCCGCTTAATAAATCGCTCTTTAATTCTCTTTAATTCTCTTTAATTCTCTTTAATTCTCTTTAATTCTCTTTAATTCTCTTTAATTCTCTTTAATTCTCTTTAATTCTCTTTAATTCTTTTAATTCTCTCAAAAAAATCTCGACAAAAATCTCGACAAAAATCTCAACAAAAATCTCAATCGAAAAGGAAAAAGTCTATGCTCGGAAACATTCTTGCGGTTTTTTACGGTCTCGTTTTTGGGATCGCCAACATTATCCCCGGGGTAAGCGGGGGGACGATGCTCGTGGTATTCGGCTGTTACGATAAGGTCTGCGGCGCGCTGACGCTCAACCTGAAGGAGATCAAGAAGAACATTGTTTTTCTGATCTTTTTCGGGGTCGGCGCGGTGATCGGGATCCTCGGCTTTGCGTTCGTGATCTCGTGGCTGTTTGAGAACTGTCCCGTCCAGACGAACCTCTTTTTTATGGGGCTGATCCTCGGGAGCGTCCCGCTCATTCTCAAGAACGCGACCGTCTCCGAGCAATTTCGCCCGTCGTGTATCGCGCCGTTTTTGATCGGCTTGATCGCGGTGGTCGGGCTGACGATCCTCCAAAGCGGGGCGGCGAGCGACGGTCTGGTCGTTACGCTGTCGGCGGACGGCGCGGTCGTCACGATCGAGAACCGAAGCGACAGCGCGGTCGAGAGCTGGTCGCTCGAGGCGGAGGGGGACGCGGACTTCTCCGACATCACCGTCGCGGGCGGGGGCTATACCGTCGAATACCGACCCGGGACGGTCGATAAGATCAAGGGACTTTTCGGACTTTCCGACGCTTCCGACGGGGGCGAACTCCCCAACGCGATCGTCCCCAAAGAGCCGCGCCTCCTCCCCGGCGAGAGCGCGAGCCTCACGCTCTCGGGCGGGTTACTGAAGGAGGGCGGATTTGAGGCGGTCTCGCGCTACGCGATGAGCGCGGGGCTTTTCCTAAAGCTCCTCCTCGCGACCTTCGTCGCGGCGATCGCGATGATCATACCCGGGGTCTCCGGCTCTTTCGTCATGGTGACGCTCGGGACTTACGCGCCCGTGATCGGCGCGATCAAGGAGCTTGACGTGATCACCCTCCTCCCCGTCGCGGTCGGCGCGGTCGCGGGGATCGTCCTCGGGGCGCGCCTCGTGACGTTTTTGATGAAACGCTTCCGCTTGATGACCTTCAGCGTGATCCTCGGCTTGGTCGCGGGGTCGGTCTACGCCGTCTTCCCCGTCGGCTTCGGGCTGAATTTCGCCACCCTTACGGGACTGGTCGCCCTCGCCGTCGGCGCGGCGCTCTCCCTCTTCGTCGGTAAAAAGACAAAGATAGAGACGTAAGAGAAGTGAAAGAGATTTAAAAGAGAAAAAAGAGAATTTAAAGAAAATATATATAGCCGGGGCTTTGCCCCGGACCCCACTTCTTTTTGTGCCAAAAAGAAGCAAAAATCTGTATTGCGTTATTTCATTATCATCAGATTTAAAAGTCTGTGATTTTACACAAATTTTATACTGAATTGAAGAATAGCGGAAATTTGCGATTTTGTTCATATCGGAAAAAAGATTATTAAAGTTTAGGTCAAGCCTTTTCAAAGGCTTGCAGGGGGTTCGGGGGACGGAGTCCCCCGCTAAAATATTTTCTCTTAAATTCTCTTAATTTCTCTTAATCTCTCTCATAAAATCTCTTATAAAATCTCAAAAAAATCTCACCAAAAAGAAAGGACACACAAAAAATGCAGAACGAAACAAAATGCCTACACGCGGGCTATACGCCGAAAAACGGCGAGCCGCGCGTCGTCCCGATCGTCCAGAGCACGACCTATGTTTACGACTCGACCGACGCGGTCGCCCACGTCTTCGACGACCCGACGGCGGGGCTGATCTACTCGCGCTTCGCGAACCCGACGACCGACGCGGTCGAAAAAAAGATCGCCGACCTCGAGGGCGGCGCGGCGGCGATGTGTACCTCGAGCGGACAGGCGGCGTCGCTTCTCTCCGTCCTCAATCTCTGTGAGGCGGGGGACAGCTTTATCGCCTCGTCGTCGATCTACGGCGGGACGATCAATCTTTTTTCCTTCACCCTTAAAAAAATGGGGATCGAGTGTATCTTCGTCGACGCGGACGCGGACGAGGAGACTTTAAGGAAGGCGGCGAAGCCGACGACCAAGCTTTACTTCGGCGAGACGATCGCGAACCCCGCGCTCACCGTCCTCGACATCGAGAAATGGGCGAGGGCGGCGCACGCGAACGGCGTACCGCTCATCGTCGACAACACCTTCGCGACCCCGATCCTTTGTCGCCCGATGGAGTGGGGCGCGGACATCGTCGTCCACTCGACGAGTAAGTATATGGACGGTCACGCGGTACAGGTCGGCGGGGTCATCGTCGACAGCGGGCGTTTCGACTGGAGCGGCGGGAAATTCCCCTCGCTCACCGAGCCGGACGAGAGCTATCACGGGGTCGTCTATACCCGCGACTATCCCGCCGCGCCCTATCTCACAAAGGCGAGAATGCAGCTGATGCGCGATTTCGGCTGTTACCCCGCCGCTCACAGCTCCTTCCTTTTAAACCTCGGCTTAGAGACGCTCGCCGTCCGTATGCCGACATACTGTCAAAACGCGATCAGAGCCGCCGAACGTTTTAAAGCCTCGGATAAGATCGCGGCGGTAATGTACCCGGGGCTTCCCGGGGACAAGTATTATCCCCTCGCGGAGAAATACCTCCCCCTCGGGGCGAGCGGGGTCATCTCGGTCTCGATCAAGGGCGGGCGCGAGAGCGCCGTCCGCTTTATGGATAGCCTACGGCTCGCCTCAAACGAGGTCCACGTCGCGGACATCCGTACCTGTGTCCTCCACCCCGCCTCGGCGACCCACCGCCAGCTCAGCGAAGCCCAGCTCGCGGCGGCGGGGATCGACGGCGGTCTGATCCGCTTCTCGGTCGGCTTAGAGGCGATCGAGGACGTCCTCGCGGACATCGACCGAGGTCTCGCGGCGATCTGAGCGTTCGCGGAACGGAGTGGAACGTCTTTGACAAATCCGACATAGAAAACGTTTTCTTTTTGTGCAACTTGTCAATTGAAACCGACCGAAACTTTCGCTATAATAAAGACAGAGCGTTTTTACGCTCGGTTTAATCGCAAATACAAATTTATATTGGAGGAAAAATCAATGAAAGTAAGAAATATTCTTTCCGGCGCGCTCGCGTTGGCGGTATCGGCTACGGCGGCGACCGTGATCGCCTCGGCGGAGGTTCCCGCCGACGGCGTGTTATTCCTCGGGATCGCGGATAACGACTGGAAGATCAACGTCTGGGGCGCGGAGGGCGACTCGCTCGACAGCAGCTATCTGACGACCGCGACCTTAAACGGGAACGGTACATACACGGTCGGGATCGACCTCTCGTCCGGGTTTACGGTCGACGGCTGGGTCGACGAGGATACCGGCGACCTCCTCGAACTCACCACCGGGAACAGCATCGGCGCGATGGGCGTTCATGTAATGGGCGAATATCCGGCGACGATGGGCGCGGATATTATCTCGGTCAAGGTCGACGGGAGCGAGATCCCGGTAAGCGGTACGTCCTTCGCGGATACCGAGAGCGGCGGACGGAGAATGCACGTTTACAACGAATGGGCGAATTATAACGCCGACAGCGACGATCACGCGACGAGCGACGCGGCTTCGGCGACCGGGACGGTCATCGATAAAGGCGACGTCGGCGAATGGACGTCGATCGAGGTGACCTTTACCGTATACGGTTTAGAGGATAACGCTCCTGCGGCGGCGGAAGCTCCTGCGGCGGAAGAAGCTCCTGCGGCGACCGAGGCGGCTTCGACCGAGGCGCAAGCTC
>JAMPCH010000006.1 GCA_023666265.1 Roseburia sp.
TGAAACAGGAAACGATTGATAAGTACCATTTGAGGATTTTGCAGGTGCATTTGTCTGAGTTCGCGGGACAAGAGGATTTCGTCCAAGCATTTAAAAGTCAAGCGATGGAGATTTTAAGAGAGCATATAACGCAGGCGCAGATTGAGGAAGCGATACACAAACAAAAAAACTTCATCGAAGAGCATAGCCACAGAACCAAAGAAGTTTGGAATCAGCGAGCCGAGGATGAATATATAGTCGGTTTGTGTTTTAGGTATTACGATATAGTGGATATCTATTACGAGGGCGGAGTTCGGGTTTCACAGCCCTTTTTAAACGGTCCCTATTCATATACGGGTTCGACAACGTTGATGAGACTTCTCTATCGCTCTGATATGTCCTCTCAAATAAAACCGATTGTGGTCGGTATTGTCGAAAATAACAACGATTATATCAGAGCCTTTGCTGTGGAAATCACACCCGAAGATATTGAGTATCAGAACTTCCGCAATGTCGATCAATATTACTTGATCGAGCCGTATGGGTTGAACCTTTGGTGGCTGAATCCATCGACGCCAGCACCGTAGAAAGGAGGTTTTGACCGCTTCCGACGCTTTAATCGAAGCATTATCCTATTTAGACGAGATCGTCTAAGACAAGAGCAAATAGAAGATGTGCGATAGTCAGATTGAGTGTCGCACATTTCTTACAAATATTCAACAAAAGATTTAGTCAATATTAAAAGGAGGAAATTTTTATGAACGAAACAAGAACGATCCCTTTTGAGGGAGGGGAATTATTAGGCGTGAGAACCGAGGACGGGAAGGTCTATTTAGCCGTCAAGAAAGCGTGCTTGGAAATTGGTTTAACCAAGAAACAAGCGTTTAACGAAATGAAGAAAATTCAAAACTCTTTGCTGTTGTCTCAAGGAGCCTCAAATTTGAGGCTCCTTACAAACGGTGGCGAGCAAGTTGCTTTGTGCTTGAAAGAAGAGTTCGTTCCGATGTGGCTGGCGCAGATTCGATTAACGCCCGCTATGCAAAAGAATAATCCCCAAGCGGTAGAAAAGCTGCTTCGGTATCAGCTTAGGGCGACACAAGTGTTGCACGAAGCCTTTAACGGAACAGAGGAGAAGGCAGAATCGTTCTACAAAGATATGGGACTTAGCGGGAAGATCGAGAATATTTGTTCAGATATGTTGACGCTAACGGATCGTGTAGACACACTTGCGGATCGGGTCGGAACTCTGATCGACACAGTCACGATCAACACACATCAACAACAGGAGCTGTCTAAACTGGCGCGGAGCAGAGTAAGCGCCTTGCTCGGAGGTACAGCCAGTCCCGAGTATAAGAAGATGGCGAAGACTTACTTCAAGCGCCTGTGGATCAGCGTGTGCGATGCGCTACACGTAAGTACATATAAGGACATCAATCCAAAACAGTTAGAGTCTGCGAAGCGTATGGTCTCTGCGTGGATGTATGAAGGATAAAATGACCGAACAAAGTCTTGCAATCGCGAGAAAAGTGTGGTATAATATGTCACATACTAGGTCGATATTGTATCGTGAAACGGTTCCGCCAACGGCGGAAGAAAGCGAGGACAAAATGCAGAAGCAAAACATTCTCGGAACATATGAAGATTTCCGAATCGGGTCGCAGACTTTTATTGATCGTTGTACCCAAAAGATTACCGAGCATATGAGGAGCGTCAAGGGAAGCGAGCTGTTGTCGGTGTGTCTTGACGACGAGGCAGAGCGGGTCTGGATTGCGATCGACGAAGAACCGAATGTTGAGTTTGAGATGGATCCCGAAGATCAGTATCTGGAAGACTTGCAGTCCATGGGCTATGATGTCAGTCACCTCACGGACGAAGATCTGTTTCGGGAAAGATGTCGAGGCTTGTTCCTCGAACTGAACGGGTATTTATATCTCCATCTGAGGAAGCCCGATCCGATCAGTTATAAGTACGTTTACCGTCTCGGCGATGAGAAGATCGATTATGGTAGTACGACCCTCTATGATACATATGAGGAATGTTTGAATGCGATTCGGGAGGAATATAGTAGAGGAGAGTGCGAGGAATCGGATGTCAGAATCACCAAGGTAAAGAATGCGTTAAAGTACGCGTACTTCGAGTGCGAAACGTGGTGTTACGAGGATTATCAAGATCAATTGGGATAATTTGACGAAAATCTATCCTTCTTTCTTTTTGAATTTTGTACAATATGCCGCTTGACGAAATTGAGTGGTGTATTGTACAATAATTATCGCATATCAAAGCAAGATTTAGTCAAAATGAAAGGGGTGGATGAGCGATGATAGGTGAGTTTTTATAGCACAGCTTATATTTTTTTGCAACTTCAAGAAAAGAAATGGTCACAATGATATGCGTTGCCACATTCTGTAGGCGGCGTATCACGACATCAAGGAAGAACAGATGACAAATCAATTACAGACATTCGTAAACGAAGAATTTGGCGAGATCAGAACAACAGACGTGGACGGGAAGCCGTATTTTTGCGCGAGTGACATTGCAAAAGCGCTGGGATATGCCCGTCCGAACGATGCTGTTACAGACCATTGTAGGGCTACGGTGAAACGCCGTACCCCTATTAGCGGAAAACTTCAGAACGTGAATTTCATTCCCGAAGGCGATGTTTATCGCTTAATCGTTAAGTCGAGATTGCCTTCGGCACAAAAGTTTGAACACTGGGTTTTCGACGAGATACTTCCGACAATCCGCAAGACAGGCGGCTACGTCAATAGCGTAGACCTAATGGTTGATACATATTTTGCCGGTCTCCCGAATGACCATAAGAACTTGATCAGGGGATTGCTCAGTAATATTGAACAACAACAAAAGAAGATCACGACCCTCAACAGCGAAAACGATCTTCTGTCACAAAAGGTGCTTGAGTGGGCGGATCGCCCCCTCATCAACGCATTGGTTCGGTCGTATGCCGGGTCGATCGGAAACAATTTTGGGAAGGCGTGGAACACGTTCAAAAAAGAAATTCTCTACCGCCACAGTATCAATCTGAACGCTCGGATCACGAACTACTTGAATACGAGCGGAAAACATACAAAACCGAAGACGTTGGAGATGTTGGATGATAGTGAGCTTCCCAACGCGGTAAGTACGGCGGTGGCAATGTGTAGGGAGAATGATGTTGCGATCGATGAGATCTTGAACAATTACAGCCAGAAAGTCTCCGCTTAAAAGCGGAGCGACGAAATACAATTTACAGAAAGGATATAAATAAATGACAAATCAATTACAAGTATTAGGAACACAGGATTTTATGGGCATTGAAATTCCGATCATCGAAGGTGGATTTGGAGAGAACCAAAGGGTAATTTTAGCGAAGACCATCGCTGAAATTCATGATGTACGGTTGAACGATGTTCAAGAGTTGATTAACCAAAATCTTCCCGAGTTTGAATACGGGATCGATATTCTCGACTTATGTGACGACAATCTCAAAACCGACGCTGTCGGTTTAGGATTAATTTCAAGTAACCGCCAAAAACATTGCTATTTATTATCCGAACAAGGTTACATGGCTTTAGCACAGTTAATGAGAACGGAACGGGCGAAAGAAATTCGCAAACAGTTACGACGAGAGTATTTCGCTATGCGAAAGGAGCTTAACGGGATCTCTCAAAAGAAGTCGTCCTTATTACTTTCCATTTACGACGGAGGAGTCAACGCAATTACTTCCGCGAGACAGTTAGTCGATATGGAAGTTGAGACTGCGACAACCCCGTTATTTGCGAAGATCGAGGAAGATAGACCGTATACGGAGTTCGCAAAGCACGTCACGGAATCCAGCGATACAGTTGATGTCGGGGAGTTTGCGAAGATCGTCAAGAATGAACATATCGACATCGGTCGTAATCGACTGTTCGCGTGGTTGCGAGAGAAGAAATATCTGATGGACAATAATACGCCGTATCAAAAATATCTCGATCAGAAGTATTTTGAGGTGATCGAGACGAAGAAGGAAACCGCATATGGCACCAAGATCTTCACAAAGCTCCTCATCACGGGAAAAGGTCAAGTAGCTTTAGTGGAAAGACTTCGGAAAGAGCTGGTAGCGGCATAAAGAAAGAGCGACAGCAAAAGTACATAGCGATGGGTACACATCTGACACCTCATCGAAATAAAAATTTAAATGACAGAAAGGACATAATCAAATGAACAATCAAATTCAAATGAAAGAGCAGAGCGAAACGACGGCGACGCTCGACACGAACCCGATCCACATTAACTACGAGGGAGAGTTTCCGACCGTCAGCGGGAGAGAGCTACACGCGGCGTTAGAGATTAAAACAGCGTATAAGGATTGGTTTCCCAGAATGTGTGAATATGGTTTCACAGAAGGCGCGGATTATAACCCGCTCATTTTTGAGCGGGTTGAACTGGAGGGGAAAAGGGAGGTCACAAGAACTATTACCGACCACTCGCTCACCATTCCGATGGCAAAGGAACTCTGTATGCTACAGCGAAACGAGAAAGGTAAGATGTTCCGGCGGTATTTTATCAAGGTAGAGGAATTTTGGAACAGTCCCGAAATGATCATGGGTCGAGCAATGGAGATCGCTCAGAGCCGGGTCAACGAAATGAAGACAAATATCTTGAGCATAGAAGAACCGATAAAACGTGATGCTCTTTTTGCGTTATTTGCAATGAACGGAGAGAGCGCTAAAACGAAGCACAATCTGTCTTGAAACGGAACTCGCCTAGATACGGGAATGTTCCCGATGCCATTTCACGACATTGTAGGTATATCGTAAAACACGATATACCTCACCCGCAGTCGCCGAATAAGACACTTCAAAAGAAAAATTTAATGACAGAAAGGATATAAAAATGGAAAATCAAGTTCAAGTATTTAATCATTCGGAGTTCGGAGAGATTCGGACAGTCACAATCAACGACGAACCGTGGTTTGTTGCTAAGGACATCGTTGAGGTTTTAGGTTATGAAAACGGTAACAGAGATGTCAACCGACACGTTGATAGCGAGGACAGAAGATTGTTGACAAACCAAAACTACCAAAACGGTACTTTTGAAATTCCGAATCGCGGTTTGATGGTTATCAACGAAAGCGGCTTGTACGGTCTCATTCTTTCGAGTAAACTTCCATCAGCACAAAAATTCAAGCATTGGGTTACTTCCGAAGTCCTTCCCTCGATCCGCAAACACGGCATGTACGCCATCGACGATCTGATCGCGAACCCCGACCTCGGGATCGCCGCACTCATGGCGCTAAAAGAGGAACGTATGAAGGTCGCAAAGTTGGAAACAACGGTCGCGGTCAAGGAACAACAGATCACGGAGATGAAGCCAAAGGCGAGCTACTACGATGTGATCCTCAATTGTAAGGACTTGCTGTCGACGACGGAGATCGCGAAGGATTACGGAAGGTCGGCGCAATGGCTGAATGACTTCCTGCGGGATCATGAGGTTCAATTTAAACGGAACGGCGTGTGGCTATTGTATCAGAAGTACGCCGAGAAGGGCTATACGCAGACCAAGACGCATAGCCACCGTGCGGCGGACGGAAGCGCCCATTCCAAGGTTCATACATACTGGACGCAAAAGGGGCGACTGTTCTTATATGACTTGCTGAAGTCTCAAGGCGTTCTCCCCACGATTGAACAGGCGGCATAACGCAATTTTTTCGGAAGGGAGTGGAAGATATGAAAACATTCACCGCCGACGTTCGCCCCGAAAGGCACGGGGAGTGGACGAGAGGAACATACGCCACGGACGACAAAAATGTTGTGATATATGACCCCGTAAACGGAAGGTGTTCAGAGTGTGGCGGTTTTGCCGGCATACCGAAAACTTATCTCTACGATTGTGATCTACATCTTTTATTTTATCCATTTTGCCCGTGGTGCGGCGCTAAAATGGACGGAGGGAAAGGAGCAGTTACATGACACATCCCGACATTAAAGTAGAAGTCGACCAAGTCGCCCTGCTCGAAGCCGAGATCAGGCGTCGGGAGTCGGAGATCCAAGCATTACAAGCGGAAAACCGAGCGCTATCCGCTTCGCTGAAATATGAAAAAAATCTCCGACTCTCTGTCGAGAAGAATTTAGCCGCCGTCGAAGAACAGCTTTACGGCGAACGTCAGCACAAGCGTAAAAGACGAACCAAGGTGGAGATGGAGGAATTTCGGAACAGTCGGGGCGAATATTCCGAGCAGAAAAGCAACGGCGTCAAGAAAGCTACCAAAGCCGAAACGATCCGCTCTTACACGGATTATCAAAAGATGTACGAAGCTCTTCGCGTAAAAAATCCGAGAGACGCGCTGATGTGGACGTTCGGCGTTTGCTTCGGGATCCGCGTATCCGACATCTGTAATCTGAAATGGACGTACCTCTTGGACGATAGCTATCAATTTCGCGAACGCTTGAAGATCCGCGAACAAAAGACGAGTAAGATCCAAGACTGCCTGATCACGGAAGCAATACGAACGGAGACGACCAAGTATCTCAATTCGATCCAATGGAAGATCAACCTCCAAGATCCGATCTTCTTAAATCCCACGACTGGGAAGTCCGTTTCGGAGAAACAGTTCTACAAGATTATCGTCGACGCGAAAAAGCGTGCCGGGATCGACTACCACATCAGCACACACTCGATGCGGAACACTTTCGCGAATATCGTGTTGTGTGTGGATAAAAGCTCGATCAATATGAATGCACTCACAAAGGTTCAGGCACTTCTCAATCATAGCGATGTTAAATGTACCATGCGTTATCTCGGCTCACTAAAAGATATGCTGGATAAGGCGCGGAACACCGTAAGCGATTTCGTCCTCGGGAAGACGGGTGTCGATGTCTTAACTGCGGGAACGAACGGTACGGAGGATGTCATGAGGAAGCTGGAAGAGCTTGAACAGATGATGAAAGGCGGTGTGTAATGTGCAAATTTCTTACGACTCCTCATAAAGGTCGCCAATCTTACATTTCAACGCTTTCGCGATCAACTCCAACGTGTAGAGCGTAGGGGAGCTGAACGCGTTTTCAATATCGTTGATCTGCGACTTGCTTACGCCCGATAAGTCGGCGAGCGTCCGTAAGGACATTTCCCTGCGGGTGCGTATTTCGTATACTTTGATGGTTGTCATAAAGTCTCCTTTTGCGATCGTCCGATATATCGGACAAATCTGCGAGTCGCATTGACAAAGAACGACAAAGAGGGTATGCTAAAAACAGTTTTGAAAGGAAGGAATGTATCGTAATGCACTATGAAAAAGAGCAAATTGAGAAATTTTTAGGAAGGTATAGCGTATATCGCATTCGCGCCGAGCCGCGAAACCTTATGCACGATCCGTATGAGATCCGGTGCAACGGAGGCTTTTTATGTTACGACCGGTATGTTTCGTTTCGGGTCACATTGTTACAAACTCGGTGGATGCAATATATGCTCGAAGACATTATTGATGTTTCGGAAGCATATGGGACGCTCACATTACAAAACGGAGATTTTGATGTAACGATCTTCTGTTCCGGAGAGCCGCGCTCCGATCAACCTTCGAACGTTGAGAATATACAGACTGTGTGGGAGTTTGTCGAACCGACTTCCTTGGGTGGTCGAACCTATTATATTTTGGATCTCAGTAGAGTAGACACGGAGAGCGTCAATCTGTTTTCACCGATCATATCCGGTCTGCGTATCCGGGCGAGAAACACAATGGGAACTTCGGCTTACGCGCGATCCGATCTCACCGTTTATTATACGGGAGACACTACGACCATCAACAAGATCGGGCTGTGGGATCGTGACACGAGCCAACCGGTCGCGGAGACAACGGCGCTTTTTCAATACCCGTTGAGTAAATTATGCGTTGACAAATCATAAGTTTCGTGATATACTAAAAAAGAGTAAGGGGTGATTTTATGGAAAAGTATACAAAAGAACGTCTGACGGATTATCATATCGATCCGGTCGATAAGGACGCTCTCGTTCGGTACGAGAACGCGATCCTCGCGAGCGGTATCGATCGGAAACTGCAAAACGGCTATCGGAAGGTGTGCCTCAAGCTGGCGACATTTTTGGAGGATCATACAAACGTTCCGTTGCGAGATTGGGATCTTGAGATTTTAGAGACCTTCCATCAAATGTACTACCCGCATACGACGCTGGACTACGCCTATGATACACTACCGATGGTCTTAAAAAGCGCCGGATCGAACCTAGATACTCAGGAAATGAAATCACTCATGAAGCCTAAGTATAAGAGACGAAACGAAGTGGAGGTCGCTAAAGCGGGCGAGGGAAAGGAGGGCGCGACCGAATATTTTTTGTCGTGGGGAGACCTCGACGCTACGATGTCACAGGCGCTCCTTCGTTGCTACCCGGAAGAAAATCCCGTGACGTACATCAGTAAACATTCGTCGGCGAAGGCGGTCTATTGTTTGGGGTGGCTTGGCTTTACCGTGTCGGACATCGACCGACTGGAGCGATCCGCTTATGATCCTCAAAATAAACGCTTTCTTTTTGATGGGAAGGAGTACTCTTTTTCGAGCTTTCCGACAATGGCGCGTTTCTTTGATGCCTATCAAAATGCGGATGGATTTCTTCGGATGAATGCTACCTCGGAATATTTTCAAACATTTAGCGATACGCCGTGGTTTATACGAAAAGCGCGACCGACCGGCGGATTCCAAGCTACCCGATATACAAAAAAGGCGGCTGACCTTTTCGGTTTTCCTTTTTTGGACGTGTTATGGTCGGGTCGACTCAATCGTCTTTACGGATACGAAAGCGCCAGCGGTGAATTGAGCCTCGCGAATTTGGAGGAAGCTGCGAATGATCTGAAAATCGATTTGGGCGATCGGTATCAAGGTACAAAATATCAGCGCTTGATGATGATCTACCAACGGTATAAACAGATGAAACAGTTGAACGGAGGATAAAGATGACCGAGATTTTAAGCGTACAAGAGAGACATCGCTTGGCGGAACAGGAAAAAGAGCGGAGATCCAAGGATTGGACGACATGGAATGTGACGCGTGCGAGTCAACTTTGTCGTGACTATAGCGGCGTACTGACCCGTCAGATCGTTCGAACGAACCGTGCGTACTATACTTATCATTCTTCGATGGGGGAAGGTCGCTCTCGGTATCATAAGATCTTCGAGATCGCAACCTTGCCGGGTAGTCATCCGTTCGCGGAGACGATCCACGCCCATTGCGTCTTGATCGTTTATCACGAACTGGTATGGATCGAACCGACCGAAGGGTGGACGTCGATGTCTTTCGTTCACGAAGAGTTCGACGAAAACAACAACCCGAAAGTATATGTGGGAATCCCGGACACACAATGCGAAGAGGTCGGCTCTAAAATTCACAAGGTATTTGAAAATACGGATTGGCTGAAATGTGATTGGGTACGAGGCTCTGAATTACCAAACCTCAGATTTCGAGATCGCAAGGAATTTGAGCCGTTCTCGACGGAGGCTTTATTTTCGCCCGACGAAACGAAAGTGTATTACGATCCGTATCCTCACCGTTTTGTTCAGCCGAGCGAAAACGATTTTATATTGCCTTGCGTGATATGACTAAAAATTTCTTTGACTGCGCCTTATATTTTATACAATATGACGATTGACTTTTTCGTTGAAATATTGTATATTATTTATAGGCTTTAAAGAAAAGATTTAGTCAAAACCTGCGGTCGAAATCTCCGTTGCTCGAACGATAAAATCTCTTTATTCAAGGATTATCACAAAATATTTTTTTGCGATAAAAGAAAATTTATGCTAATTCAATAAAATAAATAGTCAAATTTAAAAAGGAGGAAAACATATGACAAACATTAAAGAAGTGATCCGCAACATTGCCTCCGAAAAAGCGACGGCGGCGCGGAACACAGCGGACAAAGTGACCGTCAACAACGTAGTATTCGCAGAGGGAATCCAGCCCGGCGAAGTCCGATTGGAAAAGGGCATCGCGGATGTGGGTGACTTGATGGGAGAAAAAGTTCAGCTGGGATATATTGTCCGGGAATCATACGGCTTGATTGTTCGGTGGTTTCGATCCTGTGGCGTGATGTTTTATGAAGAAGACTACGTCTCACTTGATCGGATCCCCGAAGATGCGCCTCGTGTCGATGGGCGACAAAAGCTTTATCGGTCGGAACGCACAACCGAAAATTCCCAAAACAAAACACAACAAGTGAGCCTTGAAACAATCGAAGAAAGGAGCAACTAAATGAAGACTCAGTCTCAGACAGAACAAGCGGATTTAACCCCCGCCAACATCTACGAAAAGCTTTCCATGATCGCGGAAAACGTCAAAATTTTAAAGAAGAGTAAGAGCGGATACGGCTATACATATGTGCCGATCGAGGATATTCTTGCGGGGATTCAAGGGAAGATGAAGGAACTCGGCGTTATGCTGATCCCCGAGATCGGCGGATCGGACTGTGTATTCCCGGAACAGACGAAGGTCACTTACGATAAGGCGGGAAATCGTCAGGAAAAGCCCGTCAACGAGCTGGTCATCAGCGGGAAGATCACCTTTACTTGGGTGAATATCCATAACCCGGACGAACGGCTGTCGATCCCGTGGTATTATTACGGGAAACAGGAGGACGCGTCTCAGGCTTTCGGTTCGGCTCTGACCTACGCAACAAGATACTTCCTGTTATCCTTCTTCCAATGTGCGACGGCGGACGACCCGGACAGGATCGTTGCCAAGAAAAAAGAACTGGAAGCGCAGGAGAATAAGCGGATCATTTCCGACATCAGCGATCAGATCGATCAGATCGGAAAAGACTTTGTCGCGAAGTACCCCGATAAGAGAGACGCGCTTTGGGATACGATCCGAAAGAATACGGTAGACGGAAACGGGAAAAAGCCTGAGAATTACCGCGAGCTTCAATCTCCCGCCGCCGCGTCCGCGTTATTAAAGGCGATCAACGAATTTGTAAACAGTACGGAGGCGAAGTAAATGGGATTTAGAAACGGAAGCTACGCAAAGGTGTGGGAAGTAGCTGTCGCGCCAAGCGGAAAAAGCACAAGGATCAAATTTTCGATCTCAAAAAAGGATCGGAGTACCGGGGAGTATTCGACCGAGTTTTCGGGGTTCGCGAGCCTTTTAGGGGAGGCGCACAAAAAGGCGGGTATTTTACAATCGGGCGATCGGATCAAGCTTGAGGAGTGCGACGTATCATCGCATTACGACAAAGAGAAAAATCAGACATTCTATCAGTTCAAGGTTTGGAAATTCAGTAAAGCTGACGCGCCGCAACAGACGACCGCCGATTATCCCTTTGAGGGCGGGACAGAACCGATCCCGGAGAAAAGTGAAACATCGCAAACGCCGCAGTCCCTACCCTTCTGATGAACGACTACTCTTTTTACATAGCCGGAATGACGTGGAGCTATTCGAGGCTGACGACGTTTGAGGATTGTCGATACCGCTTTTTGCTTCGGTATATTTTAAGGGAAGAAAAGTCCGACCAAAAATTCTTCGCTTCTTACGGAACATTGATCCACCGAATACTGGCGGAGACGGCGAAACAGCGGATCGGTCGGAGAGAGGCGCTCGCCTTATATCTTGGCGAGTTCGCCGATCTCCCGATCGACTTGGTTTCGCCCGACGTTCGAAAAAAGTATTACGAAGACGGGAAGGATTATTTGACTCGGTTAGAGCCTCCCGAAGAACCGATCTTGAGCGTCGAACAAAAGGTAAAGTTTCGGATCGGTCGGTATCCTTTCGTTGGATACATCGATCTGGTGACGGGAACAAATAAGGCGTACACGATCGTGGATCATAAAACTCGTATTTTAAGCAGTAAGCGCTCCAAGAAAGCAACAAGATCTTACGACGAATTTGTACGATATGCCCGACAATTATACCTCTATTCGATCGCGACGGAAGCCTTATATGGTGTTCCTCCCCAAAAGATCCGTTTTAATTGTTTTAGAAACGGAACAAGCGCGGAAGAACCCTTCATACGGGACAGACAACAAGAGGCGAAACGGTGGGCGGAATCGCTGATCGAAGAGATCGTTGATTGTAGGGACTGGAAGCCGACGTTGGATTGGTTTCGCTGTCGAAACTTATGTGACTATTTTTCGTCCTGTGAATACGCCCAGACGAATTTCGGTAATTGATCATTTATTTTTTTTGCCTTATCAACGAAGGATTTAGTCAATAACAAGCGAGGAGGTGATGAACGATAAAAAATGCAAGTGAAATCCAAAATATCGAGAGCGAAGCGGGGATCATCGCGACGCTCATTAAACACCCGGAATTTTCTTTCTATTCCGAAAATTTACGGTATACGTATTTTACCGATTCGATCAACGGCTATATCTATTGGGCGATCCAAAAGCTGGCGCAAAAAGACGTTCGACAAATCGACGCGTATAACATTAGTAATATTTTGTCTCAGAACAAATATACAGCGCAACAAGCGGAGACCAAGATCACGATAGATATTCTAAACGAGATCATATCGACCGCCGAATACATAGCTCGAGACACCGTGGAAGAATATCTGATTCTGACGGAATCGGTCGTAAATTGCGCTATGCGGCGCGAAACCTATCGGAAGCTTGTAGAGTGCGAGCGGCTATGCTTTAACGCTTCGGAAACCGATCTGGAACAAAAAATCTATACGACCCTTGATAATGTGATGATGGACTTCTCCACCTTAACAAAAATCCCGCCGTTTTCCGAAGAAGTAGATCGCCTATGGGAGGAGATCACGCAACGCCAACAGGCGGGAATGACCGGGATCCCGTTTAAGTTCCCGTCTCTGAACGAATACGTGACGATCGAGCGCGGGGAGCTGGTCGTGTTCGGCGCGGAGCAAAAGCAAGGAAAGTCGATCTTATTGCTGAATCACGCGATCGATCTTCTCCGACAAGGATACGCGGTCTTGTATATCGACAGCGAGCTTAATTCCCGCATCTTCTTAATGCGAATGTTATCGCATCTGACCGGGATCGAGTTCAGCCGACTTCGTTCGGGAAGGTATACGCCGGAAGAAAACCGACGGATCGGACAGGCAAAGGAATGGATCAAAAAGAGAAGGATCACTCACGTCTATCTGCCGATGTTCGACGCACAAAGCATTTTTACAATCACCAAAAAAGTGAAGCATACACAGGGTCTGGACGTGCTGATCGTGGATTATTTTAAGGGAAACACCGATGGTGACGCGTTCGCTTTATATGCCGAGCTGGGGAAGCTTGTGGATATGGTAAAGAACAAGATCGCGGGCGATATGGATATTGCCGCGATCGGAGCCGCTCAAGCGACCTCGACGGGGAAGCTGGCGGACAGCGCCAAGATCGCTCGAAACGCCTCTACGATCATTATGATCCAAGATAAGACCTTGGAGGAGATCGAGCGGGACGGTCAAAATTGCGGGAACAAAAAAATGCGTGTCGTATTCAATCGCAATGGGGCGCAAATGATGCCGAACGAATACATCGATCTGAGATTTAACGGCAATCGGATCTTATACGAGGAAGCTGACCGACACGCCGCGACCGAACCGTATTAAGGAGGTGAAAAAAATGGAGGTGCGCGATCTGATCGATCGTATCGATATTGTAACATACATCGAGCAATTTTGCGATATAAAACAGCAAGGAGGCGAATATTGGGGACTGTCGCCTTTCAAGGAGGAAAAAACGCCGTCCTTCTCGGTCAATCCCGAGAAACAATGCTTTTACGATTTTTCAAGCGGGAAGGGCGGAAACATTCTCGACTTTGTTCGCGCCTATCATCATTGTTCCTTTGGAGACGCGGTAAAACACCTGAAGTCGTACCTCGGTATCGAGGACGAACCGACCTCGTCCAGTCCGTCAGCGGTACGGATCGCGCGTCGATTTAAAAAGAAGGAAGATCACACAAAAGAATCGACGGAGACCATTCTTCCGGATACCTATATGGATCTGTATGAGATGCGACCGGATAAGCGGAAGGTCTGGGAAGACGAAGGGATCAGTTCCGCTGTAATGGATCGTTACCAAGTGCGGTATGACCCTTATTCGGATCGATTGGTTTACCCGATACGGAACACGAACGGAAAAATCGTAAACATCGGCGGACGAACGCTTGACCCGAGCTTTAAGGAAAAGCAACTTCGGAAATACACCTACTTTAAGAAGTGGGGAGGGGATATGCAGGTCTTGTTCGGTCTGTACGAGAACCAAGACGCGATCCGAAAGCGCGGGGAGATCATTCTTTTTGAGGGGATCAAGAGTGTTATGCTTGCCGAAACATGGGGAGTCATGAATTGCGGCGCCTTACTGACCTCGCACCTGAACGTTCATCAATTTCGATTTTTACTTTGTCTCGGCGTTCGGGTCGTGTTCGCGCTCGATAAGGATGTCAATGTCACCGAGGATCGGAACATTCAACGCTTGAAGCGTTATCTCCCAGTATATGCCGTTTTGGATAAAGAAGGACTGCTCGAAGAAAAAATGTCTCCCGTTGATCGGGGACACGATGTATGGGCGTATTTATACGGAAAGAAGGTGAAGATCTGAATGTTTCAGCTACATACGCACAGTTATTTTTCATTGGGCGACAGCATCATTCGACCATCTGAATTGGTCGACCGCCTGAAAGAGATCGGACAAACCGGCGCGGCGATCACCGATCACGGAAATCTTTACGCGGGCGTTTCGATCTATAAACTGTTCAAAAAGAACGGTTTGAAATATGTTCACGGGATCGAGTTCTATATTTGCGACGATTTGGCGGTAAAGGATAAAGACAATAAATACTACCATTTGATCGCGCTTGCGAAAAACGAACAAGGGCGGGTCAATATGAACCGACTTGTCAGTTTGTCGAACCTTCCCGAGAATAAATATCATAAACCTCGAATCGATTTCTCTCTACTGTCGCGCTTTGGCGATGGGCTGATCATCTGCTCCGCTTGTATGGCGGGCGAGATCGCGAAGTTTATTTTGACGGATCACGAAGAGGCGAAACGACGCGCCTTACGGTACAAGACCCGTTTCGGAGAGGATTATTATATCGAGATCCAATCTCATAACGATCCCGAACAGATTCGGATCAACCAAGCGCTGATCCGCTTGGCGAAGGAGTGCGGCATTGAGGTGGTCGTGACCTGCGACGCGCATTATGTGAGAAACGAGGATCGCCCCTATCAAAATGTATATGCGTTTGGGGGCGCTTACGCGGAGAGCGGAGAATCTTATATAGATTGTTTTGTTCAAAGCGAGGAAGAGGTAAGAGAACGTCTCTCATATTTGGATCGATCAGTCGTCGATCGTGCGATCGAAAATACCGATCGAATCGCCGATCATTGTCAACTGGAAATGCCCTTGTCGGCTCCGATCATGCCGGACGTAAACCATATCCGACCGAAGGAATACATCGATAACGCGTCTTGGCTTCAAGCCTTGTGCGAGAACGGATGCTTACACAAGCTCGGTTTTGATATTCTGACGGGGGAGGAGGAGGCTCATTGTAAGGTTCGCGACCCTACCGAAAGAAGGGTCTATCTGGATCGATTTTTGTACGAACTGGATAGCTTAAAACGAATGGGCTTCGTCGACTACATTCTCTTGGTCTATACGTATGCGAACGTCGGAAAAAGAAAAGGACCCGGAAGAGGCTCGGGCGGCGGAAGTCTTATCAATTATTTGACGGATATTACGGACATTGACCCGATCGAGCATAAACTGATGTTTGAACGATTTATCGACGTCGGCGCGATCGCGCAGTTAGAGGCGGGAGAGATCACGGCGAAGGAGCTAAAAATTCCCGATATTGATTTGGACTTTTCCGGCGAAGATTGTGAAAGGGTCTTGAAATGGCTTCGGGATACTTACGGGGACGATAACGTCGCCTCGATCGGGAGGTTTGGGAATGTTTACACAAAATCCTTGGTTCGAGACATCGGGAAGCTGATGGGCATGGAGCTTCAGATCACGGACGCGATCGCGAAATCCTTCTCGGGCTTTGAGATACAGGACATTGACCGTTCGATCGAATCGGGTATCCGATTGTCGGAACAAATGCAAGCCGCCTATCAATTTACTTTACAATACCCCAAGCTATTTGAATATGTCCGAAAGCTTTACGGCTTGCCTAAGTCCTTTGGCAAGCACCCCTGCGGTAAGATCATCAGCACGCGACCGATCGACGAATTTTTACCGTCTTGCTACGATACGGACGGTATCCGCTTTTTACAGGGCGACGAACACGACGTGGAAGATGTCGGCTTGGTGAAGGTCGACATACTGGGGCTTCGGACGCTGGATCAGGAATATGATACTTTACTCTTGTCGGGCGAAGAGCCAAGCTTTGTCGCGACCAAACAAAAGATGGATGATGAGCGGGTCTATCAGCTTTTTCGAAGCGGGGACACCGTCGGGATCTTTCAGTTCAGTTCCGAGGGGATGAAGAAAACACTTCGTAAAATGAACCCGACAACGATTGAGGATCTATCGGCGGCGAACGCGATGTTTCGTCCGGGTCCTATGGCGAATATTGACGAGTATTGCGAACGTAAGGCGGGAAAGAAGCCCGTGACATATCTTCACCCGGATCTTGAGCCGATCTTAAAAAATACCTGTGGTATTCTGGTATTTCAGGAGCAATTGATCGAGATCGGGAAAATGGCTGGAGTGGATAACCCGGATCGTATTCGGAAGGGTACGGCAAAAAAGAACAAGGCTTTGTTGGACGAGGTCGAGCCGGAATTAAAGGCGAAGCTGGAGAAGCGCGGATGGACAAAAGAGCAAACCGAAATTTTATGGGAAGAAATGAAAACCTTCGGTAGTTACGCCTTTAATAAAAGCCATTCGTCCGCGTATGCGATCCTTGCCTATATGACCGCGAAGCAGAAGGCGTATTATCCCGCAGAGTTTTTCGCGGGGCTGCTTAATTCTTATATCGGAGAAAGCAATTTCGTCAAGGATGTTTCCGAGGAAATTTTTGCGGACATCGCTTGCCACAAGATCACATATGAGACTTTGTCGTTTCGGAATGATCACCGTAAATGTTCCGTAAGGGAAGGGAAGCTGGTATACGCGATCCCGCTGATTAAGGAACTGAATACGGAGACCGCCGCGATCTTATGGTCGGAACACGACTATAACGGGCGATACTTTTGGGAGCTTTTGTCTCATCTTTACCAAAAAGGACTACGAAAGTCGTCAATGGATATCTTGATCGGGCTGGATTTCTTTGCCGAGTTCGGGAACGCCGTCAAGCTCCGATACATCTTGAATGTACTTGAATTTTTCGACTTTGGAAGTAAGAAGCAGGTGAAAAAGTCGTCGGTCGACCGCCTTGCGGGGTTAAGCGATGTAGTCGCCATGTTCTCGACTGATCGACGAAAGGACGGTTCTGTCGGACAAAGCTATCGGGAAATCGATGTCGATCGTGTGTTAAATACTTATGAGGGGCGGGTCAAAGAAAGCTCCATAGCGGACATCGATATTCGTGTTAAGATCGCGAACCAACAAGAAAGGCTCGGGATCGCTCCGTTCCCGACAGGGAAACAAGAAGACCGACCGATCTTATTCGTGCGTAAGATTTTACCGCTATGCCGTAAAGCCGACGGGAAACAGTTCGGCTACTCGGTGTACACCTCCTCTTTGGGAAGTGGGATACAATCTCGGTTTTCGATCAAGGGGGCGGAGTATCGCGCCTTCCGCGAAAATCCGATCGCCGAAAAAGATGTGATCCGCTGTTTGGAGTGGAAGGACGAAGGAGGGTATCCCGTTTTAAAGCAATGGAAACAGATGTACGTTTGACCGAGGCGCTGACCGCCTTTACCGCGATACAAGGTACGGATGAGTCGATCGTAAAAAAGGCGATATTGATGGCAAATCGCAACAACCTTTTGTTTCGCCGTTTGGTACTGGTCGCGGTCGGAAAGATCAAAACCGGTATGACTTCGGAAAAATTGGAGAAGTCGATCTTTTATCGAAAGAAACCGGATATTCCCGCCGACGTATCGACGATGATCCGATATTATCGCGCGAATCCGAAGGGAAAAGACGAGGACATCGCGGTGACACAGTTGTTTTTACAGCAATGCCCGAGGACATATCGAGAGTTTTTAAAAAGACTGTTTTGCGGTGAAATGTCGCTCGATATTTCGCCGTCAACGGTACAAAGAATATTTGGTAAAAAAGAAAGGAAGAAAGAATGAAAGCACATATTTCGGATAAGGAACAGAAGTTGCGTCAAGCGATCTACGACGGATACGACAAGGTACGAATGGCGGCGATGGCTTCCGCCGCAAAAGCGGTCGCGGGCGTGGTCTTAAAAATGGCACAGGACGAAACGCAAAGCGAATCGGAGCGGTTAAGGACGATCGTCGGCTTCTGTCAAAAGAGCTTGTCTCTCTCGCCTAAGACGAAAGCCGAGGATCAAACCGGTGAAGGGCGGTGATGAAATGTATATTTACGAAAGTCACATTGACGGTAGCCTCTACGCGGTGGAACGAGAGCTGTCACATGACGAACTGTACTGTGATCAATGCGGCGACTCCGATTCGATGATCGGCTATGCCGATACGAAGGAAGAAGCGCGAGCGCTATTGTGCGGCAAATCGGGCACGGACGATAACGCGATCCGCGAATTTTTGGAGGAATGGGAGGATTTACGATGATCTCGGCAACACAAGCCAAGCGAAAGAGCTACAAGCACGAGATGGAGGCGCTATTTCGGGAGGTGCGATGCGCGAATCGGGACGGAAAATATTGCATTGAAGTCCGAGAGTTAAGCGAGGAAGCCAATCAAACGTTAGAAGGGTTGGGCTATAAGGTTAAAGCCCTCGGATACGGCTCGTCCTGTCATATTAAATGGGAGTAGAAATATGAAAGTTTACTTATCCGGAAAAATCACCGGAACAGACGATTATGTCGAACGCTTCGCCGAGGCGGAGCGTGAAATGCGGGAAGCGGGGTACGAAGTCCTAAATCCCGTTACGGAATGTGCGAAGCTCCCCGAAGAGACAACATGGAGCGAATATATGCGCGTTTGTATTGCGTTGCTGACACAGGCGGACGCGATATACCGCCTAAAAGACTGGCGCGAGTCCATAGGCGCATGGCTGGAGTTCGAGGTCGCTTCGGCGCTCGAATTAAAAATAATGGATGAAAAAGGAGACGAAAGAGAAATGAAAATTTCAGAAACAAAATACACGGTCGTAAGATCAAAAAATCCGTTAAGCTTCTTAACGGTCGACGGAGAGTTCACGTCCGAAATTACCGAAGGCTGTCTTTTCTCCGAAGAAGACGCAAGGGATATTGCGGCGGAGATGTCGGACGAAAAGAACCGACTGGAGGTTGTTTCGGTAAAGGCGGTGTATGATGTCCAGCTCGGCGAGTAAGTTTTGGAGAGTTGCGGTCGCGGGTTTCTTAATCGGTGCTGTAACATCGGGCGCTGTGGTACACGGAGTCACGTTGTCAGATCAAAAATCCGAGCCGATCGAATTTGATCGGGAAAGCAAACAAATTCAAGAAAGATACATAGAGCCGACGATCGAAGTAGTTAATACTGTTGAGCCGATCGACTCTATGACGACGGAAGAAATCATCGTGGACGAGACGCTGTTGCTACCCGCCCTTCCCACAAATGTAAAATCCTTTACGGACTACCGAGTGTACAACCTTCTTGGTACGCCGCACTATCGGCTTCAAGCCCGTTGCGGAACGGACGAGTGGGGGCTGAGAAGATTTGGCGCGGACTATTGTGTAGCGGTAGGGAGCTTTTACAGTACCGACATCGGAGATAGGTTTGAGGTCACGTTAGATACGGGCAACGTCATTACGGTCATTGTCGCGGATACCAAGGCGGATCGCGATACCGATGAACAGCATATGTATTCGTCGTGTATGAATTACGACGGCGAAAACTCGGCAAATATTTTTGAATTTATAGTCGACTCCGATACGCTTCCGAAAACGGTCTACGCTTACGGTTCGGTAGACTGTATTTCGGGGTTGAACGGGAACATTCAAAAAATGACCTATCTCGGGAGAGATGGATCGGGGGATTGGACGAGCTATGAATAAGCAATATATTTGTTTAAGTTGCGATAGCGGGTTTGGTAAGCTCGGGTTTGTTCGAGAACCCGACGGACTCGATACGCCGCCTTATCGTGTGTCGGAATGTTGCCCGTTTTGCGGAAGCGATGACATTGTGGAACATATCGGGAACTGTATGGACTGCGGTAAAGAAATACTTGACGGAGACTGCTATTATCGGATATACAGGAGCGGAGAGATCTTCTGCGAGGACTGCATAGAAAGGATCAACTAAAAATGAAAATTTCCAATGTAAAAATCTACGATCTTGAGGAGAGTATCATCGCCTCGGGCTATCCGATGGAGACGGATACCGAGGCGGACAACGACGCGCTGACCGAGAAGGACATGGCGCGGGCGAAGCGCCTACGCGCGGCTTGCGACAAGGACAACCCCGCGCACGGACAATTCCTCACGGGGATACGGGTCAATTTTGACCTGACCTTTACGGTGAAGGCGTGGACGGAGGCGGAGCGATACAGATTTCTCGAATTTGTGTCGAGCCAGTCCACGATGCATCGTATCTCAAAATTCAATCTCGACGAACAGTATTGTGAGTATGTCGACCCACGTATGATCGAGATCATGAAGGAGCTAAAGGATCGCTATAACGAGACGAAAGCTCCCGAAGATTACCTTCACCTCTTGTACAGTAATCCCTGCGGATTTCAGCTGACCGCACGGCTTACGACGAACTATCGTTGTCTTGCCAACATTTACAAGCAACGGAAAAATCATCGTCTTCCCGAATGGCGCGAGTTCTGCGCGTGGATCGAGACGTTGCCGTATGCGAAAGAATTGATTTTAGGAGGAGAGTAAGTTGTCTAAGTCGGAGTGTTCCGACATCTTAGGAAGGACAAAAACGAATACGCTCACAGAAAGAGAGTTAAGGCGGGTCTACCGTGACAGCTTTCTGTCACAAGACGACCCGCGTTACTTTCGACGAGCCCATAGGAGGAAGGATTATGACAGGCAAGATATTACTGGTCGCTGGGAAGTCCGGCACCGGGAAAACGACGATCGTCAATGAGTTGGAGAGATCATATGGATTGCGATCCGTGGTTTCTTATACGACCAGACCGCGAAGAAGCGAGGACGAACAGGGACACCTTTTTGTAACCGATCAGGAATTTGACCGCTTAAACTTGACGGCGTCCAGCGACTATGGCGGATACCGTTACGGCGCGACCGAGGAACAGATCGAAGAGAGCGATCTTTACATAGTCGACGTAAAAGGCATCGAATACTTGAAGGAGCATTATCGCGGTTCCAAAGAACCAGTCGTATTACGGATCGTAACAAGCGAAGACCCGTCCGAGGACTTCGCGACGCGATATGAGCGAATGGTGAAGCGCGGCGACGGATACGAAGCGGCTTCAAAGCGTGTTGCGCTCGACACGAGCGAGTTCCGTAAGCTGGAGAAATTAGCGGACTATACGATCGTCAATCGCGAAGGGAGAAATATTCAAGAGGTGTGCGAAGAAATTTGCGAAATCTGCGGTATTTTATGATCGCAGAGAGGTACATAAAATAACTGTTTTATGTACCAAACAAAACGGAGGTTTTGAAATGAAGAACATGAGTATCCCGATCTTAATTATGATGGTGGGATTACCGGGATCGGGAAAGACGTTGTTAGCGCACGATCTCGCTGATAAATTAAACGCGCAGGTCTTCAGCTCGGACGTAGTTCGTGCGGAAGTATGCGGCGAATCTTATTCGTCGCAAGACAATCAACGTGTGTTCCCGATTCTCCACGATCGTATCAAAGGCGCGTTACAGAAGCGACAGAACGTAATCTATGACGCGACGAATATTCGTGCGCGAGACCGTAAAACGTTCTTGAAGTATATTCGAGGAGTTCCTTGCATGAAAGTCTGCGTGGAAATGTGTGTGCCGCTCGGCGCTTGTTTAATACGGAACTCCAGCCGAGATTTCCCGATACCGAGAGAAGCAATCCTCCGAATGGAGGCGCGACGAAGCTCACCACAGTATGACGAAGGATGGGATCATATCTGTGAAGTCTCTGTCGTGAGACGCAACTGTGGCGTATGCGGTATTGCACGAGAGATTCAAGACGCATTCTACAGCTTTTTAATTGAGTCTTGGAAAAAGAAATGACGTGAAACGAAACAGACGCTAAGGGGGAGATAAGATGATATATGCAGAGGAGCGGAGAGATTTGTTTTCGCTCGGTAGCGAATATATATTGGTGCATTGTATCAGCGCCGACTTTGCTCTTGGGGCTGGCATTGCCAAAGTGTTCCGAGATAAATACGGTGTAAGAGGTCAGTTGTTGAGAGACTATCGGGTAAATGTGTGGGACGGTAATGGCGAGTGTCTCTTTACAACAAACAATACGGCACAAGATGGGACGGGTTATCGTTTGGTTGCGAATCTGGTTACAAAAGAAAAATACTATCATAAACCCACATATGAGACCGTTAAACAATCTCTGAAGAATATGAAAAAGATGCTACAGGGTAGCAATACTTTTTACAAACCACCACACAAAATCGGAATGCCGCTGATCGGCTGCGGGCTTGACGGTCTGCAATGGGAGAGAGTGTCCGCGATCGTCAAGGAAGTGTTCAATGATACTGACTTTGAAATACTTGTTTGTAGGATATGAAGTGTCTGTATGAAAGGAGCGTAAGATGATCTACCTAGATAACGCGGCAACCACAAAGCCAAAAAAAGAAGTAGTCGATGTAATCACTCGTTGCCTGCTTGAGGACTGGGGAAACCCTTCTTCCTCACACGCGCTTGGTCGAAGAGCAAAGAAGATTGTAGAAGAAAGCCGTAAGACCGTTGCGGACTTGATCGGAGCTGATCCTTCCGAAATAATCTTTACTTCCGGCGCGTGTGAAGCCAACAGTTTAGCGGTATTCGGGTATCTGCAAAGCCGTCACTCCTGCTTTTACACAAGCGCTATTGAACATAAGTCGATCGTCAACATAAGCCAAAATAGCGATGCAATTGCAGACGATGTCATACTAGTCAACTCGTTCGGACAAGTTGATGTCTCGTCAATTAAAAAACTTATCGAAGATGATCTATATCAACCATTAGTCAGTATTCAATATGCCAACAACGAAATCGGTACGATTCAAAACATTAAAAAGATTGCCGATATCGTTCACCAATGCGACGGTGTGATCCACACGGACGCGACGCAAATCATTCCAGACAGAAAAATCAACGTGAAAAAACTGGACGTTGATATGCTGTCGTTCAGCGGTCAAAAGCTCGGAGCACCCAAGGGGATCGGCGTGCTGTATGTGCGAAACGGGATCAAACTCGATTCAATCATTTACGGGACGCAAGAAAACGGCTTGCGCGGCGGAACGGAAAATGTTCCGTATATCGCTGGTCTAGCGGAAGCCATTCGTCAATTAAAGTTCCCGACAGGGAAAGAGAGAGATTACTTTGTAAACCGTGTCTTATCGGAGATTGAGGATTGCTATCTAGTCGGCACACCGATCGGAAACAATCGACTTCGTAACAATGCCGCTATCTGTTTTAGGGGAGCGGAAAGCGAAGCGGTGCTTCTGATGTTGGATCAGAAAGGAATTTGTGTTTCTTCGGGTTCGGCGTGCAACAGTTTTTCCCTAGAGCCGTCCCACGTTTTAACGGCGATCAGATTACCAAAAGAAGATCAGTATAGTATGGTACGGTTTACGTTCGGAGAAAATACGATAGAGGAGGTTGATATTGTCGTTGAGGAATTAAAAAATATCGTCTCAATATTAAGGAATATGAAATGATAAGCGCGTGATGGTTGCAAACATCATAGCGCGATAAAGAAAAGGAGGAAATGGGGTTTGGCTAGCCGATTAAACGCGCGTTTTCTTCTTAAAAATTATGGAATACATTAAAAAGATCAAATGCGAACTGTATAGGGATTCTATGCAGAATTATAAAAAATACGGAATCAGACCGGCACAGTTAATTATTGCCGATGTTCCTTACAACGTCGGGAATAATTTTTACGGAAGCAACCCCATGTGGTATAACGGAGGCGATCGTAAAAACGGAGAAAGTAAGCTAGCCGGTAAATCAGCCTTCCACTCCGACTCAAATTTTAACCTTTACGAGTATTTTCATTTTTGTTCAAAAATGTTAAAAAAGGACGACACTAAACCCGTTCCAAGGGGAAGGAGCAGTAATTCCCCATGTATGATCGTGTTTTGTTCCTTTGAACAGATTCAAACTCTCATTAACGCGGCTAAGAAACACGGATTTATACATAGTATCCCATTAGTGTTCATCAAGCATTACAGTCCGCAAGTTCTGAGAGCAAATATGCGGATAGTTGGAGCTACGGAATATGCGTTGCTTCTCTATCGTGATAGATTGCCTAAGTTCAGAAACGGATTACAAATCGATGGAAACGGTAAGAATATCCCCGGCACAGGGCATATGATCTTTAACTGGTTTGAGTGGTCGAAGGATGGAAAAGAAATACCGAAAATCCATCCGACGCAAAAGCCTGTTTCGGTTTTGAAAAGGTTAATTGAAATTTTTACCGACGAGGGAGACGTTGTGATCGACCCGTGCGCCGGAAGCGGCTCAACCTTACGGGCGGCTTATGAGCTTGGCAGAAGCGCTTACGGCTTTGAAATTGATCGGACTTTCTACCAACGAGCGAAGGAGGAGATGTTAAATTTTGCGTCTTAGTTGTACGTTATACGTATCACATCAAATATTGGCTTTATTCAGAAAGGAGAGTCAATGCAATATATCTATATCATTCTGCTGACATTAATCATTCGTTCTGTAATATCTACGCTGGTTATTACATTTTGCGACGATGATCGTGTCGAAGTGGTATTTACATATGGCATAACGGGGTGCATAGTTGGCGTAATCGTCTATTTGATCAGAAAGTCGTATCAATTCTTTCGGTATCGTTTTCACAAGCGTTCTATTCTTGAAGAACCGACTACGGGTTCAAAATTTAAATGCAGAGTCAGCGCAACCGATGATCTTCTGTTCTGTACAAATTACCGTTTAATTGAAAGGTATGCGTCTCGTAACACATATAAAGACATCCCGGATTTTGAGAAAGAATTCATACAAAAATCGAAACGGAATTGTATGCACTGCAAACACAGCAAAGAGAGTGAAAGCTGGGAAGATACGTATGCTTGTTTTAGAGGCACGCGCGTTTCTTCCGGAATGTTCATGGAATTTGATTGTTTTGAAAAAAAGTAAGTCATAGTTTACAACAACAAGCAGAAAGAAAGGACATCATTTATGCGATTTAAAAAAAGAGACGGACGCATAGTCGATTTTGATAAAAACAAGATCGCCTGTGCGGTAGAAAAGGCATATGAGGAAGTGTACGGCAAAAACAGCACACTTCACGGAGGAAGCGTAGAGTTCGGAACAAAAGTGGCGGATTTTATATGCAGTCGGCTCAACGGCGATGTAAGCGTTGTTGAGATCGAGGATGTACAGGATAAAGTCGAGATAGTGCTGATGGGGTTGGATCAAGCGATCGCTAAGTCGTATATACTGTATCGCGAAAAAAGAACCAAGATACGCGATATGAATACCTCGCTAATGAAAACGTATGCCGATTTGACGCGTAAGTCGTCTCAGGATATGGACTTGAAACGAGAAAATGCAAACATCGACGGAAATACCGCCATGGGTACGATGTTAAAGTACGGCTCGGAGGGCGCGAAGCAGTTTAACAGCTTATACGTGCTTTCGCCAAAGCACGCGGCGGCACACTCAAGCGGCGACATTCATATCCACGATTTCGACTTCTATATGCTGACGACGACGTGCTGTCAGATCGACCTGACGAAGCTGTTTGAGAACGGCTTCTCGACCGGTCACGGATTCTTGCGAAAGCCGAATGACATCAAGTCGTATGCGGCGCTCGCTTGTATCGCGATCCAGTCGAATCAGAACGATCAGCACGGCGGACAGTCGATCCCGAAGTTCGACTACGATATGGCTCCGGGCGTAAAATGCACCTTTATTAAAGAGCTGCTGAAAGCGCTGGAACTGAAGTGCGATTTCGCTTCCGAAGATCTTGTTGAAGTCAAGGAATGGCTCAATAAGAAGGCGGAGACGGATTCCCTGCTTTCCGAAAAAGGAAAGGCGGAGATCGCAGAATATCTGAGCAAAGGTTCTCCGTTTTGGATTCAGACCGAGAAAGGGGCAATCGAAGCAGTCATTTCGTATGCCGAAAAGTATACGGACAAAGCGACGCATCAGGCGATGGAAGCGCTCGTACACAACCTCAACACCATGAACAGCCGCGCGGGCGCACAGGTTCCGTTCTCGTCCATCAACTACGGGACGGATACTTCCGCAGAAGGTCGTATGATCATGCGGAACTTACTGCTCGCGACCGAAGAGGGACTGGGGAACGGCGAGACCGCTATTTTCCCCGTTCAGGTTTTCAAGGTAAAAGAAGGCGTCAATTACAATCCCGGCGATCCGAACTACGATCTGTTCAAGCTCGCTTGTCGTGTATCGGCGAGACGGCTCTTTCCGAACTTCTCTTTCATCGACGCGCCGTTTAACCTCCCTTATTATAAGGAAGGCGATCCCAATACGGAGATCGCGTACATGGGCTGCCGCACGCGCGTGATCGGGAATGTTCACGACAAGGAACGGGAGATCGTGACCGGGCGCGGAAATCTGTCGTTTACGACGATCAATCTTCCTCGCCTCGGGATCCTCGCAAAGGGCGACCTTGTGGCTTTCTTCCGGATGCTCGATGAGCGCATGGATCTGGTGATCGAACAACTCTTAGAGCGGTTCAAGATCCAAACGCAGAAAAAAGTCAAGAACTACCCGTTCCTGATGGGACAGGGTGTTTGGATCGACTCGGATAAGCTGAAGGTGGACGATTGCGTCGGCGAGATTTTAAAACACGGCACGCTCTCTATGGGCTTTATCGGCTTGGCGGAATGTCTCGTTGCGCTGATCGGTAAGCACCACGGCGTGGACGACGAGGCACAGAAGCTCGGTCTTGAAATCGTAGCGTATATGCGGAAACGTATGGATCGTGCGGCGGAAGAGACAAAACTGAACTTCTCTCTCCTCGCCACGCCTGCGGAAGGTCTTTCCGGGCGGTTTGTTCGGATCGACAAGAAACGCTTTGGGACGATCCCGGGCGTGACGGATCGTGATTACTACACGAACTCGTTCCACGTACCGGTGTACCACAACATCTCCATCTTCGGAAAAATTCGTAAGGAGGCACCCTATCATGCGCTCACGAACGCGGGTCACATCAGCTATATCGAGCTTGACGGCGACCCTGCGAAGAACCCCGAGGCGTTCGAGCAGATCGTTCGCTGTATGAAGGAGGAAGGGATCGGCTACGGCGCAATCAATCACCCCGTCGATCACGACCCCGTGTGCGGTTACACGGGTATCATAGACGATGTATGCCCGAATTGCGGAAGACGCGAGACGACGGCGGAGCCGTTCGATCGAATCCGTCGGATCACAGGCTATCTTGTGGGAACGCTCGATCGGTTTAATGACGCGAAACGAGCAGAGGAAAGAGACAGAGTGAAGCACACTATGGCGGAGGTATAAGCATGAACAAAATCGCCACCTTTGAAAAAGTATCTTTCAACCAATTCTTGAAAGGCTGGAAAGACACCTTCCCCGAAAGTACGGAAGATAAAATACGACGAATTTATGATTCCATTCGATTGCCTCAACGTGCTACAAAGGGTAGTGCAGGCTACGATTTCTTTGCTCCTTGTGACGTTGAGTTGGGAAATAGCATTGTTCGTTTAGTTAATTTCTTGCATTACGGAAGGAACAACATCAACGATTATATCATTACGATTCCTACGGGTATTCGTTGCGAGATCGAAAATGGTTGGGTATTACAACTCTACCCCCGGAGCGGTCACGGATTTAAGTACGGCGTTCGCCTAGCTGACACAGTTGGTATCATTGATAGCGACTACTACGATTCGGATAACGAAGGACATATTTTCGTCAAACTGGTGAATGACAGCGCAATCGAAAAGTATATGGTGATTAAGACAGGAGAAGCTTTCTGTCAAGGCGTGTTTGTGCCGTTCGGCGTTACAACGGACGATCATGTCGAAGGCATTAGGAACGGCGGCTTTGGAAGTACGGGATGATCAAAGAATAAAGTAATGGGGTAATGCGTATAAATTATCAATAGGACGGGAGGTGTTAATATCGTTATCAATCACTACAAATCAGAAGATGAACAGGATAGAGCTAAAAAAATAAATGAGCTTTTGACCGAGTACATCAATCAAGAAGAAAACAAATAACGATTGACAAATAGCCGCCCTTGTGTTACAATTATCTGCAAGGACGGCTATTTTGCTTATAAGGAGGAAGCAAAATGCCAGAACTACAAAAAGTAGCGATATATTGTCGCTTATCCGAGGAAGATCGAAACAAATTAAACCATAACGACGATAGCGAGAGTATCAAGAACCAAAAGATCATGCTCACGCAATACGCTAATAACCACGATTGGATGATTTATGACATCTATTCCGACGATGATTTTACAGGGTCGGACAGAAACCGCCCGGACTTCAATCGGCTACTACGCGACGCGGAAGCGGGACAATTCAATATTGTGCTATGTAAAACACAAAGCCGCTTTACCCGAGAATTAGAGATGGTCGAAAAGTACATTCACTACCTGTTCCCTTTATGGGGCATTCGCTTTGTCAGCATTGTCGACAATGCTGATACTGATATAAAAGGGAATAAAAAATCCCGCCAAATTAACGGACTGGTGAATGAATGGTATTTGGAGGATATGTCCGAAAACATTAAGGCGGTCTTAACAAATCGGCGAAAGAACGGGTTATTCATAGGCGCGTTTGCTCCTTATGGATATAAAAAAGATCCGAACCGTAAAGGTCATCTTATCGTTGACGACGAAGCCGCTCAAATTGTAAGGCGTATTTTTCGGCTTTATACCTCCGGCATAGGTTGTTCATCGATCGCGAGAATTTTAAATAGTGAAGGGATCTTGACCCCCGCCGAGTACAAAAATCAAAACGGTTTGGAGTATAAAAATCAGCACTACAAGAGCCAACCGATGTGGAGATACTACAGTATCAACCGTATTATCTCCGATGAAGTGTACATCGGAAATCTTGTTCAAAACAAAGCACACAGTATTTCCTATAAAACGAAGATCGTAAAGCCTACGGATAAGTCTGAATGGATTCGGGTAGAAAATATGCACGAACCGATCATAGATCTCAATACATGGAATACCGTGCGTAAACTTGTTGCGGATCGAGCCGTTCACAGCACAAGTCGTAAAAATGATGGAAGCTATCGTGACTGTAATGTGTTTAGCCGAAAATTGATATGTAGCCATTGCGGCGGACTGATGAAAATGACGAAAACTTCCACGGGCATCTATTATCGATGCGGTACACGGTTTTACGACAAGGAAAGATGCTCCGGTAGTTTTATCAGCTGTAAGCCATTGTACAAGTCGGTCTTGGCGGAGTTTCAAAACCATATATCCCAATATGCGTTAGTCGATGAAATTTCTTCGCAGATCCAAATTAAGAATCACTATGAGCAAGACTTAAACGCGCAAAAGTCGATCTTATCAAGGTTGAAGAAGAAGTATAGCGAAGCCATGAATGCCAACAAAAAGCTATATGTCGATAAGGTGAATGGGATCATTACGGACGAAATCTACATAGATATGTCGCAGTCGTTTCGATCCGACATAGAAAAATACGGAAAGGAAATCGAACGAACCCAAGCGACTATGTCACGGATTGAATCCGAAATGAGTGACATCAAGAGCAAGGTCGAGATCGCAAAAGAATATTTGGACTGTAAAGAATTAACTTTTGCAATGGTGCAAATGTTTGTGGAAAAAATCATAGTCCACCCATCCGTTCCGTATAAGAGAGAAATCAATATCGAAATATTTTGGAATTTTTAAACGTATGTTTTTTAAAGCGGTATCCCGAAAAGATTATAACAACTTTTTATCTCTAATTATAATCTTGAAAAAAGGCTTTGTGAAGCGAAATGATTGACTTCAAAAATTTATCAATTTATGGGAGTATCGTTTTTCAAGTGGCACCAGAACAAAAAGCCCGCGCGACCTATGACAATATCCTTAGGATCTCGGACGATCCCGACGTTAATAACGTGATCCGCTTTTTACGGGAGCGGGAGGTCGTACATTTTCAGCGGTTCGGCGAACTTCTCAATCACCTTCAATCTCAGATCAAATAAACAGACCGGCGCGGCTTCGAGTTTTCGAAGCCGCGCCGGTTTTGCTTTGTTTCAATTGCGAAAAAACAAGTCGTGTTATTTTGTCTCTAAAAATTTAGCGAGCTTTTTGTCAAACGTACATATTTCATAACCGTAAACCGAGTGATAACCGATGAGAAGGCAGTCGGCAAAATCGAGAAATTTTTCTCCGTATATTTTCAGAGCCGCTTTGAGGACTTCCGGCTCGTTCGGGCTGATATTCTCAATGTCAAGAATTTCCAAAACAGCTTCCGCAAGCTCTTTTCGGTCGATCTTATAGACCTTATTTAAGACGTATACGACCTCCGCCGCGATCTCATTGAGAACTATGCATTTTTCCGAGCGAACCGCGGATTTGGCTCGTTCAAACAAAGCCTCATCGTCGCGAAGGATGATCCGCAAAATAATGTTCGCGTCAATAACTCTCATTTCCCGACACGCTCCTCATTTCTTCCGTGTAATTTTCAACAGCCGCATTCGCCCAAGCATCTTTTTCAAGCGGGATAAGCTCGGGGTTTGCGTATTTATGCAACCTACCCGCTATATCGTCGACAGATGCCTTTTTGGGGTGTGGTTCGTCGCGTTTTAAAACGACGATCAAAGCCTCCATTTGCTCCTCCGTCATTTTGTCGATGATCAAATTCAGCCTTTCTCTAATGCTCATACGATCGACCTCTTTCGAGAAAATGTATTTGTATTATTTTGTCCCGTTCGTAAAATTATACTCGCTTACGACCTCGTTTGGGAGAACCCTTCCGCTCGATCGTCACGGTCTCCGACTTCTCCGCCGCGATGGGGGACAATTTTTGAAGGATCGTTTCCTCAAATTCTTTCATAAGCCGCTCTGCCTTATCGTGATCCGGCTTATCGAACGGGTACTTTTTCGCCAGCTCGGCGAGTTGAGATAGGATCTCTGTTGTGTTGTGTTTCAATTGTTATGCCTTCTTCTTTATTGTATTTTCTTCCCGCAACGCGGGCAGAATTTCTTTTTTCGTCGCTCGGCTCGTCAGTCCGATCGTCCCCGTCAATCCCGCCGAAATCGCGGATCGGGGAGCGGTCGGGTATAACGGATTTGCTTACTTGTATTTTACCACATTTGTACAAAAAAGTCAAGATTTTTGAAGGAAGTCTCACGGCAACACACATCAAAACAGTCGCTTTCCCGCGATGGATCTTGTCTGTTCTTTTGCTCCCAAAAATCGTGTAGCTTTATGTTGTACACCGACGTTACCGCCGCGCGGCGGATCGTACCGCTTTTGATTTAGAGAAGGCGTACTGCGCCGCGAGCGGGTCGTTGAGCGTCGAGGCGCGGCGGATCCTCGCGAGCTTTCGGCGGGGGTTTGAGCTGACCGAGGCGGAGGCGAAGCGTATTTTCGCCTCGGTCGGGAACGAGGGCGGGAGAGTGAGGTATATGGGGCGGCGAAAAAATACGACGGAAGCGGTTGACTTTTCGGGGAGTGGTGGTATAATAAAAGAAACGGATAAATTTATGATACTCGAATCCAAAATCATAGGCTATTTATTGAAACACGGAGCAAAACACACCGATGGATTTTTCAAGGTTGGGTATTCACAAAACGATGGTGAGCGGATACCGGAAGATATTTATAAAAATTTTGACATAAAAATCGTTTGATGTAAGAAAAAACACAGAAGGGACAACTGATTTTAGCGTACATATGACTTTGGGTATCCACCAAAAGAGGCGTTTTAAAATCGTATGGAAAAGACCACGAAAACAGCAAACCGAGATTGATAACCGCTTATAGGAGGATTGATGTTATGCTTTCTTTGTTTGATAAAGTTTGCATAAAGTCTCTTGATTTAATCGGGACGATCGTTGATGTTTCTGAGGCAAACAAAAAGAATGTATACATTGTCGAAAGCGATACTCTCGATATTCGAGAGGGGTATGGCGGCAAATGGAAGCTGTTTGATTGTACAGAGGAGGAAATCGAGAAAATATGACCCAACAGGAACGGTAAAAACAACAATTTTATAAGGATGGTTCTTTATGGTTAAACAGATTTCAAAGCAAGAATACGATTTACTTAATAAGGCCGTTTCGGAATTGATTCACAACGGAAAAATAATTTCTGTATGTCCGCGCTGTGGGAAACCGCTGATTTATGAAAATAAAGGCTCTCTTGAAATTATTCGTTGCGAAAATCCGTCGTGTATTAAGTCGATACGGCGGGGAATTTAGCCTTTAGGTAACACAAACCGCTTTGAGCGCCAAGGGAAAAAAGCTCTCGCTTTTTGGGAAGAGTCGCAAAGCGGCAGTCCTTCCATAAAAAATAAAACGAAGAAAGATCGAAAAATGAATAGACCGTAAAAAGGAATTTATCCTCGTTTGGGCGATCCCCTACCCCTTGACTCCCCGCCCCAAATATGTTATAATAAAACCGGGCGGAAACCCGCATGCGGGTTTCTTGGCGGCTAACGCCGCCGCCGGCTGTACGCCGACCGCCCTTTTTATTGAAACATAAACCCCTTTTTGCTTCGCAAAAACGCCGCTGGCGCGGCTACGCGCCTACGACGCTCGGGTTTATGTTATAATAAAACCGGGCGGAAACCCGCATGCGGGTTTCTTGGCGGCTAACGCCGCCGCCGGCTGTACGCCGACCGCCCTTTTTATTGAAACATAAACCTTTTTTTGCTTCGCAAAAACGCCGCTGACGCGGCTACGCGCCTACGGCGCTCGGGTTTATGTTATAATAAAACCGGGCGAAAACCCGCGCGCGGGTTTCTTGGCGGCTAACGCCGCCGCCGGCTGTACGCCGACCGCCCTTTTTATTGAAACATAAACCCCTTTTTGCTTCGCAAAAACGCCGCTGACGCGGCTACGCGCCTACGATGCTCGGGTTTATGTTATAATATCTATACCGACCCGATCACACACCCGGATCGGAAGGGTCGAATTTGCGGCGGTCAACGATCTGTTTGGATAGGAGGAACGGTTTATGAAAGCAAAGGTTTATTTTTCGCGGGAGATCACGCCCGAGAAGGTCGTCGAGCTTTACCGCCTATGCGGGAGGGGGCTCCCCGGTAAGGTCGCGGTCAAGGTCCATTCGGGGGAGGAGGGAAATCAAAATTTCCTTCGCCCCGATTTTTGGAAGCCCATGGTCGAGCGGGTACACGGGACGGTCGTGGAATGTAACACGGCTTACGACGGGGCGCGTAACGTAACGCCGAAGCACATCGAGCTTCTCCGAAAGCACGGCTGGAGCGCGTATTTCGACGTCGACCTGTTGGACGCGGAGGGACCCGATCTCGAGCTCGCGATCCCGAACGGTCATCGGATCAAGAAGAATTTCATCGGAAAAAACACGGCGAATTACGACTCCATGCTCGTCCTCTCTCATTTTAAGGGACACCCCATGGGAGGCTTTGGCGGGGCGATCAAACAGCTCTCGATCGGGGTCGCCTCCTCCTACGGTAAAAAATATATCCACGGCGCGGGCAGTACGGATAACTACTTCGCGACGGAACAGGATAAGTTCCTCGAATCGATGGCGGACGCGGCGAGCTCGGTGGTGGACTATTTTAAGGGAAATACGGTCTTTATCAACGTGATGAAAAATCTCTCGGTCGACTGCGACTGTTGCGCGGTGGCTGAGGATCCGTGTATGAAGGATATCGGGATCTTGGCGTCGCTCGACCCGATCGCGATCGATCGGGCATGCCTCGACCTGATCTACGCCTCAAAGGATCGGGGGCGCGATCACTTTATCGAGCGCGTCGAGTCGCGTAACGGCGCGCATACCTTAGACGCCGCCGCCGAGCTGGGCTTTGGCGGTCTCGAGTACGAGCTGACGGAGGTCGGAGTATGACGAACGGACCGTCAAAAAAGATCATCGACATCATCTTGACCGCGATCGTCGTCATATTGAGCGGCTGTCAGGGTCGCTCCGACGAAGGCGACGCGCAAGGCGCGGCGTATATCACCACCGCGGAAAGCTTCGCGGAGTGGGTACAGACGAACCTCGAGCCGCTCTCGGGGTCGGACGCGGATCGACCCGCACAGGCGGAAGCCGAGCCGATCGAGGATAAGGAGGACGAAGCGGTGAACACGAACGAAATATCTATCGTGATCGGCGAAAACACGCTGACGGCGACCCTCGAGGACAACGAGTCCGCCGCCGCGCTGCGCGAGCTGTTGAGCGAGGGCGCTCTGACCCTGTCGGCGTCGAACTACGGCGGGTTTGAGAAGGTCTGCCCGCTCGGGACGTCGCTCCCGCGAAACGACCGCCAAACGACCACGCGGGCGGGCGACATCTGTCTCTATAACGGAAATCAGATCGTCCTCTTTTACGGCTCAAACGCGTGGAGCTATACGCCGCTCGGTAAGATCACGGGCGCGGACAGCGCCGAGCTCGAGCGGGTATTAAGCGGCGAGGAGACGGAGCTTACCCTCTCCCTCGGGGCGAGATAGCCGCGCCCTTCGCGTGTGGATCGTTTTTATTTTTTGGGGAAGGCGTTCGCTTCGGCGGGCGCTTTTTTCGTTTGCGCGTTTTTGTTTTTTCCTTTTTTGGGAAGGCGTGCGCTTTTACACGTCCTTCGCCGCGCCCGAGACAGGGGTCGCCTCCCCGAGCGCGAAAAATTCAAAAAAATTCAAAAAAATTTTCTTTTTTCTATTGACAAATGCTTATAATGCGTTAAACGCATTATAAGCATACCAAATGCTTGTTTGTGTGATATAATGACGATACAGCCGGCTGAAATATATATTCTCATAGGATCGGTACGCGTTTTTACCGAAAGGTCCGTACTGTTCGTAAAAGTCCCGCGTACCGTCCTTATGAGAATAAATCAAACACAAACAGGAGGAACTTTAACAATGGCTAGGATCAACGATAAGATCAACAATCTCACGGGGAAGGACGAGGCGGAGCGAAAGCTGAAGGAGCAGTTCAGCTTCCTCCAAAAAATGGCGAAGGCGAAGTGCGCCCAGTTTGAGGCGGAGCTAAGGGAGATGTTTTCCGAAAAGAAGACGTCGGAATGTGAGGTCGTGGGAAATCGCGCGATCACGTATTATGACGGTCAGCATGTCGACATCCATGCGGGCTGTGACAAGGCGATCAAGCAGGCGATCGACTTGTTTTTTAAGGGCGGCTCGGACGTCAATCAGGGGTTTCAAAAGCTGATCACGACCGCCTTAGACACCCTGATCGGGGATACGTCGATCGGCGAACAAGAGAAAAAGATGTTTTTTGTCTATCCCGAGAATTTCGCGATTGTCCGCGTCGACATAAAGTTTTATAAATACTGCTTCTCCTCGAGCGGCATCATCGCCCAAAGCGAGAACATTTTCTGTTACACGTTCTCAAAGTCCATCGTCGATCATAAAAAAATCGGCATCGACGAGCTGTTGTACATGGCGACGGAAATGATCGGCTCGGATAAGATCGAGGAGGTCGAGGCATTCGTTAAAAAGCTCAGGTCGGTCTGGAACACGCTCGAGGGGAAAGACCCGCTCGACATCCTGAACCAAAGCATACAATATGAGAATGGGCTTAAAAACGAGATAGCGAGGCTGGGGATCATCGCTTAGCTGTCCGGGAAGAACGCCTTCCCCAAAAAATTTTACAGACTCAAGATCGGTCGGGCGCGGTATGTTTCATTGCCGCGCCCGCCCTTTTATGCCCAAAAACGCCGAATGCCACAGAAAGTAGCAAGAAATTTCCAAAAAGTCACGCTTATTTTCTTGCAATCGGCGACCCGATTTGTTATAATAAAATCATCAAAAGCGGTCGAAGGACTTCGCTTCATGCGATCTCGCGGAGCGCGCCTTCCCAAAAAAGAAAGGAACGGTATTTGGTATGACATTTGCGGAAAAGCTCAAAAATATCCGGAAACAGGCGGGTATGTCACAGGAACAGCTAGCGGAAAAGATCGGGGTATCGCGACAGGCGGTCACAAAGTGGGAGACGGGGACGGGGATCCCCGACATCGAGAATATCAAGTCGATCTCCGCGCTGTCCGGCGTTTCGATCGACGAGCTTCTCTCGGAGGAGGGGCTTAGGGCGGAGAAGGCGGATTTCCTTTATGAGAGCGTGACGGAGTATGACATCGACGGGCGTAAGGACTATGATATCAAGCTCGGCGGCGCGAGCCGTCTCGTGATCCGGGGCTATGACGGCGAAAAGCTCCGCGTCCGCCTCGCCTCGAATACCCTCGCGACGATCCAGAGCGACTTTAAGGTCAAGATCGACGACGTAAAAAATCGGATCGACGTCGACGTGACCCGTAAAAACGACATAACGGAGGCGACGGCGAAGGAGGCGCTCACGATCTTCCTCACCCTCCCGACCCCCTATCTCGGTAAGATCGAGGCGGCGATCAACGCCGAGGCGGTCGAGATCGCCTCGCTCGAGTGTGAGAGCGTCGAGCTCGACGCTAAGATCAGCCGTCTCACCTTAGACGGCGTAAAGGGGACGGTCGAGGTGAATTGTAACCTCGATATGACGATCGACTGTCTCACCCTGAACGGATCGGTCGAGATCAACCAGCTCTCGGCGACCTCGCGGATCAACGTCCCCAAGGACGCGGCGTTTACCGCCCGCGTAAAGGGCGTCGGGACGACCGTTTCTTACGAAAAGGGCGGGAAACCCGCCGAACCCTTCGCTGCGGACGGCGCGGAGAACGTGATCGAGCTCAACGGGATGAAGAGCGAGCTGATCGTCTGCGCCGCCGAATAACATACCGCGATCCGGGCGAAGCCGATCAAGGGGCGGGAGATCCCGCCCCCGATCGGTTTCGCTTTGTTGTGATATTTACAGCATTATATATTACATTTTTATAAGGAAGATTTCCCCAAAACCCGCCGTTTTCGCGTCCGCCACGCCGCGTTGCATGGCGTATGCCCCGAAAAGTATCAAAAATTTTCCGAAATGGAAAGCGAAGTTTCTTGCTTCGGTCGCCGAAACCCCGTAAAATAAACGTGTAAGAAAAAATTTTCACGAAGGGGTAAAGAGCAATGAAAAAATTTATTCTGATCTGGATCGGGGAGCTGATCTCGAGTATCGGGAGCGGGATGACCGCCTTCGCGCTTTCCGTTTATATTTTCGCGGAGACGGGGAGCGTGACCTATGTCTCGCTGGTGACGCTTTTCTCCTACCTTCCGACGATCCTTTTAAGTCCGCTCGGCGGGGCGCTCGCCGATCGCTATGATCGGCGGATTTTGATGGTGATCGGCGATCTTTTCTCCGGTTTGGGTCTCGTTTTTGTGTTGTGGGAGATCGACCGAGGGGACGGGAGCGTCCTCCCGATCCTCCTCGGGGTCGGCTTTAGCGCCGTATTCGTGGCGCTTTTAGAGCCTTCTTTTAAAGCGACGATCACCGACCTTTTGACCGAGGAGGAGTACGCGCGGGCGAGCGGTATGGTACAAATGGCGGGAAACGCCCGCTATCTGATCTCGCCGGCGCTCGCGGGGATCTTACTCGCGGTCTCGGATATCCGGCTGATCCTCCTACTCGACATCGCGACCTTTTTTGTGACGGTCACGACGGTTCTGATCGTCCGCCGCTCGATCCAAAAGCCGATCAAGAGAGAGCGCGAAAAGCTCGGTCACGCGCTCGCGGAAGCCTTCTCCGCGATGAAAAATACGCGCGGCGTCCTGTCGCTGGTGCTTTTAATGGCGGGCGTATGCTTTTTCGTCGGGTTTTTACAGACCCTGACCGAGCCGATGATCCTCTCCGTCAGCGACGCGAAAACGGCGGGGCTGATGGAGTCCTTCTGCGCCGTCGGTATGCTCGCGGGGAGCGTCGTGATCGGCGTTGTCGGGATCAAGCGGGATTATACGCGGGTACTCGGTCTCGCCGGCGTCCTCGGCGGGCTTTTTATGGCGCTCGCCGGGGTGAATAAGAGCTTGATCATAACGGGCGCGGGGATCTTCCTCTTTTTCCTCTTCCTCCCCTTTATCAATACCTGCGCCGACGTATTGATCCGTTTAAGTATCCCGAACGAGCTCCAAGGGCGGGTATGGGGGCTGATCAGCCTTTTATCCCAGCTCGGGACGGTGATCGCCTACGCCTTTGGCGGCGTGGCGGCGGATCACCTGTTTGAGCCGCTGTTTCGCGAGGAGGGCGCGCTCGCGGACAGTCTCGGTCGCCTGATCGGGACGGGCGCGGGGCGCGGGATCGGCTTTATGCTGATCCTCTCGGGACTCGGAATGGCGGTATCCGCCGCCCTCATCGGGCGGGATCGGAATATCCGCTCTATAGAAGAAAAGGAGATCCGCGAATGAACGGAAAACACCTCATGACCGCGTTAAAAAAGGATCGTTTAAGTAACCTGATCCTGTTTTTATTCATGACCGTCTCGGCGGCGATCGCCGTAACGGTCGCGCTCTCGCTGACGCGGCTTTTCGGCTCGATCACGGCGATGTACGCGACGGCGAAGCCGCCCCACTTTCTCCAGATGCATAAAGGGGACTTGGATCAAGCGGCGATCGACGAATTTAACCGAGACTACGGCGCGGTCGTCTACGCACAGACCGTCCCCATGCTCAACGTCTACGGGAGCGACCTCACCGTCGTTAAGCCCTCGGGCGAGACCTTTTCTCTCGCCGATTGTCGGCTCGACATAAGCCTCGTGAAACAAAACGCCGAATACGACGTCCTCCTCGGCGCGGATCGCCAAAGGCTCGCCGCGCGGGACGGCGAGATCGGCGTCCCGGTGATCCTCCTCGATCAATACGATATATCCGTCGGTGATACGATCCTTTTGGATAGGGGTGACGGGCGGACGGCGTTTACCGTTTTTTCGACCGTCTGTGACGGTCAGATGAATTCCACGCTCTGTTCCTCGACGCGGTTTTTGATCGGGGACGGGGATTTTGATCGGCTTTACGCCGAGGGCGGCGAGACGGAGTACCTGATCGAGGCGTGGTTCGCGGACAGCGGCGAAGCCTCCGCCTATCAGACCGCCTATGAACAAAGCGCGCTCGACCTCCCCAAGAACGGTCAGGCGATCACCTATTCCGTGATCTTCCTCCTGAGCGCGATGGCGGATCTCCTGATGGCGATCGTCTTTCTCCTCGCGGGGGTCTTATTGATCGCCGTCTCTATGGTGTGCCTTCGCTATGTGGTACTGGCGGAGCTGGAGGACGATATGCGCGAGATCGGGACGATGAAGGCGATCGGCGTTTCGTCGAAGGGGATACGCGGGCTTTATCTCGGGAAGCTGAGGCTATTGACGGCGGCGGGCTGTGTCGTGGGCTTTCCGCTCGCGATCCTCTTCTCCTCCCTCCTCGCCGAGCATATGAGCCGTACCTTTGGGTCGGAGGCGCTGTCGGCGGGCGGGCTTTTTCTCGGGGCGGCGGTGTGTCTGATCGTCTACGGGGCGATCCTTCTCTTTTCGCGGCGGCTCTTTCGGCGGCTCGACCGCGTGAGCGTGACCGAGCTGTTGGTGCGCGAGTCCGGTTTTGGGAAGCGGCGCTACGCGCGCGGCGGAACGGGGAAGCTCGCCTTCCTTCCCTTTGACCTACGCGTCGGGCTGTATGAGGCGAGACGGGGCTATGGGCTGATCTTTGGACTGCTCCTGACGGTGACGCTCTTGACGGCGATCCCCGCGCGGATCGCCCAGACGCTTAAAAGCGGCGATTTCGCCGCCTATATGGGCTGTCCGCAATGCGACCTCCTTTTAGAGGTCGAACAGGGCGACGCGCTCGAGCCGCGCTATGACGCGGCGAAGGAGCTGATCTCGGCGGCGATCGCGGAGGGCGCGGTCGCGAACTGTGACATTTTAAGGCGGGTACGCTTACAGGCGCGGGGTGGCGGGGAGCTTATCGGGCTCCATATCGACAGCGGTGACCGCGCGGGGAGCGCCCTGAACTACATCGAGGGAAGGGAAGCGCGGACGGACGGCGAGATCGCCCTCTCCGCCCTGATCGCGGAGGAGCTCGGCGCGTCGGTCGGCGATCCGCTCCCGCTCGTCGTGAGCGGCGAGGAGCGGGGATTGACCGTCTGTGGGATCTATCAGGACATTACGAGCGGCGGACGGACGGCGAAAACGACGGCGGATTTCTCGGGCGAAGCGGCGGAGAAATACACGTTTATGATCGATTTCGCCGAGGGCGTCGATGTCGCGGCGGAGACCGCGCGGCTTCGCGACGCGCTCGGGAGCGGATACAGCGTCGAGCGCATGGAGGAATTCGTCGGTCAGACGCTCGGCGGCGTAACGGCTCAGGTCGACCGCGCGACGGGCGCGATCTGTCCGATCGGGCTGTTTCTCGTGTTCCTGATCGCGCTGTTGTTTTTAAAGCTCCGCGTGGCGCGGAACGCGGGCGTTTTCGCGGCGAAGCGGGCGATCGGGATACCGTTTTCGTCGATCCGCCGTCAGGAGCTTATCCCGATCCTCGCCGCCGGGGGTCTCGGGGTCGCCGTCGGGATCGCTTTTACCGAGGGCTTCGGCGCGGGGCTGATCGGCGTGATTTTCGCCTTGATGAATGTCGGCGTGAGCCGGATCGTGTTCGCGGGAGATCCCTTTTTAAGGTATCTCGCGCTCCTCGCGGGGTTTTTGATCCTATTGACGGTCGCGGTCTTCGGCGTATGCCAAAAGCTTAAAAAAGGGCGCTTTACCGAGGCGCTGAACGAGTAGAAACGAGGGGATCTTATGACAACTTTAGAGATACGCGGGCTTTGTAAGGATTTTGACGGTAACCGCGTTTTACGGGACGTCGGGTTTCGGGTCGAGGCGGGGGATTTCGTCGCGGTCATGGGTCGGTCGGGGTGTGGGAAATCCACGCTCCTCTACTGTGTGAGCGGGATGGACGACCCGACGGCGGGGACGGTCGAGCTCGACGGGCGGGCGCTCTCCGCGCTCTCCGCGAAGGAGACCGAGCGCCTGCGCTTAACGCGTATGGGCTTTATCTTTCAAAAAGCGAATTTATTAAAAACGCTCACGATCGCGGAGAATATCACCTTCCCGGCGTTTCAGCTCGGGCGCGAGACGCGCGGGGCGATCCTCGCCCGCGCGGAGGAGCTGATGAAAAAGACGGATATCCTCTCCGTCGCGGACAGCGACATTCGCCGCGTCTCGGGCGGTCAGCTCCAGAGAGCGGCGATCTGTCGCGCGATGATGAACCGCCCCGAGCTTTTATTCGGCGACGAGCCGACCGGGGCGCTCAACTCCTCCGCGACGAGAGAGGTCATGGATATCTTGACCGCGATCCACCGCGAGGGGACGACCGTCCTCCTCGTGACCCACGACGCTAAGGTCGCCGCGCGGGCGGATCGGGTGATCTATCTCGAGGACGGCGGGATCAAGGACGAGCTAAGGTCGGGAAGGTATTCGGAAAAGGATCTCCCGCGCCGCGAGGACGCGCTCAGGGAATGGCTCTCCGTCATAGGGTTTTAGGATACGAAAATACAAAAATACGAACGAATATGGAAAAGCCCGCGCGGATCATTGAATGTCCGCGCGGGTCGTTTTTGTTTTTTTTACGAAATCTGTTTTAAAAGTGCGTCGATCTCCGCTTTTTCCGCGAGACCGTCCGAAAAAGCCGTCGCGCCGCCCGCCGCCGTCCCGAGCCTTAGGGCGTGGTCATAGCCGCCCGTCTCGATCCCCGCGAGAAAGCCCGCGACCATCGAGTCGCCCGCCCCGACGGAATTTTTGACCGTCCCCCGACACGCGCGACAGGTACGCGTTTCCCCGTCCTCGTCGAGGAGAAAAGCGCCGTCCCCCGCCATCGAGACGAGGACGTTTCGCGCGCCCATTTCCTTTAGCCTCGCCGCGTATCCCGCGATCTCGTCGATCGTCCTCGGCGAAGCGCCGAAAAGCTCGCCCAGCTCGATCCGATTCGGCTTGATCAAAAACGGTCGGTATTTCAGCGTGTTTAAGAGGAGCGCCCCCGCCGCGTCGACGACGACGCGGAGCTTTTTCGCCTTTAGGCGCTCTAAAATTTTCTCATAAATATCGGGCGGGAGGCTTTTTGGGATGCTCCCCGCGAGGACGAGGGTGTCCCCGTCGGCGAGGCGGTCGAGCCTTTGATAGAGCGCCGTGAGCGCCTCCTCGCCGATCTCGGGACCCTGACCGTTCAGCTCGGTCTCCGCCCCCGCCTTGATCTTAACGTTGATCCGCGAGAAGCCGCGCTCTAAGCGGACGAAATCGGTCTCGATCCCCTTCGCGGCGATCCCGCGCTCGATCGCCTCGCCCGTAAAGCCCGCAATAAAGCCGAGCGCCCGCGACCTAACGCCGAGGGCGGCGAGGACGACCGAGACGTTGATCCCCTTCCCGCCGAAGTAAATTTGTTCGTCCGCCGCGCGGTTCACGCCGCCGACCGTCATTTCGCCGACGCGGACGACATAGTCGATCGCGGGATTAAACGTCACCGTATAGATCATCATAAGTCCTCCCGTTTGTTATATTTCTTAAAGTATAACACCCGCGCGGCGAAAACGCAATCCCTTTGTAAAATTTTTTTCATTTATTTTTTTGTGAAGGCGTGCCGCTCGGCACACCTTCGGCTTGGTGAAAAAAAGCCAAACAGGCGGTCACGGCTCTGAAGAACGGTGTGAACGCGATGATTAAGGTTCTCTATGAGGACACGAAAGAGTGACAGACAAAAAGCCGCCCGCGAGCGCAATACTCACGAGCGGTGTATTGAATCAGTTGTATACTCATAACTGTTGTATTACTTGCGATGTTTTTGATAATACCTTAAATTATCTTTTTCTCCCATTTCAGTAGCAGCGACGAATTGATCACAACAAGAACGGACCCCGCGTTGTGTACCAACGCGCCGACTATGGGATTTAAAATACCCGTGATCGCGAGTAGGATAGCGATAAAATTTAACGTCATCGAGAAGGTCAGATTTAATTTTATCGTCGTCATCATTCGCTTTGAAAGCGCAAACAAATGCGGCAGCTCCTCGACCTTATCATCGACCAGAGCGATGTCCGCCGCGTCTACCGCGATGTCGCTCCCGACGCCGCCCATAGCGATCCCGACGTCGGCGCGTTTCAGCGCGGGCGCGTCGTTTATGCCGTCGCCGATCATACAAACGGCTTGCCCTTTTTCTTGACAATCGGTAATGTAATTCATTTTGTCCTCGGGCAGACAATGCGGACAAACCTCGCTTATTTGGAGTTTATCGGCGATCGCTTTCGCGGCGTTTTCGGAGTCGCCCGTAAGAAGTACCGATTGAACGCCGATCGAACGCAGTTTTTCAAGCATATCGCCGCTCTGCGGTCTGAGTGTATCCGCCAGCGCGAGGAAACCCGCCGATCTCCCGTCAACGGCTATGTAGACGATTATCGCGCCGTCCGCGAGATATTGCGCCGCCGCCTTTTCGTTGACGGAAATTCCGTTTTCAAGCATTAAGGCGGAATTTCCCGCGAGGATCTTTTTTCCGCCAACAATTGCGGCTACGCCCCTGCCGGGTGTCATCGTGAAATCCTCGGCGGCGGCGATCTCCCCGTTATATTTACCGCAATAATATCGTACAACGGATTTGCCGATCGGATGCTCGGACAGCTTTTCGACAGCGGAGGCTAACGCGCAAAGCTCCGTTTCGGGATAATTCTCCGCGTAAACAGCGACCACCTCGGGCTGTCCGTAGGTCAGCGTTCCCGTTTTATCAAAGGCGATCTTCCGAACCTTTGAAAGCCGTTCAAGCGCGTCGCCCTCGCGGACAAGAAAGCCGTGCTTTGTAACGTTGCCGATCGCCGCCATGATCGCCGTTGGTGTGGCGAGTACGAGCGCACACGGACAGAATACAACGAGGATCGTCACCGCGCGGATAATTTCACCGCTGATAAGCCAAGTGAGCGCGGCGGCGGAAAGCGCGATAATGACAATCCAAGTCGCCCAGCGGTCGGCAAGACCGACGATCTTAGCCTTACCCGCGTCTGCGGACTGTACGAGCCGTATCATTCGCTGAATTGAGCTGTCCTCGCCGACCTTTGTTGCCCTCATTTCAAACGCGCCGAATTGATTTACCGTTCCGCTTGAAACCTCGTCGCCGACCGTTTTGTCCACGGGGAGCGACTCGCCCGTCATTACAGCTTGATTTATCGAGGTTTGCCCCGATGTGATCATTCCGTCAACGGGAACGGTCTCGCCCGGTAAAACGCGAAGAATATCGCCCTCTTTGACCAGCGCCGACGGAACGATCTTCTCCGAGTCGTCGGAAATGAGCCGCGCCGTCTGCGGAGTGAGGTGAACGAGCTTTTCAATTCCCGCTCTCGCTTTTGCGACCGTTATATCCTCAAGCAGACCGCCGAACTGCATTATAAATGCGACCTCGCCCGCCGCGAAGTCCTCCCCGATACAAACCGAAGCGATCAGCGCGATCGAAACGAGAACGTCCGCCTTGATGTCGAACGCCGTAACCAATCCGACAATTGCCTCGAGAATGATCGGAACGCCGCACAGCACGATAGCGATCCAAGCCGCGTTAAACGGCAACGGTACTCCGATAAGGCTTACTATCAGCGCCGCTCCCGATACGGTAAGCAGAATGATGTCCTTTTTTATGCCGCCAAGCTCCAACAAATGTTCCAATTTTTTCGTCAAGCTTTTCATTTAAGCACCTCCGTTATACCCTATGGGGTATCTGTATATCATTATACCATATGGGGTATAGGTATGTCAAGCGATGATAAAGAAAAGTCGGCATAAAACCGACTTTTTGAAATTTTGTGCAAAATACGAGGCATCTCATTGTAACAGCTTGATGATTTTTACGACATATTCGCAAATCTCTCAACCGCTTTCGTAAAATTCTCAATGGTTTGATCCGCGTCGCCGTGTTCGATACCGTCACGGACGCAATGCTTGATGTGACCCTCCAAAACGACCTTTCCACAGCCGTGGAGCGCCGACTTTGCCGCGTTTATCTGCGCCAGAATATCCTCACACGGAACGTCCTCGTCGACCATTTTATCAATAGCCTGTACCTGTCCGATTATTTTCTTCAAGCGGCGGTGCAGATTTTCCGCGTCCATACATTGTCTCATATTCCATTCCTCCGATACTTTTAGGGGTATATGTATATTATACGACCGTTTTAAACGAATGTCAAGATAAAGACGGTAATTTTACGGCGTCTTTACTTATACGGCGTCCTGTCGCGCCCCGTATATTTTCGCGTCCCTCGGGGAAAATAGAGGGGAAAGCGGGTCTGACAAGACCCGCCGATCGGTATGACTGCCAAAAAATATTTAAGGAAGGAGAGCGTACCCGCGTGTTCGCTCTCCGAAGGAAAGGAAGGATCATTGATGTTCGGTTTGACCCCTTATGAAAGAAACGCGGGGTTTTTTGACGCGTTCGGGAGCTTCGCGAACGACTTTTTCGCCGAGAGCCGCGCCTGTAAGACCGACGTGCGCGACGAGGGCGAGCGCTATGTTTTGGAGGCGGAGCTTCCCGGCTTTAAAAAGGACGACATTCGCCTCGACATTCGCGGCGATCGGCTTACATTATCCGCCGAGCGAAGCGAGGAGGACGAGCGTAAGGATCGCGAGGGACGCTATATCCGCCGCGAGCGGAGCTTTGGCTCGTATACGCGGAGCTTTGATCTCTCGGGGATCGCCGCCGATCGGATCACCGCCGAGTATAAAAGCGGCGTCTTGACCCTCACGCTCCCCAAGACGGAGGAACAGCCCGTCCGCTCGCGACGGCTCGAAATTCGTTGAGATTATTTCAACAACGACCGAATGAAATCCCGGTTTCATTCGGTCGTTTTTTCTGTTCCGAAACAGTCCTTCGAGCGGGAGAGGCGGCGGACGTGCTTCGACATTCCGAAACGGGAAAGCGATCCCGTTCCGAAAAAGTCCTCTGATCGGGGGAGCCGGCGAAAGCTCGAGCATTTCCGCTCGGGCGGCGGAGCGCCGCGCCTTCCCAAAAAAATAAATAAAAAAGTCTTGATTTTCTCGCCGAACCGTGTTATAATGACAGTATCGGTATGAAAACGTTTACAGCTCGGGCGGCGTATCGCCCGAACGAACGACAACGGAAAGGAATCGATTATGAAAAAAAGAACTTTAGCCGCCGCTTTAAGCCTCGCGCTCCTTTTGAGCGGCTGTGGGACGGCGGAGGCGGACGGCGGCGAGACGAGCGGCGCGGAGACGACCGCCCCGACCGAGACGACGACCGCCGCGCCCGAGACCCCGACCGAGGAAACGAACGACCTCACCTCGCTCGAGGTGATCCGCCTGATGGGAAACGGGACGAACCTCGGGAACACCCTCGAGGCGTATAACCATTCGGGCTATGTCAACGGCGCGAACCCCGACGGGATGGAGACCGGCTGGGGACAGCCGTATACGACCCCCGAGATGTTTGAGGATATGAAATCGCTCGGCTTTGATACGGTACGTATCCCGATCGCTTGGACGAACGGGATCAACTATGAGAGCGGCGATTATACGATCGACGAGCGGCTTATGAGCCGCGTCGAGACGGTCGTAAACTACGCGCTCGACGCCGACCTTTACGTGATCATCAACGACCACTGGGACGGGAGCTGGTGGGGGATGTTCGGCGCGGCGGACGAGACCGTCCGCGAACAAGCGATGGAGCTTTATCGCTCGATGTGGACCCAGATCGGCGAACGCTTTAAGGATTATTCCTATAAGCTGATCTTTGAGGGGGCGAACGAGGAGCTCGGCGACCGCTTAAACGACGCGGACGTGACCGGGTCGAAGGGGAAGCTTACCCCGAACCAATGCTATGAAAAAACGAACGAGATCAACGCCGAATTTGTTAAGACGATCCGCGCGATCGGCGGTAAGAACGCCGACCGCTTCCTCCTCGTCGCGGGGTATAACACCGACATCGAAAAAACCTGTGACGACCGCTTTAAGATGCCCGAGGACAGCGCCGAGAATAAGCTCCTCCTCTCCGTCCATTATTATACGCCGTGGGATTACTGCGGGACGGACAGCGTGAATACGTGGGGTTCTCCGTCGGACTATGAGGAACAAAACCGTCTCTTTGAGATGATGAGTAAGTATTCGGAACAGGGCTATGGCGTCGTGATCGGCGAATACGCCGTTATGATGAAAAACGGCGGGATCAAGCCCGGGACGGATCGTTTTTACGATAACGTTTTGGATAACTGTGACCTTTACGACTTTTGCCCCGTCCTGTGGGACTGCAGCAACTTCTATAAGCGGTCGAGTCGGACGACCTCGGACGATTCGTTAAAACAGCTCTTTGACGAGCGCCGCCGCGAGAACGAAGCCTCGCGCACGACCGAGGAGATCAAAGCCGCCGCGCGCGAAAAGCTCGATGAAACGTATAAAACCGCGCAGGATACCCAGATGGAGGGGATCGAGCTTCCGCCCTCGGACGATATGGCGATCGCGTGGATCATGTACGCGAGCAGCGATTACGGGATCTCGTACAGCGTCGGCGACACCTATGACCCGACGAACTGCTCGACGGGGATCATCGCCAAGAACGCCGAGATCACGGGCGAGGGGACGTATACCGTGAGCCTCGACCTCTCGGGGAGCGGGACGGCGAAGGGTGTATCCTTCTCGGCGCTCGGGATCTCAAACGGCGAGAGCTTCTTCCCCGGTTATACGATCTCGATCGACGAGATCCTCATAAACGGCGAAGCCTTTACGCTCGAGGGGAAGGAATATACCTCGAGCGACGACGGGAAGTGTACCCGCGTCAACCTCTATAACTCGTATATCTCCGACCCGCCGCCCGAGGCGCGGACGCCCGACGGCGACCTGACCGGCTGTTCGCCTCAGATCATGCCGATCGGGAAGCGTAAGGTCGTCGAGACGATCGAGGTGACCTTTACGCTCCACGCGCCGTAATTAAGATTTTTGTCCCTTATTATTTAAGGCAGGAGATAAAAATACCGACCGTTTCCGATAGGGGGACGGTCGGTTTTTTGTCGGGCTCGGCTCGTGGACTTGGGCGATTATTCCCGAAACTCGAGAAGCTTATACGGCTCTGTTCTGAGGGCGTTCGCGAGGTTAAAGAGGGCTTCGAGCGAGATGTTGCGGATAATGTTCGGCGCCTCGATCGCGCTTAAATGGGATCGACTGATCCCCGCGAGCTCGGCGAGCTCCTCTTGGGTATATCCCGCCAGCTTCCGATAATAGGCGATGTTGAGCCCGAGCTGGATATACTTAAACTCGTTGACCTTTGAGATCTTCGTGGATTTTGACATAGTTTTACCCCTCCTCCCTGTTTAATATTACCAAGTTTTTCCTCAAAAATACACTTTCCGATAAAAAGCACTTGCATTTTATCAAAAAGCAATATATAATATTTATTAAAATATTGCTTAATAAAAGGGGATTGAGATGATGAAATTCGGGAGGATCGCGGCGCTTTTGGCGGCGGGAGTTATGGCGGTCGCGGGAATGACGGTATGCGCGGGCGCGGAACGCGCCGGGGAAGCGCCGCCCGTGATCGCGAGCGGGGAGGAGATCGCGACATACTATCCGCAATTAAAAACTGTACAAAAAATCAAGCAAAAGCTAGGATATATGCGGTTTTGCGCGGATTTTTTGTCTACGGTTTTAATTGCGGATAGTATTATGCTCGCGAACCGCCGAACGGCGGAATATACCCTTCCCGTCGCGGAGGCGGGGGAGCTTAGGATCGATCTGAACGCCGAGGCGGCGAGCGTCTATCTGACCGTATACGCGCCCGACGGCGAACCCCTCCCGCCCTCGGGGGAGGAGCGCTCGCTCGGGCGGACGACCGAGCGCCCCGACGGGGCGCTTTGGCTCGAGTGGGACGGGGACGCCGAACGCTTCGCGGGGTCGGTTGTCTATCCCGTCAAAAAGGGGACGTATCGGATCGTCCTTCGCCGCCCGTGGTACGGTCGGGGCGGCGGGTCGCTCTCCTTCACCGCGACCTATCCCGCCTCGCCCCCGCCGGGGACGGCGAGGCTCGATCACTTCACGTTTATTTTCGAGCGGTGGACGCGCCTTCGCCTCGGCACGGTTTTGAGCGGCGAGAGCGGCGACCCCGCCGAAGAAGTCGTATGGACAAGCTCCGATCCCTCGGTCGTCTCCGTTTCACCGTCGGGGAAGCTCACCTGCAAAAAAAGGGGGACGGCGACCGTCACCGCGACCCTCGGGGACGGTAAGCTAAAGCTTAAGCTTAAGATCACGGTCAAGTAGCGGCGAAAATATTTCAGTCCGAAGGCGTTGACGCTTTCGGACTTTTTTCGTTCCCGAACGATTGACAGATTTGTCATTTTGTAGTATAATAATAAATAAATGTAAATTTTGGCGGATTTCCGCCCTATCCTATTATCGGAGGGACTTTATGGATCGAGGTATCAAAAACGGCGTTTCGCCCGAGGCGGAGGAGCTGATCGAGCTAAAGGATCGCGAGGAGCGGTATGAAAAATGGGTTCGCGCGCTCGGCGAGATGTATCATATCCGCTGTTATATCGACCTTATGACCGGGACGCACGAGACGATCAAGGAGAATGATCCCTCCGACGCGTCGATCCCGGAGGGCGGCGCGTTTATCGACGCGATCCGCGCCTATTGTAACGCGAACGTTTTTGTCGAGGATCGCGGCGAATACTTTAAAAAGCTCTCGCCCGAGTATATCGCCTCGCGCGTAAATCCCGAGTCGAAAAGCTATACCTTCGATTACCGCGAGCTCGTCGGCGAAGGCGCGCGCTGGGTACGCGGTATGGTGACGCTCGTCGATACGGGCGACGACGGCGAGCCGCGCCACGTCGTCTATACCGCCCACTATATCGATCAGGAGAAGGAGGAAAAGATCCTCCTCGAGTCGTCGCTCGGGCTGATGCGCGATACCTATTATCGGATCGGCTGTATCGACCTTAACCATAACTCCATGCGGACGATCTGTATCTCCGAGTCCGAGCGCGGTGAGAGCGGACTCTTCAGCGAAAATTTCCGCGCCGCGATCCGTGATTTCGCGAACGACTACGTCCTCCCCGAATACCGCGATCAATTCTTGAACGTGATGCTCCCCGAACAGATGCGGGCGATCTTTGACTCGGGCGCGGATTACTTCGATATTACCTACCGCCGCTATGAGAGCGGGGTCGCGACTTGGGTAAGGACAGAGCTCGCGCCGCTCGAGGGCTATTCCCCCGAGAACCGCCGCGTGATGTGGTACGTTAAAAACATCTCGGAGGAAAAAGCGCTCGAGGAGCGCTTTAGCCAACAGCTCTTAAAAATGAACACCGACTCTAACCTCAGGATCAAGACCATCCTCGACGGGATCTCGGGCGGCTTTAAGATCAGTAACGACGACGAGCGCTATACCTTTTATTATATCGGCGACGCGGCGGCGCGGCTTTTTGGCTATTCCCTCGAGGAATTTACCGAAGTCACCCATAACAGCGCGATCGAGGTCATTTATCCCGCCGACCGCGAGGAGGCCGTAAACGGCGTAACGCGCGACCTCGCGGGGGGCGAGAGCTATTCCGTGAAGTACCGCGTCCAATGTAAGGACGGGAACTTAAAATGGATCGTCGACAGCGGGAAGCGCGTCGTCAGCGACGGCGGGAAGGTATTATTATACAGCTTTTATCACGACGTGACCGAGCTCGAGGAGCATAACGAGCGGCTAAAGGACGCGCTCATGATGATCAGCTATATGGTGCGCTCGCTCGGCTGTGGGATCTTCGCCTATGAATATTTCCCGGGCGAGCCGATCCGTAAGATTCTCGTGATGAACGACGAGGCGAAGCGGCTTTTTGGCTGTCTCGGACAGGAAAATCTCGCCAAGATCGACATCGGGCGGATCATGCGCGAGAATATCTATCCCGAGGATCTCGCCGAGGTCGGGCGCGCGACGGCGACGATCCGCGAGCCGGGCGACAGCGTCTTTTACGAATTTCGGATCCACCACGCGGACGGGAAGCTCTACCGCGTTCAGGTGAAATCCGAGCTGCTCGAATTTGAGGGCGGGAAGCGCTTTATTTTAAGCTCGATGCTCGATATTACCGAGAAGAGCGAGCTTTATGACATTTTAAAGGAGGAGCGGGCGCGGTATCAGGAGGCGCTCCTCTCCGACTGTGAATACGCCTATTCCTTTGACCTCACGGCGGGGTTGATCGAGCGGGACATCATTACGAAGGAGGGCGTAAACCTCTTCCGCGAGCTCGGTCTGACGCTCCCCGTCTCCTTCGACGAAATGACGGAGAAATGGGTGGAGAGCTTCCGACCCGAGTTTCTGACCGAGGAGAGCGACCGCTGTCTGACCTGTGCGGCGCTCCGCGAGCGCTTTTTAAACGGGGAACAGGCGACCGAGCTCGAATACCGCACGCCCGCGACCGACCGCTATACCCGCGTGACCGCGCTTACTTCCCAAAGTGAGAGAAACGGGCATATCATGGCGATCGTATTCGCGACGGATACGACCGAGCGTAAGCGCATGGAAAATCAGACGCGTCAGGCGCTCCTCGAGGCGTATGAGGCGGCGAAGCGGGCGAATTCGGCGAAGTCCGACTTCCTCTCGCGTATGAGCCACGATATCCGTACCCCGCTCAACGCGATCATCGGTATGACCGCGATCGCGGGGACTCACCTCGACGATACCGAGCGGATCAAGGATTGTCTCGGTAAGATCACGGTCTCGGCGGGTCACCTCCTCGGGCTGATCAACGAGGTCCTCGATATGTCTAAGATCGAGTCGGGTAAGATCGACCTTAACGAGGAGGAGTTTAACCTCTCCGACCTCGTCGACGCACTCATTCTGATGATCCGCCCCCAGATCAAGGCGAAGGGTCAGGAGCTCAACGTCAGCATCAAGGACGTCGCCCACGAGCGCGTCATCGGCGACCGCTCACGGATCCAACAGTCCTTCCTCAACTTTTTAAGTAACGCGATCAAATATACCCCCGACGGCGGGACGATCGGCTTTTATATCACCGAGAAGGGTTCTCGCCACGATCGGGTCGGCTGGTACGAATTCGTCTTTGAGGATACCGGGATCGGTATGACCCCCGAGTTCGCGGCGCATATCTTTGAGCCGTTTACCCGCGCCAAGGATACCCGCGTCAACGAGATCCAAGGGACGGGTCTCGGTATGGCGATCGCGGATAACCTCGTCCGTATGATGAACGGCTCGATCAAGGTCGAGAGCGAGCTTAATAAAGGCTCGCGGTTTATCGTGACGATGTCGCTTAAGCTCCAGGAGAGCGAGGACGCGTCTTATGACGACTTTATCGACCTCCCCGTCCTCGTGGCGGACGACGACCCCGTGACGCGGGAGAACGCCTGTCGTATCCTCGACGAGATGGGGATGAAGAGCGAGGCGGTCAAGGACGGGCGAGAGGCGGTCGACCGCGCGATCGAGCGCCACGAGGCGGGCGACGACTTTTTCGCCGTGATCCTCGACTGGCGGATGCCGAATCTCGACGGGATCGGTGCGGCGCGGGAAATTCGTCGGGCGATCGGTCCCGACGTCCCGATCATTATTATCTCCGCCTATGACTGGTCGGATATCGAGCTCGAGGCGCGCGCCGCCGGCGCGGACGCCTTTATCGGGAAGCCGCTCTTTAAGTCGCGGTTCGCGCGGCTCTTCCGCGATATGCTGACGGGCGGCGAGGATCGCTACGCCGCCGACGACGTAAAAGACATTCTCCGCGAGGATTTCGCGGGCTGTCGCGCCCTCCTCGTCGAGGATAACGAGCTGAACGCCGAGATCGCGGGTGAGCTTCTCAATATGATGAACGTCGAGGTCGAGTACGCCGTCAACGGTCAGGAGGCGGTCGACCGCTTCGCCGCGTCCGAGCCGAATTATTTTAAGATCATCTTTATGGATATCCAGATGCCCGTTTTAAACGGGAACGAGGCGACCCGCGCGATCCGCGCTCTCTCGCGGCGGGACGCCAAGGGGATACCGATCATCGCGATGACGGCGAACGCCTTCTCCGACGATATAAAGGCGTCGATGGAGGCGGGGATGAACGAGCATATCGCCAAGCCGCTCGATCTTAAACAGTTCGTCAAGGTCCTCCGCCGCTGGCTACGGTAAATTTTGTCATTTTTATCGTTATTTTCGCCGCCGACCGCGCCGAAACGAAAAAAATTCGCGATTTTTTTGCAAAATTCGTTAAAAAATCCTAAATTTGTCTTGACAGCGGCGAATAAGATGTGTTATAATAAAGCTTGATAAATGGGTTTTGTCGCTTTTTACGACAAAACAAAAGGGACGGCGGCTTTTCGCTTGCGCTCCTTCCCCAAAAAAAATTTTTAAAATCATTTTTGGGAAGGCGGCGAAGCCGGCGGGTCTGTTTAAGGATATAAAACACGGGTCGCGGCGACGGGTCGTTCTTTCGCGCCGAGCGGACGGTTCGCGTTTTTATCATAAAACTTTTTTAAGGAAGCTCCGAAGTCGGAGGCGTTTCGTAACGACGGGTCATACGGATCATACGGGGAAAGGATTGAACCGTGGGTCGCGCCTTGATCCCGCTCGGGCGCTCGCCGCGCCGCGGATCGTCGGAGGATCGGTGCTTCTTTAAGCTTGTCAAATGCAGGATTTATTTGACTGAAAGGGGTTTCAAAACAATGAAAAACATTAAGGTTGCCGGGAAGCTGATCATTTCTTTCGGTGCGGTGTTGCTCGTTTTACTCGTGGTCATTATTTTCGCCGTGATGGCGATGACCTCGATCAGAGGGACGTTCGACGAGTTTTATTTAAAACAGTATACGAACGTTAAGTATATCGACGACATCGAGCTGAACGTAAATGTCGCGACGAGACATATCCTCGTCGCTATGAGTAGCAACGATACCGACACGATCACCGAGCGTCTCACCGAGGCGAACAACGCCCTCGGGACGGCGGACGAGATGATCGCGGCGCTCGAGGGGAATTATACCGGCGATATGTCGGATATCAACGCGGTCGACGCGGCGGTAGGTACCTTTGAGGAGGTTTTTGAGGAATTCGGCGCTTTTGCGATCGATAATCGGGACGAGGAAGCGCAGGCGCTCTATAACTCAAAGCTCCTCCCCGCTTTCGCGACGCTGAACGCGGCGGTCGAGACGGCGGCGACGCATATGGACGAAAGAGCTCAGGCGGCGCATGACAGCGGTATGAGCAACATCCAGTCGACGATCATCATTATGATCGTTTGCGGCGTACTCGCCTTCATTATCGGTATCTTCTTCGCGATGTATATCACGGTCTCCTTCACGAGAGTACTCAGAGAGGTCGAGACGAATTCGCTCAAGCTCGCGAGAGGCGACTTCCACGCGACGATCACCTACGAGGGGAAGGACGAATTCGGCAGTCTCGCGAACGCTGTCCGTCAGATCGCGACCTGTCTGCGCGGCGTTATCGCGGATATCGATATGGTACTTACCGAGGCGTCCAACGGGAACTTCCAGGTACATACGAGAGACGAGGCGCTTTACGTCGGCGAGCTCGGTCACATCCTTACCGCGATGAGAGCCTTTATTTCTAAGATGAACGAGGCGATGTATAAGATCAATAACGCCTCCGAACAGGTAGCGGCGGGGTCGGATCAAGTCTCCTCCGGCGCACAGGCGCTGTCTCAGGGCGCGATGGAACAGGCTTCGTCCGTTGAGGAATTAGCGGCGACGATCACCGCGATCTCGAGTAAGATCACGGCGAACGCCGACGACGCGGCGCACGCGAGCGAACAGACGAATGTCGCCGGCTCCGAGATGCGTAACGCGGCGAATAAGATGAACCAGCTCGTTGCGGCGATGAATGAGATCCAGAACTCCTCGAGCGAGACCAAAAAGATCATCAAGACGATCGAAGATATCGCCTTCCAGACGAATATTCTCGCGCTGAACGCCGCGGTAGAGGCGGCGAGAGCGGGCGCCGCCGGTAAGGGCTTCGCGGTCGTAGCCGACGAAGTACGTAACCTCGCGGGTAAGAGCGCGGACGCGGCGAAGAATACGACCGACCTGATCGAGGGTACGGTCGCGGCGATCGATCGCGGAAATACCTTAGTGGAAGAAGTCGCGCAGGAGATCGGCGCGGTATCCAAGGCGACGGACGAGGTAGCGGTACTCAACGAGAAGATCTCGGGCGCGGCGAAGGAAGCCGCCGACTCGATCAATCAGGTCACCGTCGGGATCGATCAGATCTCGGGCGTTGTTCAGACGAACTCGGCGACCTCGGAGGAATCCGCCGCCGCGTCGGAAGAGCTTTCCGGTCAGGCGCAGATGCTGAAGGATCTCGTAGCGGAATTCAAGCTGAAGGAAGCCGCAGAATAAGGCAACACATGATAAATACCACCACGGGCTTGCGCTCTCGCGCAAGCCCGTGGTTTTGTGTTATGTGGGAACGAAAGAGAGATTTTTAAGAGATTTTTAAGAATGAAAAATTTTAGCCGGGGCTTTGCCCCGAACCCCACTTCCTTTTGTGCCAAAAGGAAGCGAAAATCAATATCTATTTTTTCTAATAATCATTAAGCGACAAGCCTTGATGACATTTTCAAGTTTTGTATTAAACTCGTACAAGTTTGCTTATAATTATTACGACAACAAGTATTTTGTTGATGCCGCTATTTAATTAAATTTTCTTTCGGATATAAACTTTTCGAATAGCTGAAATTATAAAATCTACTGTTCGTTCGTCTAAAGATTACAAAAGTTTAGGTCAAGCCTTTTCAAAGGCTTGTAGGGTTCGGGGGTGCGACAGGATGTCGCATAGCAAGCGCCCCAAGCGCCGCACGGACGCGGCGCAAAACAAAGCGCTTGCAACGGAGCGCCCTCGCCGTAACTTTTACTTCTTAATGCTTTCTTAAATTTCTTCTCTATTCGCGATTTTTACCACCCCGCGAAAGGGTGCGGTGATCGGGAGGAGCGCGTTTCGCGCCGCCGTCTCGCTCTCAAAGATCCCAAAGACCGCGCTCCCGCTCCCGCTGAGGGCGGCGGCGAGCGCGCCGTTTTTTTTCAGCGCCGCGACGAGCGCGTCGATCCTTTCGTCGCGGTACAGCTTCTCAAAAACATTATAGACCCCGCCGCTCCAAGCCTTTACCCCGAGGGGGAGGGAGCGGACAAAGCCGTCGAAGTCCGCTCGCGCGGCGAGCGGCGCGTCGTCATAGGCGCGGTATGCCGCCGCCGTCGAACAGGAGAGATCGGGCTTCACCAGCCCGATCACGAAATCGTTTGGAAGCTCGATCGGGGTGATCCTTTCCCCGATCCCGCCGCAGACCGCCGCGCCGCCGACCAGACAAAACGGTACGTCCGCGCCGAGCGACGCGCCCAGCTCGATCAGCCGCTCCCGAGGGAGCGGCTCGCCGAATAGGCGGTTGAGCGCTTTGAGGACTGTCGCGCCGTCGGTACTGCTCCCGCCGAGACCCGCCTCGGTCGGGATATTTTTGATAATTCGGATCGAGACCTTCGCCGAAAGTCCCGTCTCGGCGAAAAAGGTGTTCGCCGCCTTCATGGCGATATTCCGCTCGTCGGTCGGGATCGTCGGATCGCCGGAGAGATAAACTCCATGCTCCGACCCGATCGAGACGACCACCTCGTCATAGAGATCGATCGCGCACATCACGGTATCGAGCGTATGATAGCCGTTCGCGAGCCGCCCCGTAATGTCGAGATAAAGGTTGATCTTGGCGTAAGCCCGCTCTACGGTACGTTTAATTTCGTTCATGTAAAAACTCCTCGATCCGCTCGAGCGCGGTCGTGATGTGATGGATCGAATAAGCGTAGCTCACGCGGATATAGCCCTCGCCCGAGTCGCCGAAGGCGTCGCCCGGGACGACCGCGACCTTCTTTTGATAGATCAGCTCTTGGCTGAAATCCTGAGAGCTGAGCCCCGTCGATCGGATACAGGGGAATACGTAAAACGCGCCCTCCGGCTCAAAGCAATGAAGTCCGAGGCGATTAAAGCCGTCCACGATCAGGCGGCGGCGAAGGTCGTATTGACCGACCATATACTCGACCTCCGCGCGACAATCGCGCATAGCGGTGATCGCGGCGTATTGGCTCGTCGTCGGGGCGCACATGATCGCGTACTGGTGGATTTTCCGAATTTGCTCGAGGATCGGCGCGGGTCCCGCCGCGTAGCCGAGCCGCCAACCCGTCATCGCGAACGCCTTTGAGAAGCCGTTGACGACGACCGTCCGTTCGCGCATCCCCTCCAGTTCGGCGATCGAGACGTGGCGCTCGTCGCCGTAGGTCAGCTCGGAGTAGATCTCGTCCGAGAGGACGAGGATCTCCCGATCGCGGAGGATCGCGGCGATTTTTTCGAGATCGCCGCGCCGCATGACCGCGCCGGTCGGATTATTCGGATAGGGGAGGACGAGCGCCTTCGTCCGAGGTGTGAGCTTATCGAGTAACAGCTCGGGCGTAAGGCGAAAGAGATCCTCCTCCCTCGTCTCGATCGGGATGGGTACGCCCCCCGCGAGGCTCACGAGCGGACTGTAACAGACGAAGCTCGGCTCGGGGACGAGGACCTCGTCCCCCGGGGCGACGATCGCGCGGAAGACCGCGTCGATCGCCTCCGAGCCGCCGACGGTCACGAGGATCTCATGCTCGGGGTCATAGCGAAGGCGGATACGGTCGCTCAAATAGTCCGAGATCGCGGCGCGAAGCTCGGAAAGTCCCGCGTTTGAGGTATACGCCGTCCGCCCCTTTTCGAGAGAGCGGATCGCGCTCTTACGGATCGGGAAGGGGGTCTGGAAATCCGGCTCGCCGACCGAGAGGCTGATGATATTGTCGACCGAGGCGGCGATGTCAAAAAACTTACGGATGCCCGAGAATTTGATCTCGCGAACCTTTTCCGAAAGAATGTTGTCGTAGTTTATCACGGGGAAACCAAGCTCCTTTCGTCGGTGAGACAGTTCGCGAAAAGCGAACCCTTCTCCTTATAACGGCGGAGGATAAAGTGGGTCGTCGTCGAGAGGACGCCGTCGATCGGCGCGAGACGGTCGGAGACAAAAAGCGCCACCTCGCGTAGGCTCGACCCCCGGAGCGTCACCGAGAGGTCAAAAGACCCGCTCATCAGATAAACGCTCTCGACCTCGGGATAGCGCGCGATCTCCCGCGCGATCTCGTCATAGCCGCATTTCGCCTGGGGCGAGACCTTTAACTCGATAAAGGCGGAGACGCAGTTTTTATCGAACTCCTCCTCGTTGATGATCGCGGAATAGCCGATGATCGTCCCGTCCTCCTCGAGCTTTTTGAGGCGCTTCGCGACCTCCTCGGCGGAGATCCCGAGCATAACGGCGAGCTGTTCCTCACTGAGCCGCGCGTTCTCGCGCAGCAGGTCTACCAGTTGCTTCATAAAGTTCCTTCCTTTCTCGGCTTATATAGATACTGTTTTTATTTTTTATGGCAGGAGTGCCGTTCGGCGAGTCTCCTTTAAATCGCGATAAATTCCGCTCTCCGCCCCTTAAAGATCGCGATCCGCTCAAACCCCGCCGCCTTCGCGAGTGTGATCCCGTCGGGGATATTTTTCCCGAGGTCGGCGACGTTGTGCGCGTCCGAGCCGATCGTTAAAATCTCCCCGCCGAGCGCGCGATACCTTTTTATATAGGGGAGGTCGGGGAGGGCTTTCCCGATCTTCTGGCGATAGCCCGAGGTATTGATCTCGATCCCCTTTCCCCGACGGATCAGCGTTCGGAATATTTCGTCGATCGCGGCTTCGTATTGCTTCATATCGACCGCGAACCCGTGATCGCCCGCGATATAGCGGAGCGGATAGGTGAGATGTCCCAACACGTCGAAGTCCGCTGTTTCCGCCATTTCGAGGACTTCCTCAAAATAAAGCGGGAGGAGCTTTTCGGGCGGGTCTTTCCGGTAATCGAGGAAGTAAAAATCCTCATACCCGCGAAGCATATGACAAGAGCCGATCACAAAGTCATAGGGCGCGGCGGCGAGAATTTTTTCGGCGAGGGCGAGGTCATGGTGGGGCTGTCCAAGCTCGACCCCATAGAGGAAGGCGAGCTTCCCCGCGTATTTCTCCTTTAGGGGCGGGAGCGCCGTCGCCGCCTCCGCCGCGCTTTTTTCTATTTCATATTCCGGGTCAAAAAATTGATTGACCTCGATATGGTCGGTGAGGGCGTAATAGTTTAGCCCGAGCGCGGCGGCGCGGTTGATCATCTCCTCCGCCCCGTCCTCTCCGTCGAAGGAATAGCGGGAGTGGGTATGGAGATCAAAGGGGATCTTATTCATAAAAACCGTCCTTTCCGCGCCTTCCCAAAAAAACTTAATACTGTTTCACTCCGAATGTGTAGACAAAAATTCGGCGCAAAATCCATATATCCAAGCTTTTGCTTGAATTTTTGTACACATTCATGTCGTGAAAAAGTATAAATCCATTATAGCATATTTTTTAATTTTTGTCTATGAAAATGTTTACTTTTCTTGAAAAATATAGTATAATAAAGGTTGTGTGATAAAATCAGCCCGAAACGGGACAAGGAAAGGAACGGTTTTTATGAGAGCGGTAGTAGCGGTGATCGGAAAGGACACGGTCGGGATCTTAGCGCGGGTGAGCGCGATCTGCGCCGAATATAACGCGAACATCATGGACGTGACCCAAACGATCATGCAGGATCTTTTCGCCATGACGATGCTGATCGATATTTCAAAGTGCAGTGAGCGGTACGGCGTACTCGCCGATCGGCTCAAAAAATGCGGCGAGGAGATGAACCTCCAGATCCACGTCATGCACGAGGACATTTTTAATTCCATGCACAAGATCTGACCGCCTTTGGGGAAGGTGTGCGCCTCGGCGCGCCCCGGGGAACGGTCAACGGCAGAAAGGAACGGCGTAAACATATGCTGAACACAAACGACATTCTTGAAACGATCAAGATGATCCAAGAAGAAAATCTCGACATTCGTACCATTACGATGGGGATCTCGCTCCTCGACTGTATCGACGGCGACATTGACCGCGCGTGTACGAAGGTCTATGATAAAATGATGCGGCTCGCGGCGAACCACGTCAAGGTCGGCGAGGAGATCGAGGCGCGGTATGGGATACCGATCATCAATAAGCGGCTCTCGGTCACGCCGATCGCCATGCTCGCGGCGGCGGCGAAGGGTAGCCCCGTTAAATTCGCCGAAACGCTCGAAAAAGTCGCCGAGGGGACGGGCGTCAACTATGTCGGCGGCTATTCCGCGCTCGTCCATAAGGGCTTCTCGGCGGGGGATCGCGAGCTGATCGAGTCGATCCCCGAGGCGCTGAGCGCGACGAATAAGGTATGTTCCTCGGTCAATATCGGCTCGACCCGCGCGGGGATCAATATGGACGCGGTCGCGCTCATGGGGCGGATCATCCGTGACGCGAGCGAAAGGACCGCCGATAACCATTGCTTTGGCGCGGCGAAGATCGTCGTCTTTTGTAACGCCGTCGAGGATAACCCCTTTATGGCGGGGGCTTTTCACGGGACGGGCGAGCCGGACTGTGTCATCAACGTCGGGGTGAGCGGACCGGGCGTGGTACGCGCGGCGCTCGCGAAAATGCCAGACGCGTCGATCGACGAGGTCGCCGACGTGATCAAAAAGACCGCCTTTAAGGTCACGCGTATGGGTCAGCTCGTCGGGACGGAGGCGGGGAAGGCGCTCGGCGTACCCTTTGGGATCGTCGATCTCTCGCTCGCGCCGACCCCCGCCGTCGGCGACAGCGTCGCCCATATCCTCGAGGAGATCGGCTTAGAGCGTTGCGGCGCTTACGGGACGACGGCGGCGCTCGCGCTCTTAAACGACGCGGTCAAAAAGGGCGGCGTGATGGCTTCGTCGCGGGTCGGCGGGCTATCGGGCGCGTTTATCCCCGTCTCCGAGGACGCGGGGATGATCGACGCGGTGAACTGTGGGGCGCTAAAGCTCGAGAAGCTCGAGGCGATGACGGCGGTCTGCTCGGTCGGGCTGGATATGTTCGTCGTCCCCGGCGATACCCCGGCGGAGATCCTCTCGGCGATCATCGCCGACGAGGCGGCGATCGGTATGGTCAACGGTAAGACCACGGCGGTACGCGTGATCCCCGCGATCGGGAAGAAGGAGGGCGAGACGCTCGAATTCGGCGGCTTATTCGGGAGCGGTCCTGTTATGGCGGTGAATCGCTTTTCGCCCGCGCGGTTCATCTCGCGCGGCGGTCATATCCCCGCCCCGCTCCAGAGCCTTAAAAACTGATCCGCCTTTCTTTTTGATCCTATCTTTTTGGGAAGGAGATCGCCTCGGACGTTCCGCGTAGGTCGGGGGAGAAGGAGCGCGTAAAAGCGCACGCCTTCACCAAAAAAACCTCTTTTTCATATAGTGAAATAAGGGGGGAGCGGGTATGCAGGCGGTATGGATCTTTTTGGCGGTATTTTGCGGGATCTTCGGCGCGGCGGAGCTTTTACGCCGCGCGTATCGGGCGGTGATCGGATATTTTCAACGGAAAGGGGGAGGGCGCGATCGAAACGCGTGACGCAATCGAGACCTTGAGCGGGACGGTCGAGGACGTGATCTATAAAAACGCCGAGAACGGCTATATCATCTTAACGCTCGACGTCGACGGCGCGCCCGAGACCGTCGTCGGGACGCTCGGCGAGATCGTCGAGGGCGAGACGCTAAAGCTCCGCGGGAGCTATGTCACCAACGCGAAGTACGGGAAGCAGTTTAAAGCCGTGACCTGTGAGCGGGCGCTCCCCGAGACGGCGGGCGAGATACGGAAGTATCTCGGGAGCGGGATCATTAAGGGGGTCGGTCCCTCGCTCGCGAAAAAGATCACCGACGCTTTTGGGACGGATTCGCTCGCGGTCATCGAGGACGACCCCATGCGGCTCGCGGAGCTGAACGGGATCACGGTCGATAAGGCGCTCTATATCTCCCACGAGTTTCGGCGGCTCAACGGGATCAAGAGCGTGATCGAGTTCTTACAGCGGTACGAGATCAGCCCCGTGACCGCCGCCGCCGTCTGGAAGGCGTATGAGGGCGAGAGCGTCTCGGCGATCAAGGAGAACCCGTACCTACTCTGTGACCCCGGGATCGAGGTCGATTTTACGACGGCGGATCGGATCGCGCGGGATCTCGAGCTCGACCCTTGGAGCGTCGATCGGATCAAGGCGGGGACGGTCTATGTCCTCCGTGAGAACAGCTTCGCGGGGCATACCTGTCTCCCGCGCGAACGGCTCGCGGAGCGCGTCTGCGCGACCCTCGGGGTAAGGGAGGACGTATTCGAGGACGCGCTTTACGCGGGGATCCGCGAAAAGACCTTCGCCGAGCTCGAGACGGACAAGCGGGTCTATATTTATCTTTATGAATACTACGCCGCCGAGGAGTATATCGCCGCGAAGCTCGCGATGATGTTAAAGCTCTCCGCCCCGCTTGAGAAGGACTTCTCCGAGGAGATCGCGGGCGTCGAATGGAGCGAGGGGATCGAGTATCAGGAGCTTCAAAAGGCGGCGATCGCCGCCGCGCTCGGGAATAATCTCTTTATCCTCACGGGCGGACCCGGGACGGGGAAGACGACGACCCTAAACGCCGTGATCCGCCTCTGTCGCGAAAAGCGAAAGCGCCTCAGCCTCGCCGCGCCGACGGGTCGGGCGGCGAAGCGGATGTCCGACCTCACGGGTCAGCCCGCTAAGACGATCCACCGCCTCCTCGAGGTCGATTTCACGAAGGAGGATAAGCTTAAATTTAAGCATAACGAGCTGAATCCCCTAAAGGCGGACGTCGTCATCATCGACGAGATGTCGATGGTCGATACCCTCCTCTTTGAGGCGCTTTTACGCGCGGTAAGACCCGAGAGTAAGCTGATCATGGTCGGCGACTCAAACCAGCTCCCGAGCGTCGGCGCGGGGAACGTCTTACGCGACCTTATGGCGACGCGCCTGATCCCGACGGTCGAGCTAAAGGAGATCTTTCGTCAGGCGGCGGAGAGCCTCATCGTCACGAACGCTCATAAGATCGTCTCGGGCGAGTTTCCCGAGCTCGACGAGCGAAAGCGCGATTTTTTCTTTATGCCGCGCGAGAGCGACGCCGAGACGGCTCAGCTCACGGTCGACCTCGCCAAAACGCGCCTACCCAAAAGCTACGGCTATTCGCCGATCGACGATATCCAGATCCTCTCGCCGACAAAAATGGGCGCGGCGGGGACAAAGGAGCTGAACCGCGCGCTCCAGACCGCCCTTAACCCGCCCGCGCGGGATAAGCGCGAGCTTCGCTTTTTTGATACCGTCTTTCGCGCGGGGGATAAGGTCATGCAGGTCCGTAACGACTATGACGTGGCGTGGAAAAAGGACGGCGAGAGCGGTCTCGGGATCTTTAACGGCGACATCGGGATCATCACCGACGCCGACCCCGCGAACGGTCACCTGACGATCGACTTCGACGGGCGGATCGCGGTCTATACGACCGAGATGTTGAATAAGCTCGAGCTCGCCTACGCCGTCACGATCCATAAAAGTCAGGGGAGCGAGTACCGCGCGGTCATTATGCCGCTCTCGGGGGTCTCGTCGAACCTCCTCTATCGAAACCTCCTCTATACCGGGATCACCCGCGCGAGGGAAAACATTATCCTCGTCGGGAGCCGCGCGGTCGTCGCCCAAATGGTCGCGAACGACCGTCGGACGCTCCGCTATTCCTGTATCCGCTGGCTCTTACAGGATAAGGTGAGCGAGGACGAGGAGACCGCTTTTTGATTTTTTGGGAAGGAGTACGGGTCGGCGATGATCCGCGCCTTTTAAAGACCGCGCGGCGGCGGGTCTTATGCGGACGCGATAAACAATTGTACTGATCTGCAATGAAAACCGTAGACAAAAAATCGGCGCAAAACCGCATAAATCCAAGCTTTTGCTTGATTTTTTGTACGGTTTTTAATTGCATATCAGTACGACCTTCCCAAAAAGAAAAACATAAAGAAAAAACGTATCAAAGGAAAGGAAGATTTCACTATGAAACTCGGAATGGTAGGACTTCCGAACGTCGGAAAAAGCACGCTCTTTAACGCGCTCACGAACGCGGGCGCGGAGTCGGCGAATTATCCGTTTTGTACGATCGAGCCGAATGTCGGCGTCGTCTCCGTCCCGGACGAGCGGCTCGATAAACTCGCCGAGATGTATCACCCCGCGAAATTTACCCCCGCGACGCTCGAATTCGTCGACATCGCGGGTCTCGTGAAGGGCGCGTCAAAGGGCGAGGGTCTCGGGAATAAGTTCCTCGGCGATATTCGCGAGGTCGACGCGATCGTCCACGTCGTGCGGTGTTTTGAGAACGGGAACATCGTCCACGTCGAGGGGAGCGTCGGCGCGCGCCGCGACATCGAGACGATCAACCTCGAGCTGATATTCAGCGACCTCGAGATCTTGGGGCGGCGGCTCGACCGCGCGAAAAAGCTTTTAAAGGGCGATAAGGCGGTCGCGAAGGAGATCGACTTTATCGAGCGCCTCATCGCCCACCTTGAGGAGGGGAAAAGCGCCCGATCCTTTGACTATACCGAGGACGAGGCGGAGCTGATCCGCTCGACGCCGCTCCTCTCGAATAAGCCGATCATCTATGCGGCGAACCTAAGCGAGGAGGACTTTAAGTCCGACTATCGGACGAACGCGGAGTATCGCGCGGTCGAGGAGATCGCCGCCGCCGAAAAAAGCGCCGTCCTCCCGATCTGCGCGCGGATCGAGGCGGACATCGCGGATATGGACGCGGAGGAGAAGGCGCTCTTCCTCTCCGACCTCAATGTCGAGGAGTCGGGGCTCAGTCGGATCATACGGACAGGCTACGCGCTCCTCGGGCTGATCTCCTTCCTGACGGCGGGACCGACCGAGGTACGCGCTTGGACGATCGCGAAGGGGACAAAAGCCCCCCAAGCGGCGGGGAAGATCCATACCGATTTTGAGAAGGGCTTTATCCGCGCCGAGGTCGTCTCTTATGACGATCTGATGCGTTGCGGCGGGATGAGCGGCGCGAAGGAGAAGGGCTTAGTACGCCTCGAGGGGAAGGACTACGTCATGAACGACGGCGACGTCGTCGTATTCCGATTTAACGTTTAAGGATAATTTCACATGAAAATCTATAAAGCCAAAAACAAGAATAAAAAGCGGGTCTGGGGGCTTTTCGCCCTTCAGGTCGTTTTTGGGACGCTCCCCGCGATCCTACTCGTGGTCTTTGTGATGTCCGTCCTCCCGATCAAGGAGAATACCGGCGGCGAAAACAGCGGGGTCTATATCGCCGCCTATATCTCCGCCGCCGCGATCATTCTTTGCGGCTTCGCCTATACGATCCTCGGGCGGAAGTATAATATCCTCATCTCGGGACTGCGCGGCGAAAAAGCCCTCTATAAGATCGCGAAAAAGCATAAGAACGCGTATCGGATCTTTTTAAACCTTCCGATCCGCTATAACCGAAACCGCTCCGAGCTGGATATGCTCATGGTCGGGGAAAAGGGCGTACTCATCGTCGAGGTTAAGAACCACTCCGGGACGATCAGCGGCGGCGATAAGGACGAGCGCTGGACCCAGTTTAAGCATTATAAGGACGGGCGAAGCACCGAGGGGGAGATGAAAAATCCGCTCAAACAGCTCTCGCGCCAACGCGAGATCTTAAAGAGTATCCTTCGCGCGGCGGGGGTCGACGTCTGGGTCGACGGGGTTGTCTTTTTTTCCAACCCCTTCGTGAGGCTAAAGCTCAACCTCTCGGCGAACGGGAGCTATGTCGCGGCGGGGGAGAGCGAGCTGAACGAATTTATCGCCGGGTATGAAAGTCCCCGACCGTTAGACCGCGAAAAAATGGATAAAATTACCCAAATTTTAAAGGGACTTCTCGAATAAATCCGTTAAGTCTACCAATTTCGCTTCGGGCTTTTTGTGAAATTACATAAAAATTTTTAATTTCTAAAAAACTTTTGTATATGTTATTGACAAAACGGGAAATTTGCGTTATAATAAGCTTGTAAGAAAAAACGGGAACGATTTTTCTTACAACTTATGAAATTAAATTTAAATGATTTTCATTTATCTTTAGTTTTTTAGTTGTCTCCTTTCTTTTGTTCTACACATTATATCTTATTTCAGTTTGAGAGCCGCTCGGCTCTCTTTTTTTCGTTTTCGAAAAAAAGAATACGCTCCCCATTATTTCGGGAGCGTATTGTCGGTCATATTCGATTTGGATAGAGAAATCTTTGGGCGGTCGCCTGCAAGTATCCTGCTTGCGGGGGCAGAGCCCCCCGCTAAATTGACTTTCTCACTCATTCGTCCTCGTCGTCGAGGTTCACCTTTAAAAAGGGGCTGATCCGTGAAGAACCGAACAGGGCGTTCATAACGTGCTGGGTCTTATGTGAGACGGGGAGACCGTCGGAATCAAGCTCGACCTCCTCGCTCTTAAAGCCGTCATTACGGTTCATATTCTCGAGGATCCCCGCGAAGTCCGCTTTTTCGAGTTTTTTCTCCTCGGTCTCGGCGGTCGGGGCGCTATGCGTCCGATAGGCGGAGAGCGCCTTCGCCGAGGCGGCGGGCTTTTGGGAAGGAGCGGGGGCGGCGGGCGTTACCTCCTCCGTCGACATCTGTCCGCTGATCTGTACCTCTTCGCGGCTCTCGGCGGTCTTACGCGCCTCGTCGCCGCCCTCCTCATAGCGCGAGGGCTCGATATATTCGTTAAAAGCCGACGGCTTCGCCTCCGCCCGATCGCGCCGATATTCCTCGAGCGGCTGGCGGATCTTTTCGCGATACGGTGTGGCTTCTGCCTCGGATGGCTTGGCGCGGCGCGGCGTAAAGACCTTTACGTCGTCCTCGTCGCGATAGAGCTTTATATCCGCGTCCTCGGGCGGTCGCTCGCGGACGGGCGCGGCGGCGGGGCGATCCTCGCCGTTCGGGATCACGACGGTCTTAGGCTTTGGGAAAGCGTCAAAGGGTCGCTCGGTATAGCCCGCGTTCGCCGCCCCGCCGCGTATGATCCGCGTGACGGGCTTTGGCTGTTGAGACGGATAGATCGGCTTGGAATAACCGTAGGGCTGGGCGGCGGCGGGGTATTGGCGCGACTGCGCCGACGCTTGGGGGGCGGTCTGTTGTCCCCGCGCGGCGAAAAGCCGCTGGACAGCCTCGTTCGCCGCCTGTTCATACGCCGCGAGCGAAGCCTTCGGCGTCTCGGGCGACTTCGGCGCGTCCGCCAGGCGGTCGACGCGCTCAAAGACAAAGCGCTTGACCTCCTTCCCGCTCTCGGTGACGGCGATCGGCTCATCGTCGGGGTTGTGCTTCTCAAAAAGCGGCGGCTGTTTCCGCGAGGCGAATTCGTCCCCGCGCGAGAGCTCGATAAAGTCCTCTAATTCCTTTTCCCCCGCCTGACCGAGGAGGATCAGCTCCTTTAGCTGAAGCTCGCGCTGATACCAGCGCGAGAAATCACGCTGGGTAAGGTCGACGTTGACCCGCGCCGCCATCTCTTTATAGAGCGTTTCCATTTTTTCGTTGACATAGGCTTTTTCGAGCGGCTTTTGTGAGATGACCTTCGGCGGCTCGGTCTCGATCGGCTCGGGTCGGGTCTTGACCTCGATATGCTCGCGCTCCGCCGCCTCGAGACAGGTCAGCCCGTCCTTTTGGGTACGGTTACAGTAATCATAGGGATATTCCTCGTCCTTTAGATAATACTCGCCACAGCGCGGACAGCGCTGTAAGATCCCGCCGCTCCCGATGAGGGCGTCGATCTCGAGGTCGATCATCGACTTGAAGGAGCGCGGGAGATAGACGCGCTGGGGCGAACCGCGCATGGCTTTAATGATCGTATTGACGAGGCTGTCGTTTTTGTCGGGGATATATTGTTTAATGACCGAGAAGGCGTCCATCGCGAGCTGATCCGACAGCTCGGGGTTGAGCCGCTTTTTGGGGCGGCTCGCCGCCTCCTCCATATCGCCGAGGACGTTCCTTAATATCTCGCGCGAGGCGCTCGATAAGATAAAGGGCGAGTTAGGGACGCGCCCCGCCGAATAGACCGACGAAGCCCCGATCTCCTCGACGGCGAAGCCCTGTTCGTTCGCGGCGACGTTAAACATAAGGTCGAAATAATTCGCGCGCGACCCCGCCTCGACCGCGCCCGAGAGCGGGACGCCGAAGATAAAGTCGGTCTTTTTACGCGCGTATTCCTGTAGCTTTATGAGGTTGACCCATTCGTTTACGGCGCGGTTATAGCGATATTCGCTGAGGCGCGTAAAGACCGCCCGCTCAAAGTCGTTTTTACAGCGCATAAAACTCTGCCAAAGGGCGGGAGGGGTCGCCTCGCTCTGGTGACAGAGATAGTCGATCCAACAGTCTATGACGATCTTCTCAAAGATCGTCCGCATATTTTGTTCGTAATATTTATGACAGCCCGAGATCGAGTTTCTGATCGCGTAAACGTCCTCGACGCTATACTCGCCGGTCCGGTTCGCGAGGCGACAAAGGTCGGTACAATGATTTAAAAAGGGCGTAAAATCATACTTACAAAAGGTCGTGAGGTTATTCGGATAGACGAGGGTATAGATCTCGTTCGAGTTTTTCCCCGCTATGTGGAGCTGACGCGTCATATCGCTTTTTCCCCTCTTTTCGATATAAAATGATAAATTTTTTCGCTGATTTTTTTAGGGAAGGACTGCCTCACGGGTCGTTTTGGGCGACCCGCCCCGGCTTCCGTGCCTGCCGCTTTTCGGCTTTAGTCCTCGGCGGCGGGTATATCTTCGCCCTCGCCGACCTCGTCCTCGCCGCTCTCCTCGCCGCTCTCCTCGCCGAGCGGCTCATCGTCGTCGGCTCGATCCTCGCCGTCGGGGTCGTCCTCCTTCTCATCGTCAAAAACGATCGGCTTTTTGACCGCGCTCGTCGTCTCGGCGGTCTCGTCCTCGTCCTCGCCGCTGTTTTCGAGCCGCTGTTTCTCAAAAAGCTCGGGGATGTCCTTGACCCGTTCGTCGATATAGAGCTCGGTGTCCGAGCGCCATTCATACCCGATCGTGTCGCGCCGGACCGTCACGAGGACCTTAAGGCTGTCAAAATGGCGGTAACAGTCGAGATACCATAAATGATAGTCATAGCTCGTATCCTCGACGTAATAGCGGACGGTGACGCGGTCGCTGTTTTTTTGGTCGATATAGCGGACGAGGCGATAAGACCCCTCGGTCGAATAGACGTAGTCGGTGCTTCGCTGGGAAAGGTCACAAAACTCGCGGAAGAGGAGCTTTTGGGGCGTGAGGTTAAAATGGAGGAGCGTAAGATAGACGAGCGCCCCGACCACGAACATCAGGAGATAGATCGTCCCGAGGACGGTCTTTAGCGTCTCGCCCGCGCCACAGGCGAGAAACCCGAAAAAACAGATCACAAACGGCGGGACGATCATATACCAATTCCCAAACCCCGCGATCATCAGGATAAAGACGAGGAGCGGCGAGATCACGACCGCGAAGCGGGTCGCGAGCTGTTTACGCGTATAAAAAAACAGTCCGCCGAAGATGAAATTCACAAGCATATATAACAGGAAGAGCGGTACGGGGTTCGTCGGCTCGAGCGAGTAGGCGAACGCGAGCCAATCCAAAAAAACGAGGAACGCCGGAAACCCGAGCGACAGGATCGAGACCGCCCGCTTGATCCACTTGTTTTTAAAAAATTCAAGAACCTTCTCCATAGAAACAGTATTGCGTCCTTTCTCTTTATGTCCTCTGATAAAAACACTCTCCTTTATTGTACACGAAAACGGGGAGAATTTCAATAGAAATCCGAAAATTTTTCGTAATAAGCGAAATTTTTCTCCGAAAATTGCGAAAATAACGAAAAAATCTCCGCCGAGCGCTTGACAAGCGCGGAAGATTTTGTTATAATTATTACTGGTTTTCGTCACGAAAGCCTCGGCGGACACCCGCCGAAAATCCTTTCTCGCGTTAAAGGCGCGGGACATATGTCTGTAAGGAGGTAAAAACGATGGCAAAAGTAGGAGAAAAGTACGAGGCGGTTCTTGTCTTTTCGCTCAAAAACGGCGAAGAACAGGTTCAGGCGCTTGTATCGAAGTTTTCCGACCTGATCAAGGAACACGCCGAGCTCGTGAACGTCGACGAATGGGGGAAGCGTAAGCTCGCCTATGAGATCAACTATGAGACCGAGGGCTATTATGTCGTTTATCATTTTGACGCTAAGCCCGATTTCCCGGACGAGTTTGAGCGCGTGATCAACATCACCGACGGCGTTTTACGCTCGATCGTGACGCTCAGGAAGTAACGCGGGGAAAGCTCTCCTTCCCAAAAATAAAAAAGGGGAGACCCTTAAAAAAGAGAGGTTCTGTTTATGTATAATAAAGTCATCTTACTCGGGAGGATCACCCAGGATCTCGAGCTTAAAACGACCCAGAGCGGGGTCTCTGTCCTCTCCTTTAGCGTGGCGGTCGATCGCCGCTATCAGACCAAGGGCGAGGAGCGAAAGGCGGATTTTATCAACTGCGTCGCGTGGCGCAATGAGGCGGAATTTATCAGCCGCTATTGGTCAAAGGGTCGCCCGATCTTAGTCGAGGGCGAGCTCCAGACGCGGAGCTATATCGATAAAAACAACATCACCCGCTATGTGACCGAGGTGATCGTCGATCGCGCGTCCTTCACCGGCGACACGAGACCACAGAACCAAAACACCGGTAACGCCGGTAACGCCGGCTACGGCGCGCCGCCCCCCGCTCATCCGGCGGGACAGACGAACGCCGCGCCGAGCGCGTCGAACGGGAATTATACCGCGAATGATTTCGTCGAGACGACAAGTACGGACGACGATTATCCGTTTTAATTGTAAGGAGGTTTATTCTAATGGCTGAAAAGAAGGAAATGAACGATCGGGCTTCGCGCCCCGTTAAGCGCGGGAAGAAGAAGGTCTGCCAGTTTTGCGCCGACCGCGCGGAGTTTATCGACTATAAGGACGTCGCCAAGCTCAAAAAGTGCCTCACCGAGCGCTCTAAGATTTTACCGCGCCGCGTGACGGGTTGCTGCGCCTATCATCAGAGAGAGCTCACCGTCGCGATCAAGCGCGCGAGACAGATCGCTCTGATCCCTTATGTGTCGGATTGAGCTTTATGAGAATGAAATACGGACTGTGCGAGAGTGACAGTCCGTATTTTTAAAACCATGGGAGGTCCGGGTGGGTCGTTTTCCCCGGTTTCCGCCCCTTCCCAAAAAGAAAAAAGCAAAGCAAAAAAATCATTTGAAAGGGAGAGATAAGCTTATGTATTTTGTGGTCTTTGACGATGAGCCGCGCTGTGGCGAGGGGCTAAAGCGCCATCTCGAGCGGGAGTCGCCCGGCGCGGTCGTTACGGTATTTCATACGATCCGCGCCCTCCTTTTTTCGCTCCCCGACCTCGCCGAGCGGACGGACGCGCTTTTTATGGATATACGCTCCGCCGAGGAGACCGACGGGATCGCCGCCGCCGTCCGGATCGCCCGTGATTATCCCGGGCTTAGGCTCATTTATGTGACGGGCTATAATAACGATTACAGCCAGCGTATTTTCGACGTTCCGCCCGAGGCGCTCCCCTTCGCCTATCTGACCAAGCCGATTGCTCCCCACTACTTACGCGCGGCGCTCAGGCGGCTCGCGGAGGAAAAGAACACCCAAAAGCTCGTCGTGAAGCACGGGCGCTCCGCCGAGTTTCTCTCGGTCGACGAGATCGTCGCGGTCAAGAGCGAAAAGCGTAAGCTCTATATCTTTACGCTCGCGTCGACGGTCGAGACCTATGAGCGGCTCGGCGCGTTCGCCGAGCGGTTCTCCGGGCGGCTGATCCGCGTACATAAGAGCTGGCTCGTCAACCTCCGCCATATCCGCTCGCTCACGGATCAACAGACGGTCGAGACGGCGAACGGGCGGAGCGTACCGATCGGGCGGTCGTATCTCGACCCGCTCAAAAACGCGATCCTCGCCGACCATGTCCGTCGGCTCGAGCAGGGGGAAGCGGCGGAAACGGAGGCGATCCTATGACGGAGCAAGCGTTGATCGAGCTGCTCTGTTTTTGTTTACGAAACATTTTTCAGTTTCTTATACTCTATACCGCGATGGTGGTCGCCCTCACCCCTCGGTTTAACCCGATCCTAACGGTGGTCGGACTTACCGCCGCGAATAACCTGTTGGAATGGAACTTATGGGAGGGAGCGAATATAATCGGCTCTATGATCGCTTTTTTCGTCCCCGCCTTGTTTTTATTTCAGGAAAAAGAGCCGCTGCGTCTTTTTCGCCGCGATCCTTTTGGTGGATACCATTTTGATTGACCTCTGCGGGAGCGCTTACGCGATCACGGTGCTCGGGATCCAGCCCCTCGCCGAGCCGCATACGTGGACGCTGATCCTGTTTTATCTTCTTTTTGATCTGGCGATCGCTGTTACGGCTATCGTTCTCGTTTATTTTTGGAACAGGCGGCTTCGCCGCTATCGGGGCGAGAGCCTCGGGATCTTTTTTCTCTTCTCGATCGGGCAGGTATTTTTTATCGTTGCTTACTCCTACCCGACGTGGTCGGAGGGGGCGATGTATAACGTATTCGAGAACCCGCTCGTGGCGGTCGCGACGGTCGTCGCCGTCCTCTCCGACCTTTTGATGCTAAAGGCGATCCGCGACAACAGCCGCTATCACACCGTAAAGGAACAAAACGAGGAGATGAAGCGGTATATGGAGCTCAATCTCCGCTATTACGATTCCCTGACCGAGCGGCTCGACGAGATCCGCGAGTATCGCCACGACATCAATAACCTCGTTGCCGTCGCGGAGTCGCTCGTCGAAGCCCCCGAGCTTAAAAACGAGGGGCGGGCGATGATCGACGAGATGAAGGAGAAGGCGGCGCGAATGAAGCTCCCGATCTTTTGTGACAGCGCGATCGCGAATACGATCCTCTATCATAAAACGCGCGAGGCGGAGGCGGCGGGCGTTCGTTTTGAGGCGGCGCTCGACCCGACGGAGACCTTCCCGATCGAAAAGACCGAGCTTTGCTCCCTTCTCACGAACCTCCTCGATAACGCGATCCGGGGCGCGGGGGAATGTGAAGGCGGCTTCCTCTCGATCTCCTCCGAGCGAAAAATGGGCTATCTCTTCCTCACCGTCCGAAACAGCGCGCGGGCGGAGCTGACCGCCCCGCCGGAGGGGTCGACAAAGCCCGAGGGAGATCACGGCTATGGGCTTGGGATCGTTCGTCGGATCGCCGAGGATCACGGCGGGGCTTTCCTTTTTGAGATCGGGGATGGGATCGCGACCTCGGCGGTCACGATGAAGGTCGGGTAAATTTTGTCGAATATTTTCCTTTTATGCCGTTCGGAACATTTTTCGCGTCGTTGGGAACATTTTCGCGCCACGCGCGAAATTTTGTGGTATAATAAGAACGTTGATACGGCGCGAAGGGAGAGGAAATCCGATAAACGGCGGCGGACTTTGGAGATCGCGCCCTCCGCCCCCGCCAAAAACCGAGCGAACGCGTTTCGCTCGGTTTTTTCATTAAGACTGTGAAGGCGACGTTTCGACGATATGAGTTTTAAAAAATCAGCTATTGATTTTTTCTTAAAAATATGTTATAGTAAAAACAGAAGGATCTTTGAGGGAACGGAGGGATCGTTATGCCGAATATAAAGCCGATATCGGATCTAAGGAATTACAATGAAGTGCTTCGGGATATTGCCGTTGACGAACCCGTTTTTCTTACCCAAAACGGGAGAGGACGGTATGTGATCGTTGATATTCGGGAATATGAGCGGCAACGGGCGACTTTAAAATTATTTACCGAGCTCGCCGAGGGCGAAAGCTCCGCGCGGGAAAGCGGCTGGCTCACGCCGGAGGAGGTCGAACGGGAGCTGGGGTTATGAAAGTGCGGATCGCTCCCGCCGCGTTGCGGGATTTAAAGGATATCAGGGATCATATCTCCGTTGATTTGGGTAATCCCGCCGCCGCTACCCGTACCGTAAAAAACATCGTCGCGTCATATAGGCGTTTATCCGATTTTCCGCTGATCGGAGCGTCTCTCAGCACAAAAGTTAAATTTGATACGTTGTTTCGCTATCTTGTCAGTGGGAATTATCTGATTTTTTATCGGGTAGGCGATGATTATGTTGATATTTATCGTATCATTTACGGGAAACGCGACTATATCAAAATCCTGTTTGATTTTGAGGCGAAAGCCGACGATTTTCTTGATGATACGTGGGAATAAAGCTCCGTCGGCTCAAACGATATAAACCGACGAGCTTCCCGATCATCTCCGGCACCCCCGGGTCGCACGCCTTCCCAAAAAAATAAAAACAAAAGCCCGGGGAAAGACCCGGCGCGACCGAGCGAAACGCTCGGTTTTTTCATTGATAAAATATTGACGAAATCGGAAAGAAGTGGTATACTATATATCGTACAGGAAAAAAGAAAGGAATCAAGGCGAATGTTACGTTTGGAAAACCTCGTCTGGAGCGTTCCCGACGGGGAACGGATCATAGACGGGATCACTTATACCGCCGAGGCGGGGAAGCTCATCGTCGTAACGGGACCCAACGGCGGCGGGAAAACGACGATCGCGAAGCTCATCGCGGGGCTAGAGAAGCCCGACGAGGGGCGGATCATATTAAACGGCGAGGAGATCACCGACCTCGACATCACCGCGCGGGCGAAAAAGGGGATCGCTTACGCGTTTCAACAGCCCGTTCGCTTTAAGGGGATCACCGTTCGGGATCTCCTCGATCTCGCGGGCGGCGCGGCGCTGACCGAGGAGGAGCATTGCGAGCTGCTCGGGCGGGTCGGGCTTTGCGCCAAGGAGTATATCGGGCGGGAGCTGAACGCGGGGCTGTCCGGCGGGGAGATGAAGCGGATCGAGATCGCCTCGGTCCTCGCGCGGCGCGCGCCGCTCTCGATCTTTGACGAGCCGGAGGCGGGGATCGATCTTTGGAGCTTTTCGCGCTTGGTCGAGACGTTTCGCCGCCTTCGCGCCGAGGAAAAGGGGACGCTCCTCATCATCTCTCATCAAGAGCGTATCTTAGAGATCGCGGACGAGATCGTCGTCGTCGCGGACGGGAAGATCCGCGCCTGCGGCGCGGGGAAGGAGATACTTCCTTCCCTATTAAAAAATGAGATCGCGCGCTTTTGTTCGCGCGGAAAGGAGAACGCATGAACGAGATCACGGAGGCGCTCTTAGCGGAAATTTCCGACTTTAAGAGCGATTTTAAGGGCGCGTACAATATCCGCGAGAACGGACAATGCGTCGGGCGTCGGTCGAGCGAGCATATCCGCATCGAGCTGAAAAGCGACAAGTCGGGGATCGACATTTTTATTGATCCCTTTACAAAGGGTGAGCGGGTCTATATCCCCGCCTGTGTCACAAAAAGCCGCGTGAGCGACCTCGTCTATAACGACTTTTTCGTCGGCGAGGGAGCGGACGTGGTGATCGTCGCGGGGTGCGGCGTTCACGCGGACAACGAGGGCGAGGCGAAGCATAACGGCGTTCACCGCTTTTTCCTCGGGAAGGGCGCGCGCGTCCTCTATCAGGAGAAGCACCTCGGGACGGGGAAAAAAGAGGGCTTTCGGCGGATCGACCCGATCACGGACGCGATCCTCGACGAGGATTCCTGCCTCGAAATGGACACGGTCCAGCTCGGCGGCGTGGACAGTACCGTCCGTAAGACGACGGCGAAGCTCGCGGCGCGGGCGAAGCTCGTCGTCCGCGAGCGGATCATGACCGACGGCGAGGATCGGGCGGAGACCGATTTCGCGGTCGAGATGAACGGCGAGGACTCGGCGGTCGACCTCGTCTCGCGCTCGGTCGCGCGGGGAAGCTCGTATCAGGAGTTTCGCTCCGCGATCTATGGGAATGACCGCTGTACGGGTCATTCCGAGTGCGACGCGATCCTCGTCGATCATGGGCGGGTGAACGCCTCGCCCGCGCTCGAGGCGGCTCACCTCGACGCGGCGCTGATCCACGAGGCGGCGATCGGAAAGATCGCGGGCGATCAGATCTTAAAGCTCCAAACGCTCGGGCTGACCGAGGAGGAGGCGGAGGAAAAGATCATTTCGGGGTTTTTAAAATAGTTCGATCGTATGAAGGACACCGAGCGGCAGCCGATAAGACCGCTCGGTGTTTTTGTTTTTTTCTTTTTGGGAAGGTGTGCGCTTCGGCGCGCATTGAGAAAGCGCGGGGCTTCGTTTATTCGCCGCTCGCGTTTTCCGCTTCCTCCGAGACGGGGAAGTCGAGCGTTACGGTATAACAGAAAAACGGGGGACTGTCAAGCCTTTCGGCGGGAGGGGGACGGGTTGACATTTTTATTGAGCGGTGGTATAATCGTTTCGGTGAAGTCGAGCGATGATCTGAAATTCGGGGTATGAGGATATGAAAAAGCACATTCGTAAATTTATGAAAGGTCTTTTGATCGGAATGATCGTTGCCGTTTTTGTCTTCCTTTTGGGCGTATATATTTTTCATAGGATAAACAGCGAAAGGGAATGTGAGGCTTTAAAATCGGCGGGATATTATAATCCCGTCTCGGTGGGCGATCATTCCTTGAACGTGGCGAAATTCGGCAACGAGAGCGGCGCGCATACCATCGTATGTATGGCGGGGCTCGGGTCGGGGGAATTTCCCGTTACGGCGAGGCATATGACGACCTATCTCGAAAAAGACAATTCGGTCGTTTTTGTTGACCGCGCGGGCTATGGCTTGAGCGACGACACCGACGGCGAAATGATGCTCGAATCGATCGTCGAGGATTATCGAAGGGCTCTGAAAAACGCGGGGATCGACGCGCCCTATATCCTGATGCCCCATTCGATCGGCGGCGCTTACGCGAACTTTTGGGTCAGTCATTATCCCGAGGAAATAGAGGCGGTCGTCTTTGTCGACGGTTCGGAATTAAGCGCGACCGCTTTTGAGGAAGAACCCGCCGCGAGCGTTTCGCCGTTCGATCGTTTCCTCGCGTTTGCCGCTAAAATGGGGTTCGGGAGGCTTGTCCTCGGGGATTACTTTTATCTTTTATCCGACGGCTATTCCGAGGAAGAACAGGTTCTCGCCGACGCGCTTATGCTGATGACGCTCGACTCCGTCGCGCCCGTCGCGGAGGCGGGAAGGCTCGCGGAAAACGCGCAAAACGCATTCAACGGGATCGTAACAAACGACGTTCCGAAGCTCTATATCTGCGCGAGCTGGGGATTTCAAAACGCGGACGAGATCATCGAGTATCATCGATATATGAATAAGCAGATCGAGAAAAACGCTCTGAATGTCCCGAAGGGGATCGAGGAGTACGCCGAGGACATGGACGACGTCCTTGCCGCCTACGAGGAGGCGCGAGCCGATATTATTGAACCCTACGCCGCGAAAATGGGGAATTGTGAGGTCGTGTGTCTCGGCGGCGACCATATGATATACGAGCAAAAGCCGTATGAATGCGCGATGATCATTACGGAATTTATAGGCGGGCTGGAATGATCCCGATCGGTCGGGGACTTTACCGCACCGAAAAAAACGTAAAGCGACATCGCCCGTCAAAGCGACCCCGCTTTACCAAAGCCCGCCCCGGCGCACACCTGCCCCAAAAAATAAAGCAAAAAAACGAGAGAACAAAACCGCGCAATGGCGTTACGGTCATTGCGCGGTTTTGTTTGTTGCTATTTCAGCCGGATCGGGCGGAGAATCTGATACCCCAGCGCCTCGGGATAATGCCGCTGATAGCATTGACAGGCTTCCTCGTTCCAGTCGTACCGCCCGCCGCCGAATTTGCTTATGTCGTAATTCCAAGCGAGGCTCTCGACCCGCCCCATGACCTCGCCGTTATCCGTCAGATAGTCATAGGCGGGGTGGTAAAAGACGAGGTAATAGCTCGCGGGAAATTCCTTTAATTCAAAGCCGTCGGGGATCTTTCCGCCGTAGTCGAGCGGTAAGCCCGTCCCGTAAAAATAGCGGCGCTCGCCGCCCGCCTTAAACCAGCCCGCCGTGTGTCCCGTGACGATCGGGTCACAGACGTTGCTCAGGCTGTCCACGATCCCGCAGACCTCGTCGCAGTCGTGGTATTGCCACATTTCGCCGTAGTGGCGCGCCCTCTCCTCCCATATCCCGAGGTACTTATGGGCGGGGATAAACTCGACCTTTACGTGGGCGTCGGTCAAGATTGTTTTGCTCATTGTTTTTTCTCCTTTTTGATGTTGATAATTTTCGGGAGTGAGAACAACCCGACGGATCGGGACGGGATCTCTCCGATAGGAGGCGGGGGTACACCCAAACGCCGCCGAGAAAGCCCTCGTCAGAGCTTCCTAAGAAGAATAACCGCACCGTATGGCAATATCGATGATCCGATCGTCGGTATCGCGGAGCGCCAGCGCCGCGCGCGCGAGCCGCCGACCCGCCATATAGCTTTTTAGCGTCATACCCGTGATCTCGTGAAATCGGGTCGAGCAGTAATAGGGCGAGTATCCGACGTATTTCGCGAGCCGGATCAGCGACGGGTCATCGCATAGCGTTTCCTCGATCCGATCGATCATTTTTTGTACTGCCTCGTTCCATTCGTACAAGCCGTTCGCCTCCCAAAAAGCATCATATCATATTTCGGGTCAAAAATCTTGACCTCACTTGTGTTTTTATTTTATCTCTTTTTGGGGAAAATGTCAACGGGATAGTCTGTGGGGATCGATCGCTCCCGAAATTCGATCTTTGCGCTCGCTTATCCCCAAAAAATGATACTATAAAAATACTTGACATTGTATATAAAAATGTGATATACTGATCATGAAGGGAGTGAGTTTTATGACGCAGGTAAATATTCGGATCGACGACGAGGTAAAAGCCAGCGCGGAAAAGGCGTTAAAGGAAATGGGGCTGAATATGTCGACCGCGATCACGATGTTTTTGATGAAGGTCGGTAGGGAGAAGCGTATCCCCTTTGAGATCAACGCAGACCCGTTTTACAGTCCCGCGAACATCGCCGAACTCGAAAGAAGGATCGCCGAGGTAAAAAACGGGATGAGTACGCTCAAGGAGCATGAGTTGATCGAGGCGGACGAGCGATGAAGAAACCGGCGTGAGGATCGACGAACAAAATCGGATCGTGTTTCGGATCGCCGACGGACAGTTAGAGATCATGCAATGCGGCACACATTACGGCGATAAATAGATCCCAAAAACGCTCCGTCGACCGTCGGGGCGTTTTTCCTTTCCCGCTCTCTCCAAAACCGCCCGGGGCGCACGCCTTCCCCAAAAAAACAAAACAAAAAGAGAGGGGGAAGAAAAACGAAAATTTTCCGAAAAAATGAAAAAAGGGATTGATTTCTTTAAAAAAAAGTATTATAATGGTATCTGTGAAACGATTGCGTTCGCGGGTCAGCGGCTCGCGGCGCTTCGGAATAAAGGAAAAGGAGATTAAACCTATGATGACGAACAACCCGAATGTCCTCAAGTGGTTTGAGGAGATGAAGGCGCTTACGAAGCCGGATAAGGTCGTATGGATCGACGGCAGCGAGGCGCAGCTCGACGAACTCCGCGCGGAGGCGGTCGCGACCGGCGAGATGATCAAGCTCAATCAGGAGAAGCTCCCCGGCTGTCTTTACCACCGCACCAAGCCGAACGACGTCGCGCGCGTAGAGGATCGTACCTTTATCTGTTGCCGCAACAAGGAAGACGCGGGTCCGACCAACAACTGGTGTGACCCGAAGGAAATGTACGCGAAGCTCACCCCCATGTATGACGGCGTGATGAAGGGGCGCACCATGTACGTGATCCCCTATTCGATGGGTCCGATCGGCTCGCCGCTCGCGAAGGTCGGCGTAGAGCTCACCGACTCGATCTACGTTGTTCTCAACATGGCGATCATGACGAGAATGGGCGCGGACGCCTTTAAGAATTTAAGCGACGACTCGAACGATTTCGTCCGCGGCTTACACTCCAAGGCGGACGTAGACCCCGAGAACAGATACATCGTCCAGTTCCCCGAGGATAATACGATCTGGTCGATCAACTCCGCCTACGGCGGTAACGTCCTCCTCGGTAAGAAGTGCTTCGCGCTCAGGATCGCGTCGTATCAGGGCTGGAAGGAAGGCTGGATGGCGGAGCATATGCTGATCCTCGGCGTTAAGCGCCCGAATAAGCCCGTCACCTATATCACCGCCGCGTTCCCGTCCGCCTGCGGGAAAACGAACCTCGCCATGCTGATCCCGCCCGAGGGCTATAAAAAGGACGGCTATGAGGTATTCACCGTCGGCGACGACATCGCGTGGATGAAGCAGGGCGAGGACGGTCGCCTCTACGCGATCAACCCCGAGAACGGCTTCTTCGGCGTAGCGCCCGGGACAAACGCCAAGTCGAATTATAACGCGCTCGCCTCGACCCAAAAGAACACGATCTTTACCAACGTCGCGATCAACAACGACGATATGACCGTATGGTGGGAGGGTCTCGACAAGAACCCGCCCAAGAACGCGACCGAATGGAAGGGCGAAAAGGTAGACGGCGTTGAGTTCACCAAGGAGGGCGGTAAGCTCGCTCACCCCAACAGCCGCTTTACCGCGCCGGCGGAGAACTGCCCTTGTATCTCTCCCGAGTTTAATAACCCTCAGGGCGTACCGATCTCGGCGATCATCTTCGGCGGACGCCGCGCGAAGACGACCCCGCTCGTATACGAATCCTTTGACTGGAAGCATGGGACGTTCGTAGGCGCTTCCGTTTCCTCCGAAACGACGGCGGCGGCGGCGGGCGCGGTCGGCGTATTAAGACACGACCCGATGGCGATGAAGCCCTTCTGTGGCTATCATATGGCGGACTATTGGTCTCACTGGCTCGAAATGGGCGAAAAGCTCGGCGAGAACGCGCCGAAGATCTTTAACGTGAACTGGTTCAAGACCGACGACGAGGGTCACTTTATCTGGCCCGGCTTCGGCGATAATATGCGCGTCCTCGACTGGATCATTCAGCGGTGTGAGGGGACGGTCGACGCCAAGGAGACCCCGATCGGCTATGTTCCGAACGACATCAACACCAAGGGGATCGAGGACGAGGTAACGCCCGAGATCATGAAGCAGCTTCTCGAGGTCGATCCCGCGCTTTGGAAGGCGGAGGTCGCCGACCTTCGCGAGTTCTACAAGCAGTTCGGCGAAAAGCTCCCGAAGGAATTCACCAAACAGCTCGACGATCTCGAAAAGAGACTCGGCTAAAAGCAAAAACAAAAATTCCCGCAGATCGATCTGCGGGAATTTTTTTGCGGTATTTCAGAACATTTCGCCCTGTAACAGCTCCGTAAAATCGCGGACATATCGGTCGGCGAGGGCGCGGATCTTCGCCTCGTCCGCCGCCGAGGTCTTATCATAAACGCCGACGGTATAAAATCCGCCGTCCTTCGCGCCCTTTACGCCGAGATAAATGTCCTCAAAGACCGCCGTCTCCGCCTCGCTTACGCCGAGCCGTTCACAGGCGAGACGATAAATGTCGGGGAAGCCCTTACTTCGCTCGACCTCGTCGATATTGACGACCGCGCGAAAAAGCCTGAGCGTGTTTGTTTTTTTTAGGGCAGGAAGATAAAGGTCGGGGCTGTTCGCGGTCGCGACGGCGAGCTTGATCCCGTTCTCATTCAGCTTCGTCAGGTACGCGTAAGCGCCCGCTTTGAGCGTGACCTCCTCGGAATAAAAGCGGATCGCCATTTCGAGCCACTCGGCGATCATCTCATCGGGCGATTCGGGAAGTCCGAACCGATTTTTTGTATAGATCGCCGTCTGATAGCTCCCGAGGTGGGCGACCTCGAGCATATAGTCCGCCGGGACGGCGATCCCCCGCCGCGTTAAAAACGCGCAGTCGATCTCGTTCCAGATGTGCATCGAGTCTAAAAGCGTCCCGTCGAGGTCAAAAACCGCCGCCTTGATCTTTTTCATGCGCTGTCCTTTCTTTTTTGAGAGAGATTTTTAAGAGATTTTAAGAGAGAAAAAGAGATTTTTAAGAGAGAAAAAAGACGATGATCGAGGCGGGGCTTTGCCCCGCACCCCACAAGCCTTTAAAAAGGCTTGACCTAAACTTTAGGGTTTGTCTGAAAAATAAAAGTTGCACAAAAAGACAAAATATGATATAAT
>JAMPCH010000070.1 GCA_023666265.1 Roseburia sp.
TCGTCGGTCTGACGGATCAGCTTTTCCGCGTCCTCGGCGTGTTTTTTAACGATCGCGTCGCCTGTTTTTTTCGCGTGCTTCCCGACCTCCTCGGTCTGTTTTTTTAGCTTTTCGGTGTCTTCGCCGTGCTTTTTAACAATAGAATCGCCGGCTTTCTGCGACGTCTCCTTGATCTGTTTTTGGGTTCTTTCCTGTGTTTGCACCGATTCCTCGGCGGATCGCTTGATCTGTTGATTGGCTTTCTTTAAGTCGGATTCGAGCTTTTCCGTGTCCGCTCTTACCTCATAAGTCACCTGACCGTCCGCCATGCTCCATCACTCCTTTTGATTTGCCCGAACAAGTAACGCCTCAAACAGCATTGCCTTCGCGTCCCGCGATCGTTCCCTTTGCTCGCTCTCACCGCGTTCCAACGCATAAAAACGCTTTGCGCGGGTCAGCCACGCGATCTCCGCCGCGTTATACCGATTCGGCGAAGGGAGCTTTCGTCCCCGGATCGCCATGATCTCGCCGATCTTACAGCCCTCCGGCAGGGAATAAAAAAGCGCCAGAAATTTTTGCCATGAAAGCTTGCCCCTTTCACGAAAAAGGTCGATCCCGTACACCTGTAAAAAAGCGGCGTAGATATACGGCGAGTCCTGTTCAAAGTCCACCGTTCTCTCTCCGCGCTCGCCCATGCGTCGATTTGTGAGCGTTAAAAATTCTTCGCCGATCTTTTTTAGGACAGGCGCGATTTCCTCCGACTTCGCCGCTCTCGGACGCTTCACCAAGATCCCGTAAGCCAGCTCCAACCGCATACGCTCCGGGAGCGCCGTTTCCGAGGATAAAAAGCGGTAATACCGAAGCACGTTATTATACGAAAGCCGCAGGAAATAGCGCCTCCCCCCGAATGTTAAAACCGCCGTCGGCTTTTGGGTAAAGGACATCCTACCTCCGATAGAACTGTCTGAGCCGATTTTTTTCACGCTTTAACGCCTCCCCGATCTTCGGTAAGATCACGACCCGTAAATATGGCATGATCGTCGTCAGCATTTCAAGATAGTCATTCTCGTAAAAATCGAGAACGACCGCCGCGTTATGTTTCCCAAAAGTAAGCGACAACAGATCGGTAAACAGTACGCCGAATGATTCCGCCGTTTCGCGAAGTTTTCGGGCGTCGCCCGTTTTCTGATAGCGGATCAGCGCTTTTTGTGTTCGGATCAGGCGTTCGTACAACGCCGAAAATTCGTTCGCCGCCGCGTCCGGGTCAAAGACAATATCCAGTCGCTTGACCGTTACGCCGTTTCGGACGAGTTCGAGCGTATCGAGATATTTTCGCGTTCTTTCCAAGCGAAGCATAAAATCCCTCCCTTTATGGATCGGTAGCCGAGGCGGAGAGAACTTTCCCCGCCTCGCCTACTGCCCAAAAATAAAAATCAAGCCGTTTGTGTCACCGTGGGCTTTCCGTTCAGCGCGATCGTTACGCTGATCCCGTTCGGCGCGGTACTCGTCCCGCCCGTGAAATCAAGCTGTGTGATCGTCGCGGGACAGGTGATCTCAATGCCCGCGTGTTTTAGCCGAATACTCGTTACGCGTTTCGCGCCGATCTCATAATGAATTTGAGCGAGATAGACGCATACGGGGTCGGTCTTGATATAGTCGCCGTTTAGCGTGATCGTCGGCGCCGCGCCGACGACCATCGACGAGCCGAAACCACCGTCCGCTAAATACGTCGCCGTATAAACGTTCTCATTGATCGCCGTCGAAATATCCTTAAACGCGTTCCCCATGTTCTCATACGTCCCGCCAACGTCGATCATTAGCTCGATCTCGCTGTTTAGCTCTACGCCCGCGACCTTCGGTAATGTTGTAACCGTATTTTCTGCTGCCATTTTCGTTTCCTCCCAATTCTAAAAATAAATTCCGATCCGGGCGATCAGTCCGTAAAGATAAAGATCGCCCTCTTTTCCGATTAGGCTCGTCCCGCTCCCGACCCTCGCGCCCGTGATCTGTACCGTATTTCCGACGATCGGCTTTAGCCGTCCGAAAAAGTTCCCGATCCGATTTAAGGTGTCAAAAGCGACCGCCTGATCCTTGTTCTTACACAAAAAAAGCACCGTCAGATCGGCGCTCCCGTGCTGTAAATTTAAGCTCCTGCTCTTACTTTCGCCGCCCGTGATCTCCGTCGTGATCCCGCCCTCCGGCGGCATCGCGGAAACGGTTACGGCGCAGTCCTCCTCGACCTTCAGCTTTTCGAGGATAAGAGCGATCGCTTCGCTTTGCGGCGTCATTCAAGCTCCTTTCTGAGGGCATTCTGATAGATCAGCCGCCATTCTTCGCCATAGACCTCCCGCGCCTTTTCACACCATAGCTTACAGCCGTTCGCGTATCGGAGCGGGGTATCGGTCATCACCTTTCGGTCGCCCTCTCTCGCCCAAGCCGACCCCGTCCGACTGTCTACCATCAGTAGACCGTAATACAGATACCGCGCGTAAGGCGTACTCCAAACGAGCCGGAGCTCCGCTTCCCCGAAACAGGACATTACGTGGCTATGACTCTCGCTACTGTCCCAAAGCGTTCCCTGATCCTTTGGGCAAAACTCGTTACAGTCGGAGAGAATCTGCCCCATTACTTCCTTTAAAGCCCTTTCGCTCGCCGCTTTTACCCGCGCTTTGACCGCGTTCGCGTCGATCGTGATCTTTATAGGCATAGTTCCACCTCCAGGTGATGAAGCCGCCGATCGTCGTACAGCGTCTGAACGTTCACGATGTCGTACTGCTTTTCGCCGATCTCGATCTTATCCGCGTGGGAGAAATCATAGCCGACGGGGCGACTGTTACGACAGTCGTAAAAAAGGATCGCCACGAGCTTGATCTGCTCATTGCTTTTACTTAGGCTCAGGGCGGAGCTCGGCTCAATCCTGATCCGCGACAGCTCCGTCCGCTTTTCGTCGGCGCGGTTTCCCCATAGATCGGGTGCGCCCTTTTTGACCGCCGTCGCGGAGTGGATCAATAGGCTTTTCGGGATCGGCTTCATAAGATCACCGTCCCTCTGTATAAAAGCCCCGTCGGGATAAGCGACCTTCGCGCGAGATCGCAAAGGGTCGAAGAGGTATGTTCGCCCCCGCCGCCCGAATAGCCGAACCTCCCGAGAGAAACGCTTCCGCCGGCGTTATTTATCGCCTCGATCCCGCCGTTTTCGTCGATAAAGTCAGCTTGGGCGCATATCGCCTTATACACGGCTTCCCGAGCCGTCTCGGGGATCGTTTCGACCGTTACGCCGCCGAGAGAAATTTCCCCGTCGATCACATCGCGGGCGCGAAGTAAAAGCCGCTCCAGCTCCGCCATCTCTCCGTCAAAAGCGCCCCTCCATTCGTCCCGATAAAATTCAATCAGCGTCATTCGTCTTGCCCTTTCCTTTCTCCGACCCGCGCGGCTTTCGCCGCTTTCCGGCTTCCGACTTTTTGGGCGGACTTCTTAATCCGATCGTTCGCATAAACTTACACCTCCCAAAGCTTTTTACGACGTTCGCCTTAATTCGCGGGCTTATAGCTTAAATAAACGCCCGCGACCTTGTTCGCGTAAAGATCGACGAGACCGTATTTCCGATATTTGAGGATATACGCGTCGCTCGCGGGGTTATTCTCGGGCGGGATCACGTCGTTGGCGATGTGTTTATCGAATTTAATGACGGCGGGCTTATGAATGATCATAAAGTTGATGTCAAAGCCCTCCGCCGACTTTTTATACCCGCCGATCTCCTCGCCCGCGCTCTTTCCGTCGAGGAGGTCGATCGCGGTATAAAAGCGGCTTTGAGGGACGCGTTTTACCTCGCTGAACGAATGAACGATCTCCTTTGACTTATACGAATCCAACCCGAGCAGTCCGTTGATAAGCGTCGGCGTCGCGTAAAGGATTCGGTTTTCCTCGGGAACTTCATCCTCGTCCATTTTGGTCTTCGCCTCGATCAGCGCCGCGAGAAACGCCGCCGCGTCCGCGTAAACGGTCGGTTCGGCGACCGAGATCCCCGCCGTACCCGCGATCGTCGCGAAGGTAAACGCGTCCGCCTCGGGCGCGACCTTCGTCCGCATAAGCTCTCCGCCCGCGCGACCGAACGCGATGTTAAAGCTCTCCTGATTATCCATCGTATCGACGGAGATCCTCGTCCCGCGATCATAGTTAAAGCGGACGGTCTTCCATTCGAGCGAGATACTGTTGTCGGTGTACCCGCTGTTTCGGTCATAGTCCCCGAGACCCTGTAAGCTGATCTGAGGGTAACAGATCTCGTTGACGTTCGTCCCCGCTCTCGTCATGGACGGGTCGCCGATCAGCCCCGCCGTGACGGATTCCTTCTGATAGACCTCGTCTAAGAGCGCCGTATAATTTTTGGGTAATGTGATAGTGTTGGGCATTTTTTGTTCTCCTTTCGCTTAAAGCCCCATGGCTTTCTTTAAAAGCTCGTCGTTCTCGCCGCCGAGCCGGTCGTTGGACGTTGGAACGCCCGTCGTTAAGGGTTTATCCGCCGCTGTGAACGACGGATATTTTGCGATCACGCCGTCGATCGCCTGTTCGATCGTGACCGTTTCGCTGACCTTTCCCCGGGCGAGCGCGATCACGTCGTCTACCGCCTCCGCCTTTACACCTTTGGTGAGCGCGGTATACTTCGCCTCAAGCTCCGCCGCTCTCTGTTCCGCCGCGCCTTGCGCCTCCCGCGCGAGCCTGATCCGCTCGGCGGTCTTTTCCTCCTCGGTCTTTTGAGAATCTTTCCATTCCCGGAAGGCTTTGAGTTCTTCCTTCGTGGGTTGGTTTTTTCGTTCCCGCGCGAGACGCGCCTCGATCGCCGAATCCAGCTCGGCTTGTGTAAAGGTCTTTTCCGTCTGCTTTTCGCCGCTCGGCGGCGTGGGTGGTGCAGTCGTTTCACCCTGAGCGGACTTTCCGTCCGCTTCCTGCTCCGTGGCAGTCGTCTTGTTTTCTTCCATTAGAACCTCCTTTTTACGTCCATAATACTGTTTCACTCCGAATGTGCAGACAAAAATTCGGCGCAAAATCCATAAATCCAAGATTTTGCTTGAATTTTTGTACACATTCATGTCGCGAAACAGTATAAGACAAATTCCGTCCTCATTTTTACGCCGTAAGCACGTTTCGGGCGACATCATAAGATAAGCAACCCCGTGAGACCTCGGGATCGCTTTGGTATAAAAACAGCGCTTTACGTGAAAACGCAAAACGCTGAGATTATTGAGTTTTAAGAAATCGGTCAGTCGTTGTCCGTCAGCGCCTCGACCGTCGCTAAAATCTGTTTACTAAGCTCGGGAACGTCACCGTAAAATTCGGAATCCGCCGCGTCCTGCGCCGCCTCCCGTAAAAAATCGAGATGTTCCTTTAAAATATCGCTTCGTTCTTGTCGGGTCATGGGGTTTCCTTCCTTAGAGTTTCCAACCTTCGTCGAGCTTCTTTTTATATTCTTCATACGCCTCTTTTACGTCATCGGGCGCATCGTCGGAGATGCCGCAAACAAGACCGCTCTCATCAAAAATTTCATATGGTAGCCACGGCATCATTTCCTCGGTCATAATGCTTTTAAACAACATAATTATTTTCCTCCCTTATACTGTTTCATTTTTTCCGAAATCAGACGTTTAATTTCTACCGATAAGGGATTTGCGTCCGCGCCATTCGCATAAACGTCCGCAAAAGCCTCCGCAACCGCTTCCGAATTGCTTTCATCGGCATATCTCGAAATACCCTAAATTAACTGTGCGTTTGTCTTTCCTTTACCGAACGGCGTTTTCTTGATATTTTTGCATGCCTGTGAAACAATCGGTTTCGCTTCATCACATTTTTTCCAAGCATGGATACGCTGAAAATCGTAATCGTAGGACGGATTATTTTGTATCATCGCCCATTCGACTTCATGACCCGCTTCGTGAGCTCCAAGCGATCGAATGGAACTGTTTTTTATCCAACCTCCGGTCGAGGATTGTTGCGCGCAGATTTCAGCAAGTTTCTTTTCATTGGAGAAATACAGGGGATTAAAAGAAATGGTATTACCGCTACAAGACATAACGCCCGACTTTGAAACGACTATTTTGTTTAAAAATTTCCCTACATCGGGATATTCGGAGATAACTTTTTCAACGCCCGACAAACCGTCTTTTACCGCTTCAAAATTTAGTGTTTTAACAGCTTCGTCCATTTCAATTTCATAAGTCGTTTTAAGATAATCGGAAAGTTGCCGAAAATTCGTTGTTTGCGATGCCGAAAAGCTTTTTTCTTTTATTATACCACTTTTCCCGCTTTTGTCAACCCCCGCGCGATACCCATAAACCTCCGTCCGATCCCTCCGATAACTTAGCCCCTCGCGCTCGCAGTATTCCCTCAGCGCCCGGTCGTTCGCCGCCGCGCGGCTTCTCGCCGCCTTCGCCCCCTCGGGATCGCCGACCGCCTCCAGCATTTTCGCCTCGGTGCGATCCTTCCTGATCTTTCGCTCGATCTCGCGCTGTTTTTGTACCGCCTTGTATTCCTCCGATGTCTCCGCATCGTCGTATTCCTTTTCGCGGTTTATAAAAGTCCCGTCCGATACGCCCCGCATTCGGTGTCCGCAGTTGATCCCGAACAGCCCGGCGGCTTCGCCGAACGAGGTCTCGGATAAGGGCGAATAGGGATAGACCTTTCCCCGCGCGTCGGTGATCGTCCCGCTTTTCCCGCTTCGGCTATAGAGCTTTCCCTGATACGGCGCGCATAAGGGACGCGCCCCGCTATGCGAGGTGACGAGGATCACGTCCTGTCCGAGCTCGTCGAGGCTCGCGAACTCCGCCGCGAGCGCCGCGTTTTTCGCGGTGTTGCGAATATCCATATTGACGTAAGCCTCGGGCGACCATTCCCGCCCCGTCTTATCCACAAAAGCGGGGATCCCCTTTCGGTTCATCTCTGCGATCGTCTCCCGAAGCGCCTCGGTGCGCGACCGCTCGCCGAGCGTGACCGCCATCGCGTTTTCGTTTAGGATGTTTAAATACTCCCCGGCGTTTTCGAGCGGCTTTTGCTTGCGCCGTTCGACCCGATCCGCCGCGCCGTTTACGCCGTTTACATAGGCTTGCCTCGCCTTGTATTGCATAACGGTGTTGACTTGGTTATACTTGTCCCTTACCGCCTGTCGGTCATAATTTTTTAGGGCAGTAGCGATACTTTCCTCGATCCCTGCGCCCTCCGCTAATCCGTATTCCGAGAGAACGCCGTCGATCGACGAACGAACGACCCGCTCCACCTCGTCGGGGATTTTTTTGACCCGCGCGGCGATGATCCGCGCCGTATCTCGATTTAACCGCCCCATTTGGGCGAGCATCTTGATCCGCCATTCCGAGGTCGCGTTGATCAGAGTATCGGGGTTCGCCGAGAGCTGTTCGGCGATGTGACATAAAAGGCGCTCCTCGACCTCGTGATAGATCTCCGCGATCGGCGCGGCGTAATTCAATGCGTTCAGCGCGTCCATACCGCTCCCCCTCCCGATTTTAAAAAAACCGCCCTCGGCGCACGCCTTCCCCAAAAAAAATAAACAACAAATCAGAAAAAATCCGCGCTACCGACCGAGGCGCTTTTCCTGATCCGCTCCGCCATCTCAGCGGCGGTCTTTTCGTCGCATTTATTGACCCGCGCGATCGCCGTCTCGAGATCGATCAGCCCCGCGCCGTAAAGCTTAACGGTGTTGTCGATCAGCGTGTTATCGTCGATGATCACGTTATCCGCCCAACCGACCGTCACGGTATATTCCGCCCTCGTAAGGTCGCCGAGCCATACGCCGAGCGCGATCAGGCTATGGACGACGCGCTCGATCGTCTCGGTCAGGAGGTTTTTGTTTGAGCGGATCGTGCGCTGGGTCTTACTCTCCTGAGAGACGACTTCGGTCGCCGTTTTCATGCCCTGCACCCCGTCGAAGGAGAGCGACCCGGCGGACAGCCCGACCTGAAAGCATAGGAGATTTAAAAGCGCGTTGATCGCCGCGACGTGTTCCTCCACGCGTAGCGCGACGGTATTGTCGATGATCCTTTGCCCCTCCGCGTCCCCCGTCTCGAGCGCGACAAAAGCCTCGTCGTCCGAATCAAAATACCGCACCGTTTCGCCCGTGTCCGTATCGGTCACGGTTTGGATCGAGGACGCGGGGACGATGATCCGCTTTTTCCCGAGGATAAACTCGCGGGCGAAGCTGTCAAACGCGACGTCGAGCGCTTTTAGCGTATCGAGCGCTCCCGCGTAAATACTGATCCCGAGCGGTACGTCGTAAAGGAAGGGATTACTCACCGACGGGCGAAAGTAGGCGAACATCGGGGCGTCCGTCTCATACCGTACCGTATCGGGCAATCCCTCATACAGCATTGAGAGCGGAACGGGCGAGCCGAGCGAGTACGCGTCGGCGGAGCGAAACAGCTTATACTCCGCCGCTCCCGCGCTTTGTCGCTCCATAAGCGTGAAATGATCCTCTCCCCGCGTGGTCTCGGAGAGAAATACGCCGTCGACGATCTCCCGCCCGTTCCACTCGATCGGGAGGAATTTATCGGCGTGGACGTAGTCGATCCGGGGTTTCCCGTCTTGTACAAAAAGCTTGATACAACAGCCGCCGAGCGCGTAGGCGTTCGAGAGGAGGAACGGGATATTCTTCCAAAAGCCGTTTTCATTCAATTGTTTGTCTATATATTTCTGATAATCCTTTTGGTCGATCGTGATCTCGACCTGTTCCGAAAAGGTCAGATCGGAAAAACAGTCGCAAAGCACCTTCGCCGTGTTTAGGCGGTTCAGCTCCCGCCGTTCCCTTTGTCTGTAAAGTCCGCCCTTTTTTGTCTTTTCCCAGGGCGGTCGCCCCTCGAATATCCTTCGCCAGAGCGCGATCTTATCCGCGTAATAGCGGTTAAGAGCGGGGGCGGTCATACCGGGGAACGCGCGTTCAATGTCGGAAACATTCATGTCTTTTCCATTCCTTTCCGCGAGGCTTTCAGCATTTGGTTCATATATTTTTCGACGCTGTATTCAAAAGCGTCGAGACTGTCGATGTTGGTCGTCCCGTTGTCGAGGCGGCGGTCGTTTAGCGACTTCGCGTCCCAAAGCGCGTCCGAAAACGCCTCGATCATATGCCGACAGCGACGAAGCACAAAAAGCCGCCCCGTCGCCATCATCGCCGTCGTAAAACGGATTCGATCGATGATCTCGCCCTTTCGCGCGTTGTGAACGTTGACGCCGAGCGCTCGGCGGCGGATCGCGAGGTCGATCCCCCGGATCAGTACCTGTTCCGCGCTGTCACAAAAGAGATCGGTCACCTTATAGCGTTTTTTACACCGCGCGATAAACTCGACGGCGTCCCGCTCCAGCTGATCGGGCGTGACCGACCCGCGCCGATAATATTCATCGAGGATCACGAGCTTTTTTAACCCCAGCGTAAAGCCCGTACAAACGATCGCGTGCGCCGAACCGTTCCCGCCGAAGTCCATTCCGAGCGTACAAAAAGCAATATCCTCGGGCGGCGCGTCCAAAAGGAAATCCTCGGGACGATCCGCGAATTGACGATAAACGACGCCTTCCGCCGCCTTCCACTTCCCCAAAATAAAGCGCTCGTAAAATACGCCGCTGTACTCGCGTCGAATATTTTCCACATAGCCGGGATCAAGCGTCGTGTTATCTTCCAGTAAAAACCGCACGTCGAGGAAGTCCAGCTCCGACGCGCGGTCGATATATTCGGCTTTTAGCCAATGGCGGGGGTTATCGGGGTTCGTCGTCGCGATCAGCTTTGCGCCCGGAACTCTCAGACGGGACAGGAGCATAGCGAAAAAATCCTCCGGGAACTGGGTCAGCTCGTCGCAGTACGCGCCCTGTAGGGTCAGTCCGCGTATCTTACTCTCGGAGCGGCTGTCGTTCGCGCCCTCCAAGAGGATCTTTCGCCCGAATAAAAAGCCCTCTTTCGCCGAAGGCGAAAAGGTGAAGTTTTTTCGCCCGACCAGCTCCTGCAATAAAATAAGGCAATTACGCTTTAGGGTCGTGAGCGATTTCGCGCTCATCAGGTACAGCTTATCGCCCGGCATGGACGCGACCCAAAACGCCCACAAAACGAGCGAGATCCACGTTTTCCCCGAGGATACCGAGCCCTCGAGGAGGTTGATCCGGCTCAGCTCGCCGTTCTGCCACAGGCGCATCAGCTCGCGCTGTTTATTCGTGTAGATCGTCTTCGTGTTCATGCTTTAATCCCTCGATCAGCTCCGCGAGCCGTCCGCTGTCGTCCTCCTCGCTGTGCCTTCGCTTTGCCTCGTCCTGTTGGAGCTTTAGCCGCGCGGAATCGTTACTGATCCCGACGACGTCACAGATCGCGCGGTACGCCTTTACGTTCCCGAGCGCGGCTTCGCGGATCATAGCGACGGTGATCGCCGCCGTATAGTCCATCTCACTCGCCCCGACCCCCATTTTCGCCGTCAGCTCCCGAAGATTTTCGTCGGTGATCTCCGAGGTGAGGAGGGTTTTCATCGCCGCCTTTAGATCGCGCTTTCGACGGCGTGATTCAGCCGATTTCTTCCCGCCGCTCGAACAAATTTCCCTTTGTTCTTCCTTTGTGCGCCGATTGAGCGGAATTAAGTTTTCGTTCATTTCACCACCCGCCTAAAAGAAAAAGTTCTACCGAAAATCGAGAGAACTTTAAAATATTTGTTTTTTCTTAAAAATTTTTCAAAAATGGTTGACAAACACTACATTGTATGGTATAATAAGATTGTAAGGCAAGGGAAACCCTTTACGGAAGGAAGTGAGGAGATGGACGAGATGTCGACAACGGACTGCTTGCTCCGAGCGATCTTAGAGCTGATCGATAAATGCGAATCGCTCGAAGAGCTGAAAGAATCGGTAAAGCGAATCTTAAAAGGCTCGGATTTTGAAAAATAAAAATGAGCGGCTGACCGCTAAATCCAACCGCTCATAAAACCTATCAGAGCCGCCGCGAGCCTTGCCGCCGCGGTTCTGCTTTTATTATATCACGGTCAAATTTATTTGTCAAGGGGGCTATTATGAACTGGTTTAAAGAACTAAAAACCCGCTATCATCTCACCCAACAGAAATTCAGCGACATCACGGGAATCCCGAAAAGCACCGTCGAAGCTTGGGAGCGCGGGACGCGGAATCCGCCCGAATGGCTTCCTAAAATGATCGAGGCGTATCTTGCTTCCGTGTTATCCGTCGATTGATCTTCGCTTCTCCGCATTTTATATTATAGCACACTTCAAGTATCAATTTCTATCAACTCTTTAAAAATTTCCGAAAAATTTTTCAATCCCCGCCCGTGAAGCGTACAGACCCATTGATACGAAAATCCCATTCTCTCCGCGATCCTCTCCCACGCCCAACCGCCGATGTACCGATAACGAAGGACAGCTCGCTCCCGCTCG
>JAMPCH010000071.1 GCA_023666265.1 Roseburia sp.
TTATATCATATTTTGTCTTTTTGTGCAACTTTTATTTTTCAGACAAACCCTAGTAGCCCCGACATTACAATTGCCGCAAATGTGACAATTCCACTTTTAAACATTCTCTTTTTCAACATAAAAGCACCTTTCCTTTCCTCGAATTGTAATTACAAGACCGTTATATTTTTCCTTCATTCCTCCTTTTCTCTCTTTATTTTAGAAAAATTTTCCTCCTTTCACTTCTATTATACACCCTTTCGTCCCCTTTTTCAACCCCAAAAACGAAAGATAGCCTGTTCCTTCCGACCCGCCGCTTTTCGCGACCCGCCGCTTCGCACGCCTTCCCAAAAGAAAAAAACAAGTCATCGAATTTTTACGGTCCGTCCCCCTCAGCGAAGACCTCTGTCCGCTCGATCGGGGCGCTCCTCGGCTCGATCGTCACGGTGTAGGAATACGCTGCCCCGTCGCGCGTAAAGGCGTTGGTGAACGCGGTACAATACCCCGCCTCGTCAAAGGTATAGGCGAGGCTGAAATCCGACAGCTCGCCCATCTCCGCGAAGGCGGCGTACTCGGCGAGCTTCGCCTCGTCATAGCGAAGGACGATCGTCCCCTCGGACGGGCGCTCGACCGCCTCGATCGCCGCCTCATAGACGGCGAAGAGCCGCTCGCCGTCCGCGTAATAATGGCGGCTCGCGCGGCTGTAGCCGTAATAGCCCTCGCTCCCCTTGGCGATAAAGCTCCACGCCGTATCGTCGGGGAGCGTGACCGTGTCGAGCTCCGTCCCGTTATTAAACTCGTAATAGCGCGTCCCGCCCTCGACGCCCATATACATATAGGTCATGACCTCGCCGACGAAAAGATAGTCGAGCCGCTGGACGGTCTCGCCCGTCGCGTCGTCGGTCATCACGATCGACGCGCCCTCCCGCGCGGTATGGAGCGCCCGCGCCCGCTCGATCTCGGCGCGTCCGTCATAGTCCGCCGAGGCGCACCCCGCGCAAAAGAAGCACAGTAGGATCGCCAAAAAAAAGCGCTTTTTCATTCTTATGACCATTCCTTTCCTCCGGAGGCAGTTTGTGCCGAGAGCCGAAGCAAGCTTTGATCGCCGCGTCCTTGCGGCGTATGGGCTTGCCTCTTACGGCTTCCTTGCCTATCGAGGCACAAACAACGGGTTTGAAAAATCTTCGATTTTTCAAACTCCCCCCTTTTCGCGAAAACAAAAAGCCGCGCGGACACGTCCCCGCGCGGCGCGGCTTTTTGATGTGTAAAATCGGCTTATTCTTCAAAGCCGCCCTCGATCAGCTTGATCAAGCCGTCTACGGCGAGCTGTTCGTCCGAGCCGTCCGCGATGATACGGATCGAGGTGCCGCCGACGATCCCGAGCGAGAGGATACCGAGTAAGCTCTTGGCGTTTACTCTGCGCTCTTCCTTCTCGACCCAGATCGAGGACTTGTACTCATTCGCCTTTTGAATAAAGAACGTCGCGGGTCTCGCGTGAAGCCCGACCTGATTTTTTACATCTACTTCTCTTACGAACATAGAAAATTCCCTCCAATGCTTTTAGTTGCTCTTGAAATTTTGACCTTTTGCCTACGCTTTAAGTATATCCTTAAACGAGATTTAAGTCAACCGATTTTCCGACTTTTTCTCGCGGATTTGAAATATTTTTCCGTTTTCGTTGAATGAAACCCCCAAAAAGTCAAAAAGCTTGTGTTATTTGCACAAAAACTTTTCAACATCATATTCAACATCAACAAGGATTTTTCAACATTTCGACGTTTTCGCGCCTTTCGCGCCGTTTTTCTCCGCCTTCGTGAGAAGGTCGGGGCGCTTTTTTTGGGTCGCCTCCCGCGCTTTTTCCTCCTGCCACCTACGGATCTTTTCGTGATGTCCCGAGATTAGAACCTCGGGGACGGCTCTCTCGCGCCATACCTCGGGGCGGGTATAGAGCGGATGCTCCAAAAGCCCGTTATAGTGGCTCTCGATCGTGTACGCGTCCTCATTCGGGAGGACGCCGGGACAAAGCCGCGCCACCGCGTCGGCGAGTAAGAGCGCGGGAACCTCGCCGCCCGTCACGACGAAGTCGCCGACGGAGATCTCCTCGACCGCGAGCTCGTCCAAGACCCGCTGGTCGATCCCCTCGTAATGACCGCAAAGGAGGATCAAATTCTCCTCCGCCGCGAGCTCCTTCACGATCTCCTGCGTGAGCGTCCTTCCTTGGGGCGAGAGATAGATGAGGCGGGGGTGCGCCCCCTCGCCGAGCGATCCCTCGATCGCGCGGATACAGTCATAAACGGGCTGAGCCTGAATGATCATACCCGTCCCGCCGCCGTAAGCCTTATCGTCGACGCGGCGGTGTTTATCGAGCGTATAGTCGCGGATATTGTGACAGGCGAGGGTTATGTAGCCCGCCCTCCGCGCCCGCCCGATCACGCTCTCGTTTAAGACCGCCTCACACATCGCCGGGAAAAGCGTCGCTATATCAATCCTCATCGGTCGTGTCGTCTCCTTCGTATATCTCAAACAGGTTCGCGAGCGGGCGTATCCTGATCCTCCCCCCGTTTAGGTCGGTCTCGATCAACACCTCGGGGATCGCGGGGAACATATACTGCTTCCCCGTCGGGGTACGGAGCGAGTATACGTCGGTCGAGCCGTTCTGATAAATTTCGTCGACCTTCCCATAGACCCGCCCGCTGTCCGCGTCCTCGACCGATAGCCCAATCAGATCGGCAATAAAAAATTCGTCCTCGCCGAGCGATACGTCCTCTTTTTTTAAGTACAGGGTTCTCCCGACGAGCTTTTGCGCGTCCTCGGGCGTATCGACCCCCGCGAGCCTTACGACGGCGACGTCGTTTTTCAGAGGACGGCTCGCGGTCAGCCCGATCGGGGTCTTTCCCCGGTCGAAGTAGAGCGTATCGAGCGTGTCAAGAAGCTCGCCGTCGCAGTAGTATTGCATCCGAAGCTCGCCCTTCAGCCCCTGTACCTTCGTGAGCCGCCCGATCTCCAAAAATTCCTTTTGCATTTTGTTGTCCTTTCTTAATTTTTTGAGAGAAAAATAAGAGAGAAGAGAAGAATATGAGGCGGGGGCTTCGCCCCCGCAAGCAGGATGCTTGCAGGCGAACGCCCCAAGCGCCGCACGGACGCGGCGCAAAATAAAGCGTTCGCCCGAACCCGTCTGCAAGCCTTTGAATAAGGCTTTTACTGTTTCGCTCCGAATGTGTAGACAAAAATTCGGCGCAAAATCCATAAACCCAAGATTTTGCTTGAATTTTTGTACACATTCACGTCGCGAAACAGTATGACCTAAACTTTAATATTGCTTTTAAAAAATTTTTGCAATACCGCATTTCTTCTATTCGACATATTTTAGCGCATCTAACATCACACCTCATCTACACCCACGACCTGACAGCCGCAAGGTCGAAACCGGCAGAAAAGTAACAATGGGTAAAAAGGATTCCAAAGGGAATTATTCCCTTAGGCGGGGTACGGGGCAGCGCCCCGCCTAACTTTTTCATCTCTTTTCATCTCTTTCCAACTCTCTCGTCCCCTTCTCACGAAGGATCACCTCCGTGATCCAGTCGTAGAGGTCGCGGCAGACCTGTTTTCGGTTCGTTTCGTGGAGGAGCATATGGCGTGCGCCCGCGTAGATACGAACCTTTACGTTCTCGCGCCCCGCGCTTTTTAATCGTCGATAGAGCCGCGCCACGCCGCGCCCACAGTTCCCGACGGGGTCGCTCCCGCCGCTCATAAGGAGGATCGGAAGCCCCTCGGGAACGCCATAAGCCCAGTCCTCCGCCGAAACCGTATCGAGGAGGGTGATAATATCGTAATAGGCGCGGGCGGTGTAGTCGAAGCAATGCCGCTTCATGAGCGCCCGAATACGCGGGTCGCGCGAGAGCCAGTCCCACCCCGCCGAAAGAACGCCCATTTCGGCGTTGAACAGCAGACAGCCGCATTTTAAGATCCCCGGGAGGTGATAGCGTCCTCCGCGATAAAGACAAAAGGCTCTCGCCGCCCCGACTAAGAGCTTTTGCGCCGCGAAGCCGTCGCTCGTCCCGACGAGGATCGCGCCCGCGAGCGTCTCGCCGTACCACATCAGGTATTCCCGCGCGGCGAAGCTCCCCATACTATGCCCGACGAGAAAGACGGGGAGATTTGGGAACGCCGACCGCACCCGATCGGTCAGCGTTTTCATATCCTTCACGATACAGCGCCAACCGTTTTTCGGCGCGAAAAAGCCGACGTCGGCGACCCCGCGCACCGAGCGCCCGTGACCCAAAAAGTCGGCGGCGCAGACGATACAGCCCCGCTTTGTGAGATACCCCGCGACGCCTTTATATAAGACCCCGTTCTCACACATTCCGTGCGCGATCTGAACGATGCATTTCGGGCGGCAGTCGGGGAGGTAGATATAGTACGCGGTACGGTTCACGCCGTTCGCGCTCGGGAAATAACCCATATAGCTTTTCAATCCTTCTCCCCCTTCCGAAAGCTCTTATTTACAGTATACCACATTTTCTCCGAAATTAAAAGAGGAAAAATGAATTTTAACAGACCTCGCCGCAACGCAATCCTTCCCTAAAAAATAAAATAAAAAAAATTTAAAAAACGACCAACCTTTCGCCCGAAAAGTACACTATAATATATGAGTTGGAACGCAGTTCCAACAAGGCGGTGCAAGCCGCCGCGCCGCGTTTAGCGGCGATCATATATTTCAAGGTTCGCTCAGCCGTCCGAATCTTTGATTCGGCTAACGGCGTGCGATTCTTATATATTAAGGGACGAAAAAAAGACCCCCGGGTCTCGCCGGAGGTCTCTTTTGTTTCATGTAAATACTCGGAAGGGCTTACGCCTTCGAGTTTGCTTCCTCGATTTGAGAATTGATCGTCTGCTCGTTCTCGCCGCGGAGCTGAGTATACTTCGCGTCGACGAAGGTATAGGGTCTCGCGCTGATGTTTCTCGTCGGCGAATCGTCCATACCGTCCTGAGCGCAGGTCACGCTGACGCCGTACTTAAAGTCCCAAACCGCGAGGAGGTTCTCCTTAAACTCGTCGCGCGCGTCGAGAAGCTCCTCCGTCCAGCCGAAGTCGCGGATCGACTTCTCTCTCTGCTGAGCGGATACGTCCTCGTCCTTAGACGCCTGAAGCATGCAGTTGGTGTACGCCTTAAAGCCGTCCTTATTCGTCGCGCCGCCACAGAACATGACCGCGTCCTGCTTCATCATCTGATAATAGCCGTCGGCGTTGGGGTCGCGCGGGAAGGGTACGTAGAATACGTCGTTATCCTCCCAGCCGTACTTCTCGATCGCCTTTTGCATGGTCTGTTCCTCATACGTCCAGTAGCCGTCCGCGAAGAAGAGCGTGTCGCCGTTCATCCAAGCGCGGAAGTTCGTCGACCAGCCGTTAAGATCCCAAGGATAGCGATAATCCTCGGAGGCGAGCGTCTCGATAAAGCTCATCGCGCGCTCAACGGCGGGGTCGTTTAAGTGGCTGACGAGTAAGCCGTCCTCGATCCCGACCATCGGTACGCCCGTCGTCGCGATAAAGAAGTCGGCGATATTCCATCCGTCGATCGCGTACTTACTGTCGCCGCTGTTTTGGAAGGTATCCGCCGCCGAAAGGAAAGCGTCCCACGTCCATTCGCCGTTCTGATACTGTGTATAAGGATCGGTGATCCCCGCGTCCTCACAAACGGAACGACGGTAGAAGAGTACGTAGTTCGGGTTTACGTCCATGATCGCGCACCAGTTTTTACCGCCCCACATAAATTGATCCATCGTGCTGCGATATTCCGCCCAGTCGTCGGTCGTCGTGTCGACGATCCCGTCGATCGGCTGGAACATATTCATGATCGCCGAGAGCGGGAAATAGCCGATCTCAAAGGGGAATATATCGGGGGAATCGCCCGCCGCGACGAGCTGACCGAGACGGTCATAACGGTCGGCGTAAGCGACATTCGTCCAAACAAAGATCTCGTTCGCAAATTCCGCGCCGTAGGAGTCGTTCCCCTCCTCGGGGATCCCGTACTGCGCCTTAAACAGCTCACAAGCCGCCGAGGTCTCGTCGATGTCCCACCAAGCGAGCCACTTGATCTTTTTATCGACCGACTCTACGTCGTCGAGCTTTAGGTCGTCCGACTTATCGGCTACGATCTCCTGTAAAGCCGCGTCGGTGTCGAGCGTCGTCGCCGCCGTCGTGGTGGTGGTCGCCGCCGCCGCCGTGGTCGTGTCCGTGTTTCTCCCGCCGCCGTCGCCGCTACCGCCGCAGGCGGATACACCGAGGATCACGGAAGCCGCCAAAATCGAAGAAACGATCTTCTTAGAATTCTTCATGATAACCATATCCTTTCTTCCGAGAGAGCCGCGAGCCGCGCCCCGTCCCGATCGTGTTTCGCGGCTTAGCCGCGTAAAGGCAGAATTGCCTAATAAAATTATACCAGTTTTTCGCGCGGTTGTCAATCGCGTAAGATGAAATTTTAAACGGCGATTTTTGTTGATTTTACATAAATTTCGATCTTTCCCCGTTCGCTTAAATTTTTGCTTTTTTATTTTTGGGAAGGCGTGCGCCGATCGCGACCTCGCGCGCCCCGCCCGAAGAAGTAGCCCGCAAAAGCGATCTCCTTCCCCAAAAATAAAACAAAAAAACGAAGCCGTACAAGCGACGGCTTCGTTCTCCTATGTAATTTTTTAATCTTTTACCTTGAACCGCGCGATCTGTTCCTTTAGGACAAAGGACTGGGTACTCAGCTCCTCGCAGGAGGCGCTCGTCTCCTGCGCCGTCGCCGAGGTCTCTTGTACGACGACCGTAATGTCGCCGATCACGCGCGTGACCTCCTTGATCGACTCGGCCTCCTCCGCCGCCGCCTTTGAGATCTCGCCGATGAGGGCGTTCGTCTTCTCCGAGATCTCGATCACGTCCTTCATCGTCGCGGCGGTCTTTTCGGTGATCTTGGCGCCGTCCGTGACCGCCTCGACGGTCGACGAGATCAGCTCGGTCGTGCTGCTCGCCGCCTCGGCGCTCTTCGCCGCGAGGTTCCTTACCTCGTCGGCGACGACCGCGAAGCCCTTCCCCGCTTCGCCCGCGCGCGCCGCCTCGACCGCCGCGTTGAGCGCGAGGATATTCGTCTGGAAGGCGATGTCGTCGATCGTCTTGATGATCTTCCCGATCTCGTCGGATTTCGCCTTGATCTCGCGCATCGCCTCCGTCATACTCTCGATCTCGCGGCTCTGTTCGCCGATCTTTTCGGCGCTCATCTGTGAATATTCGTTCGCCTGCGCGGAATTTTCCGCGCTCCGCTCTACTTGATTCGAGATCTCGCCGATCGTCGCCGAGAGACGGTCGATCGCGCTCGCCTGTCTTACCGCGCCGTCCGTGAGGTTACGCGAGCTGTCCGCGAACTGCGCCGAGCCGCCCGCTACCTGTTCGGCGGCGGTGTTTAAGCCGAGGATCGTCATGGCGAGCGTCTCGCCGATCCGTCGGAAGGAATTCTCGATCTCGATAAAGTCGCCCTTATAAACGACCTCGGTGACGGCGGTGAAGTCGCCCTTCGCCATCTCGGATAAGATCCGCGAAATGTCGTTGACATACGCGCCGAGCTTATGCTTGGTCTGTTCGAGCTGCATCACGAAATGACCGACCTCGTCCTCCGCGAAGCGAAAGCGGCTGTCTTGGGTGGAGAGCTCCCCTCGGTTCATACTCTCCGAAATTTTTAGCGCCTCTTGGATCGGCTTAGTGATAAGGTGGGTCGTCGTAAGAATGACCAAGACCCCCGCGAGGATCATTAAGACCACGACGATCACGACCGACATAAAGATCATATTCGCGATCATCGCGTCCGCCGACGCGGAGGAATACCCCGCGAAATACGCGCCGATCACGCTCCCGTCCGCGCCGAGGATCGGCTCATAGTGAACGTAATGGTTTTGTCCCAAAATATCCGCCTGACCGACGTAGTTGAGCGCCTCGTTGATCACGGTTCTTTCGACGGCGGCGGACATATCCGTCCCGACCGCGCGCGTCCCGTCCGCTTTTACGATCGTCGTCGCGTAGCGCGTCTTCCCCGCGAAAAGCGTGACCTGAGCGCCCGTTTTAGCGGCGGTCTCGTCGAGCCGCTCCGACCAGCCGAGATCCGTCCCGATGAGGATCGCGCCGTTCATCTTACCGTTTAGATAAAGCGATGTGGAATAAACGAGCGAGAGCGGGACGTTCGCGTCCGCGTGGATCCCCTCGATCGTCTTACCGTCGAGCGCGTCGGTCACGTCAAAGGTCGATAGCCCGTACCCCTCCGACGACCAAAGCATCGCGCCCGTCTCGTCAAAGAGGGCGCAAAAATCGCTCTCCGTCCCCTTATGCGCCGCCCAGCTCTCCTCGAGCGCGGAATATTGTCTCAGACGTACCGCGCGGGCGGGGGTATGATCCGCGCCCCAAAAGTCGGCGATGTTTTTGAGCCGCGTCGTCTCGGTCTCAAGATCCGCCTTGAGCGTGTTTACGCCGACCGCCGACTGTTCGAGCATGAGTGAGTCGGTATTGACCTTGGTCAATACCAGCGACACCGTCACGAGGACGACCGATACGACCACGACGATCAGCGCGACCGTGATCATGATCTTTGCGCCGAGCTTCGACATACGAAGCACCGGCATTTTTTTCTTTATAAGCGCCATAACGTTGAACCTCCCTTTTCAACCTTGATTGTCTTTTTTGTAAAGGCTGTATCATACGGTATAGTCTTTATTCTAGCATATTTTGAGATACGAAGCAAGCCGAACGCCGAAAAAAGACGTTTATTCGACGAAAAAAGCGTCGGATCGTACTCCTTCCCCAAATAAATGAACGATCGATCGTCGTCTTACGACGCGGTCTCCTGTTGGCTCTTGACCCAGTCGGCGTATCCGTCGATGAGGCTCGTCGACCAGTTTCGACCCGCCCACGAGCCGCCGTTTACGGCGTAGTAATAGTCAAAGTAGAGCGGACTGCGGTTAGTGTACGCCTTTGAGACGTCGATCGAGGCGCTCTCGCCCGAGCGGAGCTTACGCGCGAAGAGGACAAAGCGCGTCTCGATATTCCCGAGCGGGAAGTAACAGGTCGAGAGGGTCAAAAACTCATCGTCATAGGAAATGTCGAGCGCGGGGTTATAAAAGACGCTCCGATCCATGACCGCCTCAAAGTACTGATAAAAAATATCCTTTGTGTCAAAGCTACGGAAGCGGTGATAGTTAAAGACCGCGCCATGCTGTTTTTGGGTATTGACAAACATCCCCGCGAATACGACATACGTGCTTTCGCCGCCGTAGACGGACTCATAGCTGATCGTCGGGTGAGTGAGGTAAAAATCGAGACTCCCGTAGCGGGCGGGGTAATAGTTCGTGATCTTGGCGAGACCGACCCCGGTGCGGATATTATGCCCATAGATGATAAGATTTTGCGGTCCGCCGTCCTCCGTGACGGGGATATGATAATCGGCGAAGGACGTCCCGACCTTTGTGTAATCATACCTCCCGTAAAAATCGTGTTCGAGATAAAACTTATTATCCGTCGCCTGGACGATCGGGAGGTCGATCGGGGTATCCTTGATCTGTAGCCAGCCGATAAAGTCGGTATTCATATCCGCCATATACTTTATGTCGTGTTTAAAGGCGGGATAATCCGTCCCGCCGCGATAGCCGCTGATATGTACCCGCGTCGTCGTGACCGCCGCCGCCGTCTGGTTCGAGGGCGCCGCCGTCGCCGCGGCGGTATTCGCGTTCGTGGAGGGCGCCGCCGTCCCGGGAGCCGCCGAAGCGGTCGCCGCCGTCGCCGAGGTCGTCTCCGCCGTTGTTGTCGCGGAGGTCGTCGTGGTCGTGGTGGTCGCCTTCGTCGTCGTGGTGGTCTTTTTTGTGGTCGTCGTCTTGGGCGTTGTCGTCGTCTCCGCCTCGGTCGTCGTCTGCGTGAGGTCGTTTTGCGCCTCGATCGATTGAGGGAGGTCGCCGTTCTCGACGACGGTGTTCTCCTGACAACCGCTTAAAAAGAGGGTCGCGGCGAGGAATACGGCGAGGCTCTTTTTCGCCGCGCCCGTTTTCTTCTTTATCATATTCCGATATATCTTCCTTTCTTTCGCGCTTTACCGTAAAATATTAGTCGCTTCTTAATGCTCATTATACCATATTTTCTTAAAATTGTCACTATTTGTCGCGGAATTTTTTTACTTTCATCACATTAAACAACTTTTTGGGCGCGTTTTTAGGAAATATGTAATCAAAGCGCGAAAAAACCTCCCCGTAAGGGGAGGCGACGCGAAGCGTCGGAGGGGTCAGCCCCCGCATTGCCGCTCAAAGAAGGACTGCGGCTTTTTACAAACGGGACAGACCATCGGCGCGGACGTCCCGTGGTGGAGGTGTCCGCAGTTTCGGCAGACCCAGACCGTTTCGCCCTCCTCGCTGAAGACCTTACCGCTTTGGAGGAGGTCGATAAAGCTCCGAAACCGCGCCTCGTGATCCCGCTCGATCGCGCCGACGAGGTCAAAGATCGCCGCGATATTCTGAAATCCCTCCTCACGCGCGGTCTTGGCGAAATCGGCGTACATCTCCGTCCATTCATAATGCTCGCCGCCCGCCGCGTTCTCGAGCGCCTTTTTGGTGTCGGCGGGTACGCCCTCGCTGATGATTGAGAGCCAAAGCTCGGCGTGGGTGCGCTCGTTCGCCGCCGTTTTGTCAAAAATGTCGCCGATCTCCTCATAGCCCTCCTTCCGCGCGATCTCGCCGTAAAGGTTATACTTCGTCCGCGCCTGTGCCTCGCCCGCGAACGCCGTCTTTAGATTTTCAAAGGTTTTTGATCCGTCTAACTGCATAAATTTTCTCCTTTTTTGGTTTAAGGCTACACCGCACAATTATTGTCGTTCGAGTGGCAGTCAGATTTTTCGTC
>JAMPCH010000072.1 GCA_023666265.1 Roseburia sp.
CGGGGGCGGCTTCCGCGGCGGGCGCGGGCGCTTCCTTCTTTTCGTCCTTATGGTCGTTACTGATGACCTCATAAGACTGGATATTGATCGACTCGCCGATGAGCCTTACGATCGCGTCGTTATCATGGGCGCGGAAGGTCATGATAAACCCGTGGTCGATGATCACGTTAGACGAGTCCTGATTGGACTCGATATCGTTCGGGATATACTCGAGTACCTCCGCCTCCTCCTTGACGCTGTTTAAGAGCATCAGGGCGCGGAGGTTCTCCATCTTACAGCCGTCCTCAAAAAATACGCGGACGGTCATACAGTCGCTCCCCCAGTTTCCCGACGGCGCTCCGCCCTCCGGCGCGGCGGCGGCGTCGCCGCCCTCCTCCTCCGTCTCGTCGAGCTCGCCCTTGAGCGTTTTCGCGCCCTTTTCGAGCTTCGTGATCATCTCGGAGAAATCCGTCGCCTCATAATCGTCGTTGTTTTGGATCGCCTCGATCTCCGCCTTAAAGAGATCGGACATCTGAAATACGAGGTCATAAACGAAGCTTACGTCCGTCATCTTCTCCGGCGCTTCGCGGATAATAAAGAACATATCTTCTCCCTTATGCGCGAGCATCTGAAGATTTTCAAAGCCCATCATCGCGGACGAGCCCTTTACCGTATGCATGATACGGAAAATCTCGTTGATGTCGTCCTCCGTAAATTCGTTCGCCTGCTCCGTCCTTAAAAGGATCTCGTCGAGCTGTTCAAGAAGTCCGGTCGTCTCGAAAATATAAACGTCGACCATTGCCTCCATGCCGGGTTCTACTTTAGCCATAATTTAACCGTTCCTTTCTCCGCGCGGATCCTCCGCGCGGTAAAAATTTATGATATTTTATGAAAAAGAATTGCAAAAAGTAAAAATTTATGATAATATGAGATTAGAACAATTTTTGGGAAGGAGTAAAAGCTCATGCCTCAAATCCCTCAGATCGGCGACTCAACGGGTAAAAGCTATTCAACGACGCTGAATAACAACCGGGGTTCCTCCTCCGGCGGCGACCAACAATTTACCGTCGACGGCTCTCAGCGCCCCGAACAGCTCCAGGTCGTCTCCGACAAAAACGCGGGTAATAACGCCCAGACCACGATGGGTCAAAAGGATCTGATCCCCCTCGCCGTCACGGTCAGTAAGAGTCAGGCGCTCGCCGTCGAAACGATCAAGGACATCATCAACGCGGACCTACTCTCGACCGCTAAGCTCAACGGCTATACCGAGCTCGCGGGCGAGCTCGAGAGCCTGAGCGGGTCGCTTTATATCCCCGCGAGCCGTCTCCTCGACGAGATCCTCGAACAGGAGAACCAAAACACCATGTTTATCAACGACCGCTTTTACGACCTCCTCCGCGAGGCGGCGGCGGACGCGAGCCCCGATCTAAAGGAAGCGATCGGGAATATGCTAAAGGCGATCAATTTCTCCCAAAATCGGGACGAGATCACCTCGGCGCTCTCGTCGAACCTAAAATTCCTCGCGGAATACTTTTCGCCGAACCGCGTCCTCTCCGAGGAGCTGTCCGCCCTCGCCGAGCGCTGGTCGTCGGGCGAGCCGAGCCAAAACTTTACGACGCTCAGGAACGAGACCTCGGCGCTCTTAAAGAACGTCTCGGAGAGTCTCTTAAACGACAGCCATACCCAAACGCTCCTCCCGATCGTGATCCATAACATCTCAAAGTACAATACTAACGATACCATGCTCCGCGAATATTTCGGTCAGCTCTTGACCCAGATCCCGTCCTACGAGATGCGTAGCGAGCTGTCTCGGGCGTTTGAGGCGCTCTTGGCGAAGCTCTTGAACGGCGCGGAGGGGAGAGCGGACGAGGGATCGTATCAAGACCCGACGGCTTATCGCTTTAGCCGAGCCGACGAGCCGAGCGCCTACCCCTCGGGGGCGGCGGACACGCCGACGCGGGAAACGGACGTCGCGGACTCGTCTTATCGCCTCGCGGGCGATCCGAGCGGATCGACGGACGAAGCCGAGGCGGGGGCGCGAGCCGGGTCGGGCGAAGTCCCGATCGCCCAAAACGAGGACGCTCGGAACACACCTTTTACTAATTATACTATAAACGGAGAAAAAAATCAAGTAGAAAATTCCTTTTTTGACAAAGAAATCACGAATTTCAGCAAAGAAAGCGAAAATTTTCGCATTTTTTCGGAATATATGAACGAAAATCTGACCGACGAAGCCTATCTTTCCGAGACGGGACTCGACGCGCCCGACTTCTCCGACTATATCACCGCCCTTTACAGCGGGTCACAGGACGCTAAAACGATCGTGACCGCGCTCTTAACGGGGCTGATCGAGGACGAGGGGCTTCAAAGCGTGATCGCCGCCCAAATGGATCGGGTCGGCTCGATCGAGGAGCTTGTCGTCTTTCTGAATAATTTCCTCGACGCGATGCCCGAGGGACCCCTCCGCGACAGCGTCTATGAGGCGCTCGACGAGGCGCTCGCCGCCTTAGCGGAGACCGAGGCGCTCCCCGAGTCCTCCGACGCGCCCGAAACGGCGCAGGCGACCGGGGGGACGATCCCTTCCCAAAATATGAACGAGAGAGCGTACCCCGGGGAGGGAGCGCCCCCGCGCGACATTTTTACCGACCCGCGCGGAGAAACGGCGCAGGCGGCGCAAAAAAGCTCGATCCGCGCCCTGACCGACTTCGTCGCGCGGAATATCAACCACCCCGCCCTAAAATCGGTCGACAGCTTTAACGCCTCAAACCTCCTCCAGAGTATGATCAACGCGCCGGGCGTGATGACCCCGCTCTCTCACTTTATCCTACCGATCCGGGTCGAGGATACCCGCGCCTTCGGCGAGCTTTGGGTCGATAACGACAACGAGTCCTCGGAAAAATCGGAGGGCGGCGAAAAGCGCTTTCATATGTTCCTAACCTTTGACGTGGACGCCTTCGGGCGCTTTGAGGTCGACGTTTACGCGGGGGACACGTCGATGAATGTGAGCCTCCTCCACCCGCCGAGCTTTGGGCGTAACATCGACCGTATGATCGAGAAGATCCACCGCGTCGCGGCGGGGGCGGGCTATACGATCAACCGTTTTGAGACGGGCGTCTTAAAAAAGCCGCATAATCTCACCCAAATATTCCCCAAACTGATCGAAAGGAGGTCGGGTCTCAATGTCCAAGCGTAAGATCTACGGTCAAAAGGCGGCAGTCGCCTTAAAGTATAACCCGAGCCTAAACTACGCGCCGGTCGTCGTTGCCTCGGGGCTGGGCGAGCTCGCCCAGCGGATCGTCAACATCGCCGACGAAAACGGCGTACCGATCTATCGCGACGACAGTACGGCGGCGCTCCTCGTGATGCTCGGCTCGGGCGAGCATATCCCGCCGGAGCTTTATTCGGTCGTCGCGGCGATCTACGCCGAGGTCGTTTACAGCGCCAACGAGATGAAAAAGCTGAACCCCCGCCGGTTCGGTTAAAAAACAAAAACCGTCGGTCTCGGCGGTTTTTGTTTTTTATTTTTTAGGGAAGGCGTGCGTCTCCCCCGATCCGCGCTCACTCTTCCTCCGTCTCTTTCTCCGCCGCGACCCTGACCGCGAGCTTTTCGACGAATTCCTCCTCGGGATAAGGCGGGGCAAAAAGCCCGCCCTGAAACCGCTCAAGCCCAAAGCCCCGCGCCGTCTCAAGCTGGGCGAGATATTCGACGTTTTTGACGAATACGTCGATCCCCCGGCTCTCCGCGAGACGAACCGTCGTTTTTACGAGCTCTGCGTCAAAGTCGTCGCCCGAGTTGGTGATAAAGCTCGCGCCGATCTTGATCATATCTATGTAGGAATATTTCAGCGCCGAGAGCGGTAAGTATTCGTTCCCAAAGCTATCGATACAGACCGAAACGCCCATCTTTTTGATCCGCCCGAGCGTCGCCGCCGTTTCGGTCGGGGCGTGGACATGCGCCCCCTCGGGAACCTCGACGATGAGCGCGTCGGGCGACAGCTCCGTCTCTCTTAACGCGTTATGTATCGCGCCGGGGATCGCCCCGCTCTGCATCTCGCGGATCGTGAGGTTTACGCTGACGCGTACCGCCTCGCCCGTCCGCTCGCGCATCCGGCGGCAAAAGCGGCAAGCCTCGGGGATCACCCAAAAGTCGATCGCCGAGTCGAGCCCGACCTTCTCCATAAGCCGCATAAACACGCGGGGGCTTAATTTCCCGTCGCGCTCGCCATGCCAGCGAAGGAGCGCCTCATAGTGGTGGATCGTTTCGCCGTGATAGACCGGCTGATAATTCAGTTCAAAGCCCCGCATATGATCCGCGATACAGCGGCGAAGCTCCTGTTCGAGGTGATAGGTCGACCCCGTCGTCTCGAGAAATTCGTGGTTTACAAAGGCGAGCGAGTTTTTCCCGTATTCGTTCGCGCGATAGAGCGATAAGAGCGCCGCGCGATAAAGATCCTCGCTCTTGGTGATCGCCGGACCGAAAGCCGCGATCCCGACCGCCGCCTCGGCGTATTGCTCCGCCCCGTCGATCCGAAAGGGTTCGGAGAACCGCGCGAGGATCGAGTGAGCGATCCGCTTCGCCTCGTCCGCCTCCATCTCGGTTAGGAGGAGGAAAAAGATACTCCCCGAATAGCGATAGACCGCGTCCCCGCCGACGTCGGGGTGGGTCAGCTCGTCGGCGATCATCCTAAGGAGGCGATCGGTATAGCTCTGACCGAATACTTCGTTCAGCGAGCGGGTATTGAGGATCTGTACCGCCATACCGATCCCCGACTTCTCCGCCGAGAGCGCCTCGGCGGTATCGAGATCGAGCCGCGCGCGGTTCTTGATCCCGAGCATGGTGTCGCTGTACGCGAGGCGGGTAAGCTGGCGGTTCTTCTCCTCGATCTCGCGATCCATCTCGCGGCGGAGGGCGAAACCCGAGATCGCCTGAGAGATGTTTCTGATCATACGGCGGTCGCCGTAATCCCATTGGCGCGGCTCGCCGTAGATCTCATAAAACAACAGCCCGAGACCGTTTTTACCCCCCGAGATCTTTGAGACGGCGAAGGTCGTCATCGCCGTCGGGATCTCTCCGCTCCCGTGGGCGAAGTAATGCTCCGCCATATCCATCCGCGTTAAGATCTCCCGATAATGCTCGGGGACATAAAGATCGAGGTGACTGCTCTTCCCGAGCTCGTTCTCATAGTGACAAATCAGGGTCGGCTCGCGCGCCTCGCCCGAGGGGAGATAAGCCGCGATCCGATCGACGCGTAGGCTCTTGACCGACAGCTCGAGGACCTGCGCGAGCGCCTTCTCCGAGTCGGACTCCTCCATAATGATCGAATAAAGCCGATTGAGGAGCATTTGCTGTTCGACGTTCGCGCCGAGCTGGAGGTTGACCGCGCGTGAGTTCTCCATCTCGTTCGAGAGGAGGATCGCGGTCTGGGCGATCCGCGAGAGGTTATCGGTCATCGTCTCGAGCATGATCTCGGCGACCCCGACATTCTCCTCGCTGTTCGTCCCGACGCACCACCAGCCGCCGATCGCGCGGTTAAAGCGGATCGGCATTTTTTTGATATAGCGATAGCCCGATTTCTCGACGTTGCGCTGTTCGGGGAGGCTACAGATCAGCTTCCCCCGCTCGTTATAGATCGCCGAGGCGACCCCCGTGATCAGGAAGGGGAGCTGGATCTTACGGAGGTATTCGCCGCCGCAGATGTCAAAAAGGGTCGCGGGGTCTCTCTCGAGAGACTCGATTCGCTCCTTTTGACGCTTCTCAAACTCCGAGATCACACGATCGTTGGGGATACAGTCGAGATATTCATAAACGTCGAGGAGGACGCCGTTATAGCCGCCGTCGTTCCGATCCGATTTTTCACAGCAAAGATACGCCCAGTGAAGCTCCTTCTCCGTCTCCATACGAAAGTGAGTGTACATCCTGAGCTCGCCGTTCGTAGCGAAGTCGTTCAGCGTATCCATTAGGGTCGGGAAGTCGTCGGCATAAACGATCTCGGAGAGTAAGATCCGATCCTTTGGGAAATCCTTTACGTCGTAATCCCCTTTGACACAAAGGGTAAGACGGTCACCGATCTCGACCCGAACCCATATACAATTATATTTTTTCAGTAGCGCGGATAGGTGTTTCATTGCTCTTAACGACCCTTCGTCAAGCTTTTTCAGAGGATTTCGGGGGAAAAGCGCGACAAAACGGCGCATTCCTCCCCAAAAAGCGCTCCTCTTATCTAAATATACCATATTTTATAAACAATGTCAATACGTTTTAGTAAATTATTCATAAAAACTTACAAAAATTCGGAAAATTCGCCCGTCCCGAAAAAAACAAAAAAATAAAAGGAGACCGTCTCGATCTCCTTTTATTTTTTCCTTATGCCTTATGCCGTCCTTATCCGCTTATCCCAAGCCAAAGCTCACCGATAGGGCGCTGTCTACCTTATGCATATCGGTCGTATCGAGCTCGCCCATACGCTCCTTCAGGCGCTTTTTATCGAGCGTCCTGACCTGTTCGAGTAGGACGACCGAGTCCTTGGCGAGTCCACAGCTTACCGCGTCGAGCGAGATATGGGTCGGGAGCTTTGTCTTCTCCCGCTGGCTGGTGATCGCGGCGGCGATCACGGTCGGGCTGTGTTTATTCCCGATATCGTTCTGGACGATAAGTACCGGTCTTACCCCGCCCTGTTCCGAGCCGACAACGGGGCTTAGATCCGCGTAATAGATTTCTCCTCTTTTGATTGTCATAAGATGATTTCCTTTCCTCGGTCTTTCCCGATCATTTTAAAGAGAGGCGCGGGAGTACCGACCTCCTTCGCTTTTATTTTGAACCGTCGGGAAATTTTTATACAAAAAGTCTTCCTCCCGCCCCTATATTTTATTATTTTTTATTGACAATTGTGCGGATTTTTGTTAAAATTTGAGGAGAAGGAAAATTTCTTATTTACAATCTTTAATCAAGGCAACACCGCACAATTAACGGCTACGCCTTTGCCGTCCCATCGACAGCCATCTTTTTCGCCATACTGCACAGAATTTTTTTGAAAGGCGTCAGCCTTCCTGCAAAAATTTTGTACAATCTGACGAAAAATCTGACTGCCGCTGGAACGACAATAATTACGCGGTGTAGCCTAAGAAAGGAAAAACGGTATGAAACGACATTCATTAACGGCGCTCCTACTGTCGGCGGCGCTCCTCCTCGGCGGCTGTGACGCCGGGACTCCGGAGGGGACGACGACCCCCGCGCCGACCACGACCACACACGCCCCGCCGGAGGAAACGACGACCGCGGGGGAGAACCCTTCCCAAAACGAAAACGAAACGGACGAGACCGAGGTAGCGGAGACCGAGATCGACTATGACGCGCTCTCGGAGGAGGAATATCGCGCCCTTATCGTCGAGCGCTCGCTCCTCACGACGGGGAACACCGCGCGTATGGAGAACGTCCTCCGCCGCGCGAAAAACGGCGAGGAGATCACCGTCGCCTATGTCGGCGGGTCGATCACCGAGGGGCTGACCGCCGGGGCGGAGAAATGCTGGGCGCGGCTCTCGTATGAGTGGCTCTGTGAGACGCTCCCCGAGGCGACGATCAACTATGTCAATGCGGGTATGAGCGGTACACCCTCGACCCTCGGCGTGATCCGCGCCGAGCGCGACGTCCTCGCCCCCGAGGGCGACCCCGATATCGTCTTTATCGAGTTCGCCGTCAACGACGGTCAGGACGCGCTCAGTAAAAACGCCTATGAGAGCCTTGTGCGCCGTATGCTCTCGCTCGACCGCGATACCGCCGTCGTCCTCCTCTTTACCGTCCTTAAAAACGGCTATTCCTGTGAGACCGCCCATATGAAGCCGATCGGCGAGCATTACGACCTCCCGATGATCAGCGTCGGGATGGCGCTGAACGATGAGTTCGCGAGCGGGCGCACCCCATGGGAGACCTATTCGGACGACGAGTCTCACCCGAACGAATGGGGTCACGTCCTCGTGAAGGACTTTGTCGCGCATTACTTTGAAACGATCCTCGACGGGTTGGACGACGACGCCGAGCCGAAGGCGATCGACGACGTCGACGCGACCGAGCTGCTTTACGGCGCGGATTATACAAACGTCCACCTCCTCGACCGCGAGAGCCTTACGCCGACCTCGCTCGGCGAATATACGACCGACCGCGCGCTCATCAGTCAATTCCCGAACGGCTGGTCGCGTAAGGGCGGCGATAACGAGGGGATCGAGTTTGAGATCACCTTTAAAGACCTCTTCCTGATCTATCAATGTAACAACAGCCCGAAATTCGGGACGGCGGAGATCCTCGTCGACAGCGAATTCGCGACGTCGGTCAGCTCGTCGTCCTCCGACGGCTGGAATAATCCCGTCGCCGTCCTCGTATACAGCGGCGACGAGGTCGAGACCCATACCGTTACCGTTAAAATGACCGAGGGGTCGGAGGATACCTACTTCGGGATCCTCGGCTTCGGCTACTCGGATTAAAATAAAGGAGATCAAACATCATGGCAGAAAAAGAAAAGAAAAAATCCATTTTCGCTCAATTCCGGGAATTTATCTCGCGCGGGAACGTGCTGGATATGGCGGTCGGCGTGGTCGTCGGCGGGGCTTTCACCAAGATCGTGAATAGCCTCGTCTCCGACCTGTTGATGCCCGCGCTCGGGATGATCACGGGGAAGATCGACCTCGGCGACCTAAAGCTCGTCCTCGCGCCGGCGGAGCTCGACGCGGCGGGCGAGATCGTGACCGAGGAGCTCGCGATCCGCTACGGTCTGTTTCTCGACGCGATCATAAACTTCCTTTTGATCGCGGCGGCGGTCTTCGCGGTCGTTAAGATCGCGGGGACGATCCGCGACAAGGCGGCGGCGCGTAAAAAGGCGGAGGAGGAAGCCGCTCCCGCTCCCGAGCCCGCGCCCGACCCCCAGATCGTGCTTCTCACCGAGATCCGCGATCTTTTAAAAAAGGAAGGCGGGGAGTGATCCTTCGCTACATACGCCAAATCGGCGGGTCTTAACGATCCGCCGATTTTGTTTTTTTGTTTTTATTTTTGGGAAGGCGTGCCGCTCGGGGAGCGCCGCAAAACCGACAAGTCCGGCTTTACCTCTCCCGTCCCGTCGGTTCACGACAGCTCATACTCGATCTCGTTCTCCGCGAGATAGTCTCTGAGCTTCTCGAAGGCGTTCAGGGTCGCGTTTTCGTCGGAAATTCTCACAAACGCTTCTCCGCCGCCCGCGCCGATCTCCTCGACCAGCTCGTCGAACGTCAGCTCGTGATTGTCGACAAAATATTTATCCTCCGACACCGTGACCGAGATCTCCCGCGCGGTCGCGCGGTCGGGGTTACCCCCCTCCTCCGCCAAAGGCGTGCTTTCCGCCTCGTCCGCCTCGTCCGACGAAACGGTCGTTTCCTCCGGGGCGGTCTCCCGCGTCTCCTCGGTCAAGGCGAGCGTCTCCGCCGCGTCTGTCGCCTCGGCGGTCTCGCCGCTCTTAAAAAGCGAACAGCCGCTTAAAACCGTCGCCGCGAGCGTAAGACAAAGCCATGATCTTGTGATTCTTTTCATACGTTTTTTCCTTTCTCGTACTTTTTCGATCCGAATTTTTATCTGCACATTCGGAGTGAAACGGTATTACTGTGCCTCGATATAGCGAATATTGTTGTCGCCGAGCGCGTCCTTTAGCCCCGAATAAGCCTTTAGCGAGGACTTATCGTCCGTGATCTTGACGGGGAGGTCTAAATTCGCCTTTTTCAGCTCCTCGATCAGCTCGTCTAAGGTATATTTGGCGTTGTTGTAAAGATAATCCTTCCCCGATACCGTGATCTCGACATACTCGATCTCCTCTATAACGGGGAGGGTTTCCTCCGTTTCGGCTTCGTCGGCGGTGATATTCCCGTCCCCCTCGCCGTCGCCCGCGCCTCCCCCAAAGCCCAAGCCGCCGAACGCGATCAGCGCGACAACGACAACAGCCACGACCACGACCAAAACGACCGCCCAAACCGCTCCTTTGTTATTCCTCATAAGCCCACTCCTTACTCCGAGAAGTCCGACAGGTCGATCTTGGAGCAAAAGCAATGCTTATACTCCCGCGCGACCTCGGAAAGCGCCTCGTCGACCGTCCGATAGGCGGTGTTTGTCCCGACCTGATCCCCGTCATAGACCATCTCGATCAGGATCGTATCGTCGGGGGTATAGCCGCTCTCCGAAAAGACTTGTTTCAGCTCCTCCGCGACCGCCGCGCCGTCCGCCTTCGCGATCTCGGCGGCGCTCCCGTCCTTTTGGACGTTTAACGTCCACGATCCCCCGTCGTCGGTCATCGTGAGACAAAATTTAACGTTTTTGTTCCGCGCGAATTCGGTGATCCCGTCGGCGTTTTCGCCGCTCCGCTCCTCGGCGGCGTTCGCCTCGTCCATGACGAGCCGCGCCTCGGCGAGGAGCGCGTCCG
>JAMPCH010000073.1 GCA_023666265.1 Roseburia sp.
CACAGTAATGCGAAAAAGTCCAGCTTTTGCTGGACTTTTTCGACAGGCTGAGGGCGTCGCTTTAAAAGGCAACGCCGTTTATATTATTCGGTTTGTGTATGGGTAAACCCCTCGACGATTGGAAACGATCACGCCTCCCTCATTTCCTCCAAGGTCGCGATCAATTCGCTCCAGTGATGGATATGTAAATAATCAAAGGTTACCTTCATACCGATATTATCGCGAATGGAGGGGTTTTCCTCGGCGGTCGAGCCCTCGTATAAAACGGGGAACATCCCGACCTCGTGCGCGGCGTTTATATCGCTGTAAATGCTGTCGCCGCAATACCATACCTCGTCGGCGGGAAGACCGCTTTTTTGTAGGGCAATATCGAATAAAACGCGGTTGGGCTTTCGTATAAAGTAGTCGCTCGAGGTCATAACGAACTCAAAGCGATGATTTGGCAATAACCTGTTGAACCGCTCGGTCAAAGCCGCGCCCGACCACGTAAGATTACTGATCACGGCGCTCCGTATGCCGCTTTTGTTGATGTGATCGAGCATTTTATCGGCGTCGGGCATTATCGCGCCGGCGGACGCGGCGTTCCAAAAAACGGTCTCCATCTCAAGCGGGGTAAGCGAAAACTCGATCCCGAGATATTCATACAGCGTCCTGTTACCGACTTGACCGCCTATATCATAGCCGCTCCTGCGAACGCGTCCGATATGCTCCCCATAGATCAGCTTCGCGGCTTTCCCGACGTCCTCGGGCGTGCAGTCGTTGGGGTTCTTCACGGCGTATTTCAAAAGCGCCGCGTTCCCTCTGTCGTTATTCCGATCGGGTTCGCATAAAAGCGTATTTCCGTAATCAAAGATGATCATTTTGGGGTACTTCATTTACGATCTCCTTAAAATCCTAAAAATCGATCAAAAGCCGGGGCGTATGCGGTTTATGTAATTTCTCGCCCGTGTTTTTCACAGCGGATCACCCGCACACCTCAAACCGCCCGCCTCTCAGGGGGCGGATTAGGTCGGACAACTCAAGATCAAGCAGGATCTCGTTTAAATTCGCGATCTCACAGGAGACCTCCCAAAAGATCAGATCAAAGGGGATCGGCTCGGCGCTCTCGGCGATCTTTTGATAGACGAGATAGTGAAGCTCGGAGTCGAACGTCTCCCGCGCGGGGAGAGCGCGCTCGGGCGGGGCTTTCGCCGCGTCGGGCGAAAAAGCCGCTTCGCCCGACGCGCGTTTTTCGCTCGGGGCGGATCGCCTCGGGACGGCGATCGGCTTCGGTCGATATTCGCCGATATAGGCGTCGGCGAGATCGCGTTCGTCAAAAAGGAGCGACGCGCCCGCGCGGACAAACGCCGCCGTCCCCGCGTACTCCTTCGCGAAAATATTATGCGGCGGGAGGAAAAAGACCCGCCCCGCGTATTCCGCCGCCGAGAGCGCCCCGCTCTGTGTCCCCGCCTGAAAGATTAGGAGGGCGCGGGAGATCCCGCCGACGATCCGCGCCCGACGGCGAAAAGCCCCTTGGGTCGGCTTTGTCTCGGGTAAAAGCTCGGTCACGATACAGCCGCCGAGCCTTAAAAGCTGATCGCGGAGGACGCGGCTCCCCTCGGGGTATTCGTGGTCAAAGCCACAGGGGAGGATCTCGACGAAGGGACGGTGAGCCTTTAGCGCACAAAGACAGCTCAACGCGTCGCACCCGTAGGAAAGTGAGCCGACGAGCGTATACCTCCGACAAAGGCGGGCGCAAAGGCGATCCTCGACCTCCATCGTATAGGGGGTGATGTCGCGCGAGCCGGCGGTCGAGAGGAGCTTCCCGCCGAGGACTTGTTCGTTCCCGCGCACGAACAGGAGACAGGGCGGGTTCTCGAGCCGCGTGAGCGGTTCGGGATAAAAGGCGCTCCCGATCGGGACGAGCTTGATCCCCCGCGCCTCGAGCGCGGCGAGACGTTCTCCCGCCTCGTCGAGGGTGATCGCGGCGGCGTGTTCCGCCGCTTCTCGACCCGCGAGCGCGGTATTCTCGCGAAAGGCGCGATAGACCGCCTCGCCGCTCCCAAAGCGCGAGATCAGCTCGGCGATCAGCGGGTCGCCCGCGCCGAGCGCCATCACCAGCCATAAAAGATAAAGTTTATCCATTTCTCCCCCATCATATTTTATGGTTTATTTTTTAGGGAAGGCGTGCCGCTCCGCGATCCCCGAAGATCGGGGGAGAAACAGACCCGCCCGAAGAACGGGGCGGCGTAGCGGCACGCCTTCCCAAAAATCAAAAACAAAAATTAAGAAACTATTTTTTCTTTAAGATCATTTTGACCGCCATGATCCCGCATTGGTAATTTAACAGGACGATCAGCCCAAAAAGAAGGATCAGCGCGACATAATAAAAGATCGGGTCGTCGACGAAAAAGATCACAAGGCTCATCAAGAGGAGGATCGCCGCGTTCGTCAGCATTTTGGGCAACTTAAGATCCATCCGTATCATACGCCGCGTATCCGCCGCGCGAAGGACGAAGATAATCAAAAAGCTGATAAACCCCGAGAGCGCCGCGCCGTGAAGCCCCATCAAGAGGATTAAAAGCGCGTTTAAGACGAGGTTCGCGCCCGCGCCGATCGCCGCCGTCACCATCGAGCGGACGGATTTTTTTGAGGCGACATAAACGCTCCCCATAAAGGTCGAGAAGCAGGTAAACGAGACCGAGAGGATCATAAACGGCGTATAGTGATAGGCGGTATGAAACTCCGCCTCACAGATGATCTCGATCGCGGGCTTAATGACGAGCATCAAGCCCCCCGCGATCACGTAAACGACGGACTGAAAGATATTAAAAACGTTGGTATAAAAGCTCGCGATCGTCGCGGAATTTTTCTCCGTGATCGCGGACATATTCCACGCTTGGGAAAAGATCCCCGAAAAGATCGAGATCATACTCGGGAGCTTATACGCCGCCTTATAAAGCCCGCTCTCCTCAAAGCCGATCATCCCCGAGACAAAAAGACTCCCCGACGAGTTGATGATCCACCACATGATCGAGGTCGGGATCATCGGGAGACAAAAACGGAGCATCGCCTTCACGATCTCGCGGTCGACCTTAAAGACCGTAAAATAGCGGTTTAGCCCCGCCATGACCCATAAAAACCCGATCGAACAAACATCTGCCAAGATCACCGAGAGGAGATAGCCGATATTCCCGAGCTTTAGCCAAAAGAGGAGGATAAGGTTAAAGAGGATATTCATGACCGTCGTTAAGATCCCGTCGAGGGCGTAGAGACGGACATAACCCGCCGAGCGGACAAAAAGGGCGCAACAGCTTTTTACGCTCCCGGTCGTGACATAAAGGATCGTGATCCACGCGTAATTTTTTAAAAGAGAAAAGACCGCGTTATCGGGAAAAATATTTGAAAACAGACCGATCAGCGGGACAAAGAGGAGACAGACGACGAGTCCCGCGCCCGTCACGCGAAGCCCGATCGAAAAAACGTCGCGATTAGGGTACGCTTTATCGAGACCGAATCGGATCAGCGATTCGCCGATCGAGAGGGTCGCGACCGACATCAGGAGCGTCGCGGTATCGATGATATTATTGATCTCGCCATAGCCCGTTGTACCGAGCGCCGCCTGATAAAACCCCATCATGAGGATCACGAGGAATTTTGAGCCGAACTGCCCGATCCCGAGGATGATCGTATTCGCCGCTAAAGTCTTATATCGGTTCAATTTCGCGCCTCCCGCTCCCGTTGTTTTTGAAAGAATTCGCTCAATAAGGCGCCGCATTCGCGCTCTAAGATACGGCTCCGCACGAGCGGCTTACAGCCGAAGCGCTCGTCGTAGAGCGCCGTCACCGAGGCGAGCGCGCCGCCGCTCTCGTCAAAAGCGCCGTAGACGACGCGTTTTAGCCGCGCGCGGATCGCCGCCCCCGCGCACATCGGACAGGGCTCGAGCGTCACATAAAGCGTACAGTCCGAGAGCCGCCAATTCCCCTTAGACCGCGCCGCCTCCTCAATCGCGAGGATCTCGGCGTGACCCGTCGGGCGGTTCTCGGTCTCGGTGACGTTATGTCCGCGCCCGACGACCTTCCCGTCCTCGTCGACGACGATCGCCCCGACGGGGACTTCGCCGAGCGAAGCCGCCTTTTTCGCCTCCTCGATCGCGAGGTACATTCTCTCCTCGTCGATCAGCATGAGAGAAGGAACGCCTTTGCGCCGTGCGGCGGGAGAGAGACGGAGAGCCTGTCGGTCACGGTCAGCTTTTCGCCGCTCCAAAGCTCCTCGGCGCGATACGCGCCGCTCAGCTCGAGCTCGTCTAAAGTGAGCGAAAGCTCGCCCGCTTGATCGCCTGCGTTAAAAAAGGCGACATAACGCCCGCCCTCGGCGCTCTCCGCCGCCCATACGATCCATTCCGTCCCGTCGACCGTCCGCCGCCATACGGGGTGAGCGTGGCGGGCGTTTTTATGCATGGCGAGGATCTTTTCGTTCGTGACGAGCGAGAGGGTAAAATCGTCGAAGCCCGTCATCTCTCCGCCGATCATAAGCGGCGAGCGAAAGATCGACCAAAGGGTCATCATCGTGACTTGTTCGTCCCGGGTGAATTTCGTTCGGTTGGCGGGGTCATAGTCCTGTAGGATCGGTCCGATCGGGAGCATATCCGCGTCCGGCCAGTTCCCCGCGCCGCTATGGATACACCACGTCGCCGCACGGGAAAACATCTCGTAAAGAAGCTCCCACTTGTCCCAAAAATCGTCCGTGATCCGCCAAAGATCGGCGACCTCTTTATAAAGCTCCGCCCGCTCGGGGAGGGCGGGACCGGGCGATAGGCTCAACACCATATCGCGCCCACAGCCGCGAAGCGCTTCGCTCAAAAGCCTCAGTTCCTTCTCCTCATGGGGAAGCTCGCGGCAGATGTCGTCGCATTTCACATAGTCGACCCCCCACGAGGCGTAAAGGTCAAAAACGCTGTCGTAATACGCCCGCGCGCCCTCTTTTTCGGGGTCGACCCCGTACATATCGGGGTTCCAGTCACAGACCGAGTTAAACCGCGCGATCTCGCGGGAGGTACGCTCCGTTCCCTTGATCTTGAGGTTTTTCGCGACCGCCTCGCGCGGGATTCCGCGCATCATATGGATCCCGAATTTCAGCCCGAGCGAGTGGACGTACTCCGCGAGGGGGGCGAAGCCCTTTCCGCCCGCCGAGGAAGGGAAGCGGTTCTCGGCGGGGATCACGCGCGAGTATTCGTCGATACAGAGCGGGGCGAAGGGGTGGTATTCGTGACCGTCCGCCGTCGGCTCATACCATTGGATATCCACGACGATATATTCCCAGCCGTATTTTTTCAGGTGCTTCGCCATGTAGTCGGCGTTTCGGCGGACGATCTCTTCCGTCACCGACGCGCCGTAACAGTCCCAGCTGTTCCAGCCCATCGGTGCGGTCTTCGCGACGATCTTTTTCATGATAAGAGCTCCTTTTCCTTTTCCGCTTCCGCGCCGTATTTCATCCGATAATTCTCGATACATTTCCCGATGATCTCGGCGGCGGCTTTATGCCCTTGTACTTCGTTGACGGCGGTGCTTTTCCCCTCGAGCTGTTTATAAACGCGGAAGAAATGCTGCATTTCCTCAAAAATATGGGCGGGTAGCGCCTCGATACTCCGATATGAGTTATAGTTCGGGTCCTCAAAGGCGATCGCGATGATCTTTTCGTCGTTTTTACCGTTGTCGATCATATTGATCACGCCGATCGGATAAGAGGGGACGAGGACGAGCGGCTGGATCGGCTCGTTACAAAGGACGAGGACGTCGAGCGGGTCGCCGTCGTCGGCGAGCGTCTTTGGGATAAAGCCGTAATTGGCGGGGTAATGGGTCGAGGTATAAAGGATACGGTCGAGGATCAAAAGCCCGCTCTTTTTATCGAGCTCATATTTCATCTTACTCCCGCGCGAGATCTCGATCACGGAGAGAAAGTTATAGGGCGTGATCCGCTCGCTGTCGATGTCGTGCCATACGTTCATGATTTTGTGCCTTTCTTTTGATTGATATTATTTTTTGGGGAAGGCGTGCGCTTTCACGCGCTCCCGTTATTCGACGCCGTTTGTTTCTTCCTTCGCTCGGCTCGCGCCCGCGATCATACGCGCGACGTAAACGCCGGACGCCGCCGCTTGGGAGAGCGAATGGGTCACGCCCGAGCCGTCCCCGAGGATATATAAGCCCTTTACGGCGGTCTCGAGCCGCTCGTTCACGGCGACGCGGGAGTTGTAAAATTTCACCTCGACCCCATAGAGGAGGGTGTCGTCATTCGCCGTCCCCGGCGCGATCTTATCGAGCGCGTAGATCATTTCGACGATGTCGTCGAGCTGGCGCTTTGGGATTACGAGACTGAGGTCGCCGGGGGTCGCCTTTAGCGTCGGGTTTAGGAAGCATTGAGAAAAGCGGTGATCGTTCGTCCGCCGCCCCGAGACGAGGTCGACGAAGCGCTGGACGATGACCCCGCCGCCGAGCATATTCGAGAGACGCGCGATCGACTCGCCGTAAAGGTTACTGTCCTTAAACGGCTCGGAGAAGGTATTTGAGACGAGGAGGGCGAAGTTCGTGTTTTCGGTATGATACCTCGGGTCGGCGTAGCTGTGACCGTTGACGGTGACGATCCCGTTGGTGTTCTCGTTGACGACCTCGCCATAGGGGTTCATACAAAAGGTACGGACGAGGTCGCCGTATTTTTTCGTCCGATAGACGAACTTACTCTCATAGACCCGCGAGGTGATATGCTCAAAGACCGCGGCGGGGAGTTCGACGCGAACACCGATGTCCACACGGTTGCTCTTTGTCTCGATCCCGAATTTCGCGCAGAGCTCGGAGATCCATTTAGACCCCGAGCGCCCCGCCGCGACCGCCGCGACGGGGGCGCGATAGCGGTCTTTATCGGTCGAGACGACCAATTCGCCGTCCTCTCTTACGACCGTAAAGACCTCCTCGTGAAAGCGGAAATCGATCCTTTCCTTTAAAAGCTCATAGAGATTTTTAAGGATCTTACGGTTTCGATCCGTCCCGAGGTGGCGAACCTTTGCTTCGAGGAGGTGGAGGTCATAGCGAAGCGCCTCCGACTTTAAGCCGCTCGAGGCGGTATTGTAAAGCTTGGCGTCTCCGCCGCCGAGCTCGAGATTGACCCGATCGACATACTCCATAAGCGCTAAAGCCTCGTCGCGCCCCGTATAGGTATAGAGATCGCCGCCGAAGGAATTCGTGATATTATATTTCCCGTCCGACATACCGCCCGCGCCGCCGAAGCCGTTCATGATGTTACAGGTCTTACAGTGGATACAGGCGGTGATCTTCTTCCCGTCGATCGGACAAAGGCGGCTCTCGATCGGTCCGCCTCGGTCGATCACACAGACGCGGAGCGCGGGGTCGAGCTTTATCAGCTCATACGCCGTAAAAACGCCGCCCGGACCCGCGCCGATCACGATCGCGTCATAACGATTCGATGGATTCAAGCTTTTTCCTTTCCCGAATACTCAACTCAAGTCGAGGAAATCCTCAATCTGAGCGTAGGAGACGTCCTCCTCCGATTTTTTGAATTTATATTTTTCCGCGCGCTGTTCGGGGGTGAGGACATAATAATCCCTCACCTGTTCGGTCGCGGAGGCATAGTCGGTCTTATCGTCCGCGCGGCGTATCCAATAACAGTCGCCGGGGAGGATCCCGTAGGTCTTACGGATGATCCGATAGGGGTTATACTCGTCGAGCCCGAATCGCTCGAGCTCGGCGGGCGCGACATAAGGATTGTCGGCGAAGACCCGCGAGCGGAGGAGGTAATAAATATCGGCGATTTTGAGCTTACGCGAGATCGGGGTCAAGATCGGGATATCCGTATTGATATTATAGGTATAGTCTACCGTTTCGTCCTCCGAGATCGAGTAGACGCAAAGCAGGTTATTCGCCCAGAGCAACTCCAGCTTCAGCGGAAGCGGCATCTCGAACGGATCGCCGGGGATCGGGATATAGGTGTTCGCCTTGATGATCTTCAAGTACGGTCGCTCCTTTCCGCGTCGGAACAAAGCGTTCCCACTAAATTATACAATTTTATTATAACATATTTTCGCGGATATTTCAAGATTATTTCTTGACTTTCGGAGAAAAATGTTGTAATATATATCCTGGAGAGGTTTGTACCGCGCGAAAAGGTAAAGAATGAGGCGCGATCGAAACGAAAGGAAAAACGACTTGAATGAAAGAACTGCTTGAAACCGGCGTACAGCTCGGGCTGACCTATCATGAGGAGGAGGACGCCCTAATCGGGAATATCAAGGGATATTCCGCCGCCGTCCGCGAAAATCTCGCGGCGGGGAGCTATGGGATCTTGATGTGGATAAAAAGGGGCGAATACGCCGCCGTAAAATCGGCGGACGATTATTTAGAGGATCAAAAGCGGCTTTATCCCGACTTAATAAAAAACTATCGCGTGACCGAGCTCGGGACGGCGATCGCGCTGAACCGCGCGTCGGACGATTTCACGAACGTGACGAATTTAAAGCGCTTTTTATACGATCTCGCCGATCACCTGTCGCTCAATTTTTATGAGAACTGTTGTTGTGAATGCGGCGGGACGGAGGAGCTGTCGATCCGCGAGGTCGACGGCGTGATCGCCCAGGTCTGTGCCAAATGCGGCGAAAGACACCGCTCGTCCTCCGCTAAAAGCGATCAAAGCCCCCAAAAAGCTCAAGACGCGCCGCAACTCGATCCTTCACAAAAGGATAAACAAATCAAAATACAAGACCCCGCCCCCCGCGAGGAATCGGCGCTTATGGACGAGGCGATCCTCTCGCCGCTCCCGGACGCGCCCGATGAGCCGCCGAAGGCGCTCGAGGACGAGGGCTTTTCGTCGCTTTTATTCTCCGACCGAGAGGAGGAGAAGCCCGAGCCGCCGCGCTCGGCGCTTTTTGAGGAGGCGGAGCGGGAGTTTCGCGAGGAACAGGCGCGGGCGGCGGCGGAAGCGGCGGAGACGGCGGGCGAGCCGGAAGACGACGGCTTTGACGACCTGATGTTTGATGAGATCTATGAGGAGCCGCCCGAGATCGTCCCCGAAGAGCCGAAGCGCGACCCCGTCCCCGAGATCGGCTTTAGCGAGCTTTTGATCAACGACGACGGCGAGGTCGAGCTTAAAAAAGAGACCCCCGAGGAGGACGACGGGACGGTCGTGACCGAGATCCGCGACGACAGCAACGACGGTGCGCCGATCGACGTGACCGCGATCGAGTCGCTCGTTTTAAACCCGACGGTCACGACGGGGCATCCCCGGCTCGACGCGGAGGAAACGCCGCTCGGTCGCGACGGGAGCGTCCCGCTCGTAAACCCGAACGCGAACCGCGAGGAGAAACAGGTCTCTTCGCCCGACGGACCGGACGCGGTCACCCCCCTCTCGGCGGAGAAGAACGCCTACGCCGCCTCGGCGAGCGCCGCCCCGGAGGAGAAAAAGGACGGTGCATACGCCGTCGGCTACGCGAGCGCGGATATGATGATCGACCGCGACGCGCCCGACCGCTCTTATCGCGGAGCGGAAAAACGCCCCGCGCCCACGCCGTACAGCGAGGGGCGGGAATACGGCGGGGAAGCGCCGCCGCCCTATGACCCGGCGAGCGTCGCGTCCTCTTATGCTCACCACCGCGCCTATCGCGCGAGCAGTAACGCGTTTATGGGGATCATCGGGGCGCTGACCTGTGGGGTCGTGGGCGTGGCGATCTGGGTCTTGATCGCCTACTATTTAAATGTGATCGGCTCGCTCGGCGCGGTCGCGATCATTTTTACGACCTTTGGCGGCTATTATCTCGCGGGTCGGTCGATGGATAAAAAGGGGATCGTGATCAGCGCGATCCTGTCGCTCGGTATGACCTTCGTCGGCGTGGCGGCGATGACCGTCGTCGACGTACATAGCGCGATCTCCGAGGCGTTCGGTAAGAGCATCTCTCTCTTTGATACGCTGGGCTGGATCGGCTATTTTATCCGCTCCGACGCGTCGATCCGGGGCGACTTTCTCGAGAACCTCGGGTTCTCCTTCCTCGTGACGGGGATCTCGGTGGTCGTCTCGTGTATTTACCTGTGGCGACAGGCGGACTAGGTGGCGACCCGCCACGGGCAGTTCCGAAGGAAGCCCTCCGAGTGGGGGAAGTCTGCGGACGCACTGCGGCTTTCATCTAATTTATAGCAATTGCCTTTAATTTTTTAAGGCAGGATGGCGTACCTTACGGGTTGTTTGGGCGCTTGCGGTCTTACGTTATGTGTTTTTCTTTTTGGGAAGGAGAGCGCTTTAACGCTCTTTGCGAGGTCGGACAATTTTGAAAAGTTCGGGAGAAAAAAATCCCCGAAAACGCTTGACAAACGGACGAAAAGATGATAAAATAAATTT
>JAMPCH010000074.1 GCA_023666265.1 Roseburia sp.
CCCGAGAAGCGGCGGCTCGCCCTCGACGCGCTTACCTCCGCGCCCGCGTATACGTGGCGGATCGCGCGGCTCGACGATCTGCTCGGAGACGTTTCGGAGAAATGCGGTCGCTTATACAGAGCCGAGCTGAAAAAAACGACAAGCCTTCTCGGCGGGATCGCGAAGACCGCCTATCGGCGGACGATCTACGACCTACAGGTCGGGACGGGGACGCTCGGCGCGGCGTTCAACCTCTTCCCCGAGAGCCGGATCACGCAAATTCTCAAAATGAATTGGAGCGGGAGGAATTATTCCGCCCGCATTTACGCGGACGTGAACGATATGGGGACGAAGCTGAAACAAACGCTTCTCGAAGCGATGTTCACGGGCGAAAGCGAACACAAGATCGCGGAGAAGGTCGCACAGCGCTGGCGGATCGGGTATCGTGACGCGAAGCGCCTGATCCGAACGGAGACGACGTATATCGCGAACCGCGCGGAGCTGGAAAGCTACAAGTCGGCGGGGATCAAGGAATACACCTTTACCGCCGTCCTCGACAGCCGCACCTCCGAGGTCTGCGCCGAGCTGGACGGGAAGCGCTTCGCGGTCGACAAGGCGAAGGTGGGCGTGAACCTCCCGCCCATGCACCCGTATTGTCGAAGCACGACGGTCGCGGTGATCGAGGACGAGCTTTTTGACCTGTCCGACGAGGAGCTCAACGAGGAGCTCGGACTGAACGAGGACGTTTCGTTTGAGGAATGGTTAAGCGGGTTGGAGAAGGGCGAGGATGGGAAAGTGAGGTATGTCGGACGGCGAAAAAATGCGGCGGAAACGGTTGACTTTTTTGGGAATGGTGGTATAATAAATATAGCTAAAGCAAGAGATGTATTTATATTTACAGAAGAACAGATCACCGCAAATATAACTCCGCAAGAGGTTTTATATTCGTTGGAGCAATCGGAGATAGGGAAAACCGCATTAAGTCATTTGAAAGAAATGAATATTAAGCCTATTATGGTTTATTCAAAACAGCGCTATACCAATAGAGGCGAACAGCGCGGAAACACCATAAAAATTTTTATGGATAATATTCCGAACGTTAAGGTTGCGGCTCAAACAATTATACACGAAACGACGCATCTTTATTACGATATTGGGCAAAGTCAATGGGCAGAGGCGGTATGTATGGCGGCGGAAAAGATATTTCTTACAGGAAAGCCTTTAACGATCGCCGAAAAACGTTATATCGTAAAACTGGCGAAAGCGGCTTACCCCGAATATAATTGGATAAAAGGAGGATATGGGCATGGAAGAAAAAAGCGATCTCCTCATTGATCGACTTCGTAAAGGCGAAATGATTCAATGCGAAAGTTGTAAAAAAGGCGTGTATCGGACAAGCGCCCGCAATATTAGCGTAGCGCATGAATTTAACTGCGATAACTGCGGAAGTGTTATAAGAGTAACGCCAAATGTAATTGTGGAATGAATATAATTTCGTCGCATATATGTTTTTGTATACTGTTTCAATAACCTCAGCGTTTTGCTTATTTATGCAAAGCGCTGTTTTTATACCAAAAGCGATCTCGCGTCTCACGGGGTCGCTTTCTTGATGACGTCGCCCGAAATGTTCTAGGGCGTAATGCTGTTTCACTCCGAATGTGTAGACAAAAATTCGGCGCAAAACCGCATAAACCCAAGCTTTTGCTTGAATTTTTGTACACATTCATGTCGTGAAACAGTATAAAAATGAGGACGAAAGATCAAACAAGCGAACGCGGCGGACAACGGACGGCGCGGGCGCGGAAAGGAAGGAAAAATGCACAAAGAAAAAAGCGTAACGTTAAAGCTCCCGCTTCAATTTTTCGCGGAGGACGACGCGGGGACGGCGGGGAACGCCGCAAACGCGGACGGAACGGCGGGAACGAGCGGAGCGGAGGGTAAAGCGGGAGAAACGGGCGCGGAGACAGCGTCCCCGAGCTTTGACGACCTGTTAAAAAATAAGGACTATCAGTCCGAATTTGATAAACGGGTCGCGAAGGCGCTCGAGACCGCCCGCGCGAAGTGGGACGAGCAGAAAAAGGCGGAGCTCACCGAGCAGGAAAAGCTCGCGAAAATGAAGGCGGACGAAAAGGCGCAGTATGAGCGCGAAAAGCGGGAAAAAGCGCTCCGGGAGCGAGAAGCGGCGATCACGCGGCGGGAGCTTACGGCTTCGGCGAAGGAAACGCTGATTGAGAAGGGGCTTCCGCCCGAGCTGTCCGCCGTGTTGAACTGCGAAAGCGCGGAAGCCTGTAAGGAAAGTCTCGACGCGGTCGAGACGGCGTTTAAAGCCGCCGTCGAAAAGGCGGTCGCCGAAAGGCTCAAAAGCCCGCCGCCGAAGCTCGGCGCACTTAACGGGGCGGCGAACGCTCAGCCTGCTACGCTCGCCGAGGCACTAAGAATGAAGGCGAAAAAACAGTAAAAGCGCTTGGATTTTTTCAAGCAGGAAAGGAAGGAAAATTTATTATGGCTATCACATTAGCGGAAGCAAAGGTCGGTATGACCGACAAGGTCGATCAACAGGTGATCGATACGTTCCGGCGGTCGAGCCTCTTACTCGACCGTCTCGTTTTTGATAACGCGATCTCGCCCGGGACGGGCGGGTCGACCCTCACCTACGGGTATATTCAGCTCAAAACGCCCTCGACGGCGGCGGTAAGGACGATCGGGAAGGAGTATACCCCCGGCGAGGCGAAGCGGGAAGAAAAGACCTCAAAGGCGATCATCATGGGCGGTTCGTTTGAGATCGACCGCGTGATCGCGGAGACGTCCGGCGCGATCGACGAGCTCGCGTTTCAGGCGGAGGAAAAAATCAAGGCGACGGCGAATTATTTTTCAAATCTCGTCATTAACGGAAGCTCCGCCGCCTCGGGCGCGGGGTATGTCACGGGGACGTTTGACGGACTCAAAAAGCTCTTAAACGGGACGGATACGGCGGTTATGTCGGAGGTCGATCTCTCGACCTCGGCGCTCACGGACGAGAATTATAACGCCTTCCTCGACGAGCTGGACGCGTTCCTCTCGCTCCTCGACGGGAAGCCCGATCTCCTCCTCATGAACGATAAAATGCTCGCGAAGATCCGCTCCTGCGCCCGCCGCGCGGGGTATTACGATCGGACGAAGGACGACTTCGGACGGACGGTCGAGACGTATAACGGGATCCCGCTGATGGACTGTGGGAAGTATTACGACGGGACCAAGACGGTCGACATCGTCGAGACGACCGCGCCGAGCGCCTCCGCCTACGGGACGACCGATATTTACGCCGTCTCGATCGGGACGAACGCCTTTTGCGGCATTTCGCCGACGGGGACGAAGGTCGTTAGCGCCCATATGCCCGACCTGACCGCGCCGGGGGCGGTCAAAACGGGAGACGTCGAGCTTGTCGCGGGGATCGCCCTTAAAAATACGCGGAAGGCGGGCGTTTTAAAGGGCGTTAAAATTCTCCCGAAATCGGCGGCTTCGGGGTCGTAAGCGATGGAACTGACGGCGCTTGAGCGGCTAAAGCTCCGCCTCGGGGAGGACGCGAAAAACACGCACACCGCCGCGCTCGAAGCCCTGTTACAATCGGCGGAGGAGACGATCCTCGACCTGATCGGGCGGGACGTCCTCCCGCCCCGGCTGATAAGCGTCCAAGTCGAGCTCGCCCTTATTTTATTTAATCGACAGGGAGCGGAGGGCGAGACCTCCCGCTCCGAGGGCGGGATCGCGCGGGCGTTCCTCGACGGGCTACCCGACGAGATGAAGGAGCGGCTCAAAAGTTATCCGCGAAAGGTAAGGGTGATCAAAAGTGAGGATCATGACGCGTGACCTACGGACGCTCCCGCTCGATCGGGCGGAGCGCACGCCTTCCCCATATATCGGGACAAAAAAGGAATATCGGACGATCGGGACGATCCGCGCGATGATCCAGCCCGTCACGGACAGCCTCTCGGCGGCGCTTTACGGGAATCGGATCACGAAGATGAAAAACCTCGTCTGTCCGACGGGGACGGACGTAAGGAAGGACGATCTCGTCGGGATCGACGGGGAAAAATATCGGATCGTATCGATCCTCGCGTATACCGCGCATATCGCGGCGGTCGCGGAAAAGGAGGGACAAAATGGAGATCGAGATCAAGGGACTGGATCGCCTGATCAAGGGGCTTGAAGCGCTCGGCGGGGAGGGGACGGTCGACGAGGTCGTCGACCGGACGCTTCATCGAGCGGCGATCCGTATCCAAAAACAGGCGAAGGAGGATTGCCCCGCCAACACGGGTAAGCTTCGCGGGAGCATCTCCGTCGAAAAGATCCCGAAGGGCTATGCGGTCGGGACGAACGTCGAATACGGCGTTTATGTGGAATTTGGGACGGGAGCGCTCGGCGACCCCGCCGTACCGCATACGACCCGAAAGTATTGGCGGTATAAGGGCGCGGACGGGAGCTGGCACACCTCGCACGGCATGAAGCCCTGTCCATTCCTGCTCCCCGCGTTCAACAAGTATAAGGAAAACCTTCCGCGCACGATCAAGGCGAATTTAACGAGGAAATTAAACGAGGTGATCGGGCATGATTGATCTTTTACCGCACGTTCGGGATCTCCTCGCTCCGCTCGGGGCGGGGATCGAGCTGTCGTACAGCGGGATCGAGGCGGAAATGCCCCTCATCGTGCTTTCGGAGGTCGATAACAGAGCGACCGCCCTTACGGACGGCGGGGAGCTTTATAGCGAGGTCACGATCCAAACGGACGTATATCACGAGGACGAATATGAGGCAAGAACGCTCGCCCGCGAGGTCGCCGCGAAAATGACGGCTTCGGGGTTTCGGCGTTCTTTTTCTTCCCCGCTCGGAGAGGACGGACTGTTTCGGTATACGATGCGCTTCTCCGTGACGGCGGACGAAACGCGGAAGCTGTTGCTTTACGGCGGAAATTAAAACACAGAAAGGAAGATGATAAAAAATGGCAGACGGATATATCACGGCGAAAACGTCGCTCACGATCGGGAACACAAAGATCGAGGGGCTGACCTCGACCCCCGATATGGGGAGCGAGCCGGAGAAGATCGATATTACGAGCTTCGATAACGAAAAGTATAAATCGTACATTCCGGGGCTGATGGATCCCGGGTCGCTGACCTTTGAGTTTATCGATAAGACCTCAAATTTTAACGCGGCTTACGCGGCGGAGGGGACGACGAACAGCTACGAGCTGACCTTCCCGGACGGGAGTAAATACGCTTGGAGCGGAACGCACAGAACGTATAAGCTGGCGGCGGCGGTCGGGGATCGGGTCAACTTCGCGGTAGCTTGTACGCCCTCCACGGAACTCAGCTATACGCCCGGGAACGAGACGGCGTAAGCGGGATCGGCGAAAAAACAGGCGCTCCCCGCTTTTCGGAAAACGCGGGGGATCCCGCGCCTGTCATAAATAGAAAGGAAAATAAAAAAATGAATTTTGTTAATATAACGGTCGGCGGGAAGGAATACCGCCTCAAGCTACGCGCGGCGTATATGGACGAGCTCGAGAGGCGGATCGGCGGGGCGCTCTCGGATAAGCTCCCCGAGATCAACCGCCTCGGGCTTTGTACCGACATCATCGCCTACGCGCTCGACCCCGAGCATTATCCCGAGGCGAAAAAGCTCGCCGCGCGGATATACGACGACATGATCGACGAGGGGAAGGATCTCACGGACTATCAGCTCCTCGTAACAGACGTCTTGGTGGCGTCGGGTTTTATGAGCGCCGAAGCCGCAGCGGCGCAGAAAACGGCGGCGCGGGCGCAGACGAGGCTCGCGGAGCTGATCGCGGCGGCGGAGGCGGAGAAGGCGGCGGCGAAGCTCAAGGCGGCGGAGGAGCGCCTCAAAGCTGTACCGACGCCGTAAACGCGATCTTCCCTTTCGCCTTAATGGCAGGGATCACTTACGCGGATCTTCGTGAAATGAGCTATGGAGAGCTTGTCGCCGTCGCCGCGCGGTACGCCGAGCGCGAAAGGCGGGAAAGCGAGACGATGATCCGGGCGGCGGCTTTTAGCGCCTATCACGCCGCCTATCTCTCGCGCGTAAAGGCGAGCGCCTTCCCGCGAAGCGTCGTTAAGGCGTTCCCGACCCTTTTCGGGCGGTCGGAGAGCGGGAATATCCCTGTCGAGAACTGGCGGGAGAGTAAGCGGGCGATGGCGCGGTTCGCTCAGGCGTATCGGGGAAAATTCGGAGGAGGCGAGAAGGCATGACGGAGGACGAGCTACGCGTAAAGATCACGGCGGAGGTGGACGACTACCTTCGGGGAATGGAGCGGTCGCGGGAGGAAACAAAGCGCTTCGGCGACGGGGCGGAGGACGCGTCCTCCCGCGCGGAGGAAGCCTTCGGGAAGCTGAAAAGCGGTCTCGTCGCGCTCGGGATCGGGAAGCTTTTAAAGGATTCCGTAAGCTTCGCGGGCGACCTCGAGCAGAATATCGGCGGCGCGGAATCGGTCTTTAAAAGCTACGCGGGGACGATCCGCGAGACGGCGAAGGAAGCCGCGACCTCGCTCGGTCTCGCCGAAAGCGACTATCTCGCGAGCGCGACCAAAATGGGCGCGCTTTTTCAGGGGACGGGGATCTCGACGGCGAGGTCGGTCGATATGACGACGGCGGCGATGCAGAGAGCGGCGGACGTCGCCTCGATCATGGGGATCGGGGTCGATGAGGCGATGCAGGCGATCACGGGCATGGCGAAGGGCAATATGACTATGATGGATAACTTGGGGGTCGCTATGACAGACGCGACCCTCCAGTCATATGCACTTGAAAAGGGACTTGGAAAAATTGAAACGACCCAAGACAGAGTGACGGTCGCTATGCAGATGTTCATGGAAAAGACCGAGTACGCGGCGGGAAACTATGCGAAGGAAAACGATACCTTCGCGGGGTCGCTCAACACGCTCAAAGCCGAGTTTAAGAACTTTATGACCGAGGCGGGGACGACCCTAATCCCGACGGTCACGAACGGGGTCAAGCTCCTCGGCGGGGTCTTACGAGACATTTCGCCGATCGTCGTCACGCTCGGGAACGGGATCGGACTGGTCGGCGACGCGCTCGCGCTCGTCCCCGAGCCGATGATGACGATGACGGTCGGCGTGATCGGCGCGATAACGGCTTATAAAAAGCTAAATAGCGTCCTCGGCACGACGGGAAGTAAGCTGGCGCTGATCGCGGGGCTGGCGATGATCGTTTTTGGGAAGTTGAAGGAAGCCGCGACGGCGAATGAGGCGGTCGTTTCCGACGCCTCCGAAAGCACCTCGGAGAACATCGAGTCGGCGGCGAAGGCACAGGACGACCTCACCGACAGCGTCAACGAGACCGAAAAAGCGCTGAAAAGCCTCGCGGGCTTCGACGAGATCACAAAGCTCTCGGGGAGCGGGAGCGCGGGGCTTTCGACCGTTTCGGAAACCGATGTGGAAGCCGTCGAGGACTACTCGGCGGCGCTTGAGGGCGCGGAAGCGCAGTTCGGCGAACTCGATAACGCCGCCGCGATCGTCCTCGGGAATATCGCGGATTATTGGGGCGAGGTCTGGGGACTGATCACCTCGGGGGACTGGGAGGGCGTATTCAAAAAGCTCGGCGAGGGCGCGGACAGCTTTTTGACCGACCTGTTCGGAGACGGCTGGATCACGGTGAGGGATTACTGGGGCGAAATAATCGGCTTGGTTCGATCGGGCGACGTTGAGGGCGCGATCTATAAGGTCGCGGAGGATATTGACGCTTCCCTTTCCGCCGCCTTCGGCAAAAGCTGGGACGATTTCAGCGCCTTTTGGCAAGGGATCGGCGCGAAGATACAGTCGGGCGACATTTTGGGGGCGCTGGAGGATTTTGGGAAAGCGTTTATTGAGAAGTTCGAGGAGATCTTCGGCGACGCGGGTCGGGAATGGAACAAGTTTTGGTCGAATGTCGGCGCGGGGTTTTACGAGCTGACGAACGGAGGCAAGATCAACGCGAACGAGCTTGATAGCAAGTATCGCGTCGCCGACCTGAACGAGCTCGTGATCGACACGCTGAGGGATGGGAAGAGCGTCTCCGAGGCGCGGGACTACGCCCTCTCTAACTATCTGACGACCTCGGAGGCGATGTATTGGTACGCAAATGTGATGGGCGACCGATATAAGCTATCGGACGAAAAGATCCTCGGGTGGCAGTCGAACCTGATCGACAGCGGTCAGCTCACCGACCCCCTGACCGAGGAGGGCGTATATAACGCGGTCGCCGCCGCGAACGCAGGCGGTTCGTCCGTGACCGAGATCCATACGACGGTCGAGCTGGACGGCGATAAGGTCGGCGAAAGCGTCACAAGCTATCAAAACAGGCTGATCTATCAGCAGAACGGACGGTGAAAAGTTTGAAAAATCAAAGATTTTTCAAACCCGTTGTTTGTGCCTCGGCAAATAGGCAAGGAAGCCGTAAGAAGCAAGCCCATACGCCGCAAGGACGCGGCGATCAAAGCTTGCTTCGGCTCTCGGCACAAACTGCCTCCAGAGGAAAGGAATGGTCATAAAAATGGCAAAAGACGAAGAAAGCGCGGATCGAGCCGCACACCTCATCGCGAAGGACGGAGAATGGTTTCCCGGGATCGCGTCTTATTCCGCCGATCTCGAGGACATTGACGCGGACGATACGGCGCGATCCGAGACCGGGAAGCTGATCCGAAACCGCCTCCGCGCGAAGGTCATCAAGCTCTCGGTCACCCATAAGCTCGACGGAGATCGGGTCGCGAAGGTCGCACGGGACATCGGCGACGCGACGGTCGAGCTGACGGTATTTTGTCCCGCGAGCGAAGCCGCCGAGGAGGGCTATGTAACGGCGGAATTTTATGTATCAAAAATTTCATCGCGTATGATCGTTCTTTCGGAGAAAAGCTGGTGGGAAGTATCGTATAACGCGATCCAAGTATAGGAGGGAATATGATCGACGGAAGGATCATTCTAAAGGACGGGACGGAGCTTTTGATCGACGACGGCGTACTCGTCCGCGACGGGCTGACGTTTTCGGAAAGCACCTCGACAGGCGGGCGATTTGACATCGGGACGTTTAACGCCGCCGAATTGAAGCTCTCGATCTATGACGAAGAGGCGGCGGGACACGAATTTGACGGGGCGGTGATCTCTTTATCCGAAACGGGCGAGGACGGCGAAGCACCCGTCCCTCTCGGGACGTTTTACGCGGACGGGACAAAGACGGATCGGCGGAATAAGCTCGTAAAACTCACCGCGTATGACGCGGCGGTCCTTTTTGACGTCGAGATCGACGAGGAGAAAAAACAGGCGGACGGATACGACGTTCTCGGACTGATCGCCGACGCTTGTACCGCCGTAACGGGGTCGGACGAATTTTTTACGGGCGTCCCCGACGGGCTACCGAACGTGTCCGTGACGGGGCTTTCCCTAAAGTCGGGCGCGATCCAAACGTGGCGGGACGCGATCATGTGGGCGGCGCAGTTGGTCTGTGCGAACGCGGTCGTCACGCGGGAGGGAAGGCTCGCGCTTAGGCGAGCAAAGTACCGCGCGGACGGCGAGACGATCTTAACGGATCACGAGATCACGGGCGACGAGCGGCGGTCGATCCGCTTTTCGGACGTTCGGACGTATATCAAATATTTGACGGCGTATGAGACGGAGCGAAAAACGGTCAACTATACGAGCGCCTATACCTCCTCGGACGCACAGGCTCGTCCGGGCGAATTTACCCTCGCCCAAAACCCGCTCCTTCAAATAAAAAACGAAGCGGAAAACCGCCGGATCAACGAGAGCTGGCTAAAATATATCGACGGGTTTAAACAGCGCGAGATCAGAGCGGAGCTTTTGGGAAACGCGAGGATCGAGCTCGGCGACGCCTGTCGTTTTATCGGCGGGACGATCGACGTCCGGCGGAGTATCGTCGGCGTGGTGACCGATCTTCGGCGGAAGTACGGCGGGATCACGACGGTGATCTGTCACGCGCCCGATGCGGCTGTTATTGAGAAAGAAGGTTGATCGATATGCTAAACAGAAAGCCAAAGCCACAGGTCGAAAAACGGATCGACGGGCTTGATACCGGCTCGACCTACACCGCCGGACAAGGGATCACGGTCACGGGTCAAGAGATCGGTCTCAAGGTCGCGGGGAAGGGGAGCTATTACGACGGCAACTGGCAAAAT
>JAMPCH010000075.1 GCA_023666265.1 Roseburia sp.
TCGTCGGTCTGACGGATCAGCTTTTCCGCGTCCTCGGCGTGTTTTTTAACGATCGAATCGCCCGTTTTGGAGGAATGTTCCTTGATATTTTGGTTTGTTTCTTTTTCTTTTTTCTCAAAAGCTTCGGCGTGCTTCCGCTTCTCCTCGCTGTTTTGCTTATGATTTTTGGCTACTTCCTCGTCCGCCTTCGTCTGCGCCCGCGCCAGCTCCTCGGCGGACTTTTTGACCTTTTTCTCCGCCGCGTTTAGGTCGGACTGTAACTGTCCCGACTCCGCCCGAACGTCGATCACGACGGACTTATCCTCGTTTCCCGCCATAAGCTTCCCCCTCCTTCGCCTTTAAAAGTAACGCCTCAAAAAGCCGATTTGCGCCGTCGTTCGCCTCGGCTTCGGCTTCCTCAAAATTGACGTCCAAAAAATAATACTGCTGTTGTTCCCGGATACGGTCGATCTCCTCGGCGTTTCGCCCGTTGAATTTCGGAAGCTCCCGTGTTCGGATCGCCATGATCTCCTTGAGCTTACAGTCGGGCGGTAGGCTGTCGAGCATGGCGAGGAATTTCCACCAGTGGAGCTTCCCGCGCTCGCGGAACAGGTCGATCCCGTACACCTGACGAAAAGCGGCGTAGAGATACGGGCTGTCCTCGATATAGCCGATCGCCGTCCGCTCCTTTCTCTTTTGGGGAAGGGTTCTTTCCGTCAGAGTCAGCCGCGTTTCCATGACCGCGCGGATCACGGCGATCTTTTCCGCCCGCTTTGCCCGGCGCGGTCGTTTCACAAGCCACGCGTAGGCGATCTCGAGCCTTTCCTCGTCGGAAAAAGCGCTCTCCCTGTCGCGCATCAGCTCGTAAAATCGGATCACGCGGTCAAAGGAGAGGTTCAGCCGATAGCTTTTCCCGCCGACCGCGATCGTTTCCGGGAACGGCTTGTCGATCGAGTAGATTTGTTCTTTCATAGCTGTTTAAACGACCTTTTCAGTCGGTTTTTCTGCTGTTTTAACGCTTCTCGGATCGCGGGTAAGACCCGTCCCGTGATGTACGGCATGATCTGCTGAACCATCTCGAAGTAGCCGTTTTCGTAAAACTCCAGTATTTTCGCCGCGTTCTCCTTCCCGAACGTCAGCTCCAACAGGTCGATCACGATCGCGCCGTAGAGCGCGGCGCTCTGTTCAAATTCCGCCTTCTTTTTCCTTTTTTGGAGCTCGCGGAGCGTTCGGTGCGCCGAGACGAGGACGTTGTATTTTTGGAGAAACCCCCGTGCGACCGTGTCCAAGTCGAGCGATACCGTGAGCCGTTCGACCGCGCCGTCCTCGCGGATCAGCTCGACCGTGTCCTCGAGCTTTTTGGTTCGTGTGAATTGAACGTTCACATTTCATCATTCCTTTCCGTAAAAAGAGGAGGCGTTACGCCTCCTCCTCAATGTCGAGATCCTCTTCCTGTTCCGTCGGCTCCTCCGCCAAATCGATCGGCGCGGGAGCGGCGGGGCTGCTTCAAGCCGCGCCGGAAACGGTCGGCTTTCCGTTAAAGTTGACCGTCATATTGATCGGCGCGCCCTCCGTCGCCGTCCCGCCCCCGATCGTGAGCGCCGTGATCGTACAGCTCCCCGAGAGCGCGATCCCGAACTTTTCAAGGGTGTAATTCGTACAGCGCTTTTCGAGGATCTCATGCTCGATCGAGCGCAGATATTCGCAGAGCGGGTGACCGTCGATGTACCGCCCCGTCAGCGTGACGGTAATGTCCGCGCCGCTGACCCATGAGGTCGAATATCCGTTGTCGCTTAAAAACTGGATCTTCTGAACGACCTCGTTCATGGCGAAGCCGATGTTCTCAAAGCAGTCCCGGATATCGACGAGATTCTGCGCCTCCGAGGTCGGGGTCGTGTCGAGCTTTAATACGATCTCGCCGTTATTTTTCATTTTTGCCGCCTTTGGTAATTCTACCGCCATTTGTTTTTCCTCCTGTTAAAAATAATAATTGATCCGTAACGAAAAGGCGTAAACCACGTCGTCCGTCCGCGAAACAAGGCGCGGCGCGGACAGCGCTCTTACGCTTAAAATTTGTACGCCGCCGAACAGTCCCGAAAAGTCGGGCGCTCTGATCCTCTCGTAGATCGACGACGCGGTTCGGTATCCCTCCGCCGCCTCCCGCGCCTTACACTCGACCGTCACGTCCGCGTAACAGCGGGCGTGGCTTTGGTCGAGCGACTGCGCCTCGATCCCGCCGCCCTCGGGATAAAGAACGACCCCGCCGTCCTTTAAGAGAGGCGGCGGAGTGATCGGAATATCCAAAAGCGCGGTGATCCGATCGGCGACGGCGTTGATCGCCGCCTGAATGTTTGTTTCGCTCATTTTCTTAAAAATCCTTTCAGTAGCTTTTCAAACGCTTTCTTCCAGTCGGGAAATTTATTTTCCTTCGCTTTGGCGAACCACTCTTTTCCCGCATACGGGTTTGGATCTTTACTGTATGTCAGATCTTTTCCCTTTTTGGATTTCCCCTTGTACATATATGCCGCGTAAGGGACGCGCCAAGCGACGGTCGCGCGCTGTTCGCCCGGGATCGGTTGTACAATAGGCGTTTCTTCTTGATCGATCACGGTTTTCCCAACTAAAATCTTTTGCCGCACGGGAGCGTATTTGTTGCTGTCCGCCAGCACCTCGTTTGCTACCGTTGGGATCGCCTCGTCCGCCGCCTTTAAAATATCCGCCTCGATCGCGCCGAGATCGAAATTGACCTTCACATTAAAGTTTACAGGCATAGTCCTACCTCCGTATGATGAAGCCGTTCGGCTTCATATTGCTCCTCCACGCTGACGATCTGATAACGCCGCCCCTGCCACGTCAGATACCCGCCGACCTCAAAGGTACAGGGCGAGCTGATCCCGGGCTGATGAAGGAGGATCGCCGAAACGCCGAGATCCTCGTTGTCGCGCGTGACCGTGATCCTTTGCGTCGGGCGAACGATCCGCACGTTTTTCACCGTTTCCGTCTCCGAAAACGCCGTTTTCCCGAACGCGCCGCCCCCGGCGCTCGCCTTCTCCAAAGTGACCGTATGGATCAGGAAGGAGCGCGGGATCTTTTTAATAAACATTTACGTCCCCCCGATACAAAAGCCCCACCGACATCAGAAACGACCGCGCCGCGCCGCAAAGCGTCAGCGCCGACCCGGCGCTCCGATCGCCGCCGAGTGAGTAGCTGAAGCTCCCGACCGTCGCGCTTTCGGGGACGGTACCGTTCAGATAGTCCGCGCCGCCGTTCGCTAGGAGGTAGTCCGCCTGACAGAGGATCGCCTTTCGGATCAGCGCCCGCCGTTCGTCGGAGAGACCTTCGAGATCGCGAAGTCCTCCCGCGTGCGCGCGGACGGTATTTTCCGCGACCTCCAACACGGTATCAAGCTCCGTCCCCGTCCGCGTCTCCGGCTCCGGATTGTGCCGGATGTACTCCTCCGCCGTTACCGTCATTTTCGCTCACCTCGGCTTTCGGTTCTTCCGCCGATCTCGCTTTTCGGCGGCTGTTCTTCTTTTCCGCCTTTTCCTTGCTCGGCTCGGGTTTGCGCTCCGCCGCTTGGTCGTATGCCGTAAAGCCTACTTTTCTCATGCCGTCCCCTCCGTTTCTTTGGCGAAGGCGTTCGTCCCGCGATTGAGATAGATCCCCTTGACCTTGTTGTCGAAATACGACGCGATCCCGTAGGAGCGGTAAAAGAAAAGATACCCGTCCGTCGTCTGATTCGCGTCGGGCGAAATGACCTTGTTGACGTTGTGCTTGGTGAACTGGATCACAGCCGAGCGCTCGACCACCATAAAGTTGATCGGGAAAGCGCCCTCGGTCGGCGTAAAGCCACCCGTCAGCTCGTCGTCCGCCCGCCCGTCGTTTAAGGTGATCCCCGTATAAAAACGCGTCTGCGGTACGTCCACGACCTTCGCAAACTCGTCGAGGATCGCCGTCGAGACCGTCTTATCCACCTCGCGGGCGAGACGGCGGAGGGTCGGCGTGATAAAAAGGACGCGGTTCTCGGGGTCGACCTCGTTCTCGTCCATGACGTTCTGAGCGGTCTTTAGCGCCGCGAGAACGTCCGTCCCGAGCTTTAGCTCCTCGGCGACCGCCGAGATCCCGGGGACGGCGGCGTACCTCGCGAAACGGTACGCGTCAAGCTCCGCGACGGCTTTCGTGCGGATAAACTCGCCCGCGAGCTTTCCGAAAAGGATCCCCGAGGTCTCCTCGTTATCCATCGCGTCCACGGTGAATTTCCGCCCGCGATCATAGTCACAGGCTTTCGTCTCGAACGTGATCGACGCGCTCCCCTGCGCGTAGCCCGCGTTTCGGTCATAGTCGCCCAAGCCGTCCATCGCGAGCTTCGGGATCAGCATTTCCCCCGCGTTGCTCCCCATTCGGACGAGCGCGTTGTCGCCGTCGAGGATCGCGGTCTTCGCCGACTGCTGATAGACCGTGTCGAGCTTATCGACATATTTCTTGAATTTGTTGACAATGTTTGACATATTGTTTTCCTACCTTTCTTATTTGATCCCCATGATCTTATTGATAAATTCGTCGTCCGACTCCGCCGCCTCGTCGTTCCCCGTCGCGACCGACGAGGTGATCCCGAGCGGCTTTTCGCCCTTAAAGACGGGATAGCGCTCGAGAACGCCGTCGATCGCCTGTTCGAGCGAAACGCCCTCCCTGACGTTCGCCCGCGCGAGCGTCAGAACGTCGTCCACCGTTTCGGGCTTCGCCCCGACCGAGAGCGCGTGTACCTTCCCCTCGAGGAGCGCGATCTCGGGCGGCTTTTCCGCCGCGTTCTTTTCTTTTTGTGAAGCCTTCGGCGCTCCCTCGGCGGGCTTTACCTCGAGTTCAGGTTCGGGTTCTTTCGGCGGCTCGGGCGGGGGAGCGGGTTCGGGCGAAACCGACGCCGTTCCCGCCGCCGGCTCTGCCGCCGGCTCTGCCGCGACCGTTTCGGTCTGTACCGCCGCCGTGTTGTTTTCTTCTGCCATGTGTTTGTCCTCCTTATTTTTTTTGTATAATAAAAACACCCTCGGTTTGAGAGTGTTTTTATACGTATGAAAATGGGTTTTATGCCTGTTCGTCAATTCTGATGTCGGCGATCTCGCTTTCATAAAGTTCTATTCCTTCATCGGCGGTTTCCGAAGGATAAACGCCTATGCTTTCCTCAGCCGGAATCCCTTCTTCGGGATCTTCATTGTCTGCCGCCGATTCAAAATCGCCCACATATCCCCGGTATACCTTACCGTCCGTCCCGGTAATAATAACTTTTTTAAACAAATATTCAAAAAGAGATTTATATTTTTTCACTATCGGTCTCCTTTCATTTTTTAGGATAAATCGGTACAATATGCGTTCCTTTTTTTGAATAATGAATTTTAACAAAAGTTGTTGGCGTTTCGGCTTTGGTGAGAGGATTGATGCTAATCCCGATTGCTTTTTCGAGGGAAACGATTTCTTTAATTTGCCGTCCGCTATTGGTAATCTCGATTATCCCCGTCCCATGCTTTGTGCTGACAATTTCCTGTGCCTCGTCAATGCCGATCGTAAGATAACTTTTTCCCTCCGCCGTTTTCCGTTCGTTTGTGCCTAAAATATGCTTATTCTGCTGACCGGGGCGGATCGCGAGCGGAAGCTCGCCGCTCTGTATCTTACTTTCCAGTATATCACGATTTTTCAGATTGTCAAGCGTGATCTGCCTGAATTTTTCTTCTTCCTGCTTTAGCGCCCTCCGATATGCCGCCGTGACCCTCCCCGCCTCGCTCCTGCCGTAGCCGAGGACGGACGTTCGCTCGTTCTGGTAGGTAAGCCCCGCGCGTTCGCAGTAGTCCTTTAATTCCCGCGAATGACGTTTCAGCTTGACCGCCGACTTTTGGAACTCTCTCGGGTCGCCGTCCTTCAGCATGGCGCATTCGCGCTTCGAGGCGCGTACCCGCCGCTCCAGCTCGCGCTGCTTCTGAATTTTGCGGTACTGCGCCGCGTTCTCCTCCTCGTCGTAGGGGAAATATGTTTGGGTCGAGATCCCCGCCGTGAACGGATACCCGTGGTGGCGGCAGTTGATCCCGAAAAGCCCGTCGGGCTGACCGTAGGAGGTCGAGCTGAAGGGGTAATAGCGGATTTTGTTCCCGTGAAGATCCTCGACGTACCCGCTCCCGTTATCAAGGTCGTAAATTTTCCCTTGATCCTTCGCGCATTTCGGGCGAGCGCCGAAATGGGAATCCACCTCGATCAGCCGCGTCCCGTAATCCTTCATGCGCTCGAACAGGGCGGTATGCGCCGTATTGCCCACCGTCGAGCGGACGCAGACGTTCACATACGCCTCGGGCGACCATTCCCGCCCCGCCTTGTCCACAAAAGCCGGGATCCCTTTCTGCGCCATTTCCTTTAGGCACTTACTGCAAGCCGCCGTGAGGCTCTCCGTCCCCGTGACGGTCTTTCCCGCCGCTTTGTTCAGTGCGTCGAGGAATTGTTGATCCTCGGCGAGCCGCGCCGCCCGCTGTACCGCCGTGTTCGCCATTTGCCTCGCTTTTCCGAGCATGGTGGTGTTGACGAGGTTCAGCTCGTCCTTCGCCTGTTTCCCGAGCGTTTTCAGCACGCGGCTCATCGTCCGCTCCATGCTCCCCTCGGGCGCGTCCTTGACGAGCCCCGCGATCGCCAGTTTCCGAAAGCCCGATTCCGCGCGGGCGAAAGCGTCCACCGCCGCCCGTTTCAGCGTCAGCTCCGCGAGCTCCTTTTCGTGCGGGATATATCCCTTGATCGTCTCGATATTCTTTTGGTTCAGCTTGCCGAGCTCGGCGAGCTTTCGGATCTTCCATTTTGCGACGTCGCTTTCGATCCTCCCGCCGAGGAGGTACGCGGCGATATTTTGGAGCAGCTCGTCCTCCATGCCCGTGACGAGCGCCGAAAGCCCCGCGCTCAGCTCCAGCGCTTGGATCTTATTCATCTCCGCCTCCGAACAGATCGTCCGCCGAAGCGCCTGTACCGTCCGCCGCGATCCGCGCCAGCTCCTTTTTCGCCTCCTCCTCGGAACAGCCGCGAATGTCCATGATCGCCGAGAGCCGTGACCGAAGCCCCGCGCCCGTCAGCTCGATGTTCTGCCGAATGCGCGTATCGTCGTCGGAGATCACGTTGTCCTTCCAGTTTACCGAAAAATCGCAGTCCCGCCGCGTTTCGCCCCGGATCGCGGCATGGACGGAGACGATCCCGCCGCAAAGCTCGCGGATCGCCTCGCTGACGATATTTTTGTTGTTCTCGACCGTCCTCAGCGTGTCCCGCTCGTTCGCGACGACCTCCGTCGCGGTTTTAAGCCCTTCCTTACTGTTAAAGCTGAGGCTCCCCGCCGAAAGCCCGATCTGCATGGATAAAAGATCGAGCTGGGCGTTCAGCCCGTCGATATGCTCCCGAACCCTGAGCGCCGTGGTGTTGTCCACGATCGGGAGCTTCGCCGCCTCGTCGCTCGTGAGCGCCTGAAAGACTTCGTCGTTCGCGTCGAAGTAGCGAACCTCGTTCCCCTCGCCGTCGATCTCCGTCTTGATCAGCTCGGACGGGACGATGATCCGCTTTTTCCCGAGAATATATTCGCGCTGAAGGCTGTCAAAAATCACGTCGATCCCCTTGAGCGTGTCGTAGCTGTTGGCGAAGATCGGAAGACCGAGCGGCGTGTCGAAACAGCGGTTATTCCCGATCGCGGGCTTAAAATAGACAAATAACGGCTGTTTAATGCCCGTAAAAACCGTATTTTCTTCGCATTCGGAGAAAAGCTCCTTGATCCCGCGCTTCGTTCCGAGGGCGCTCCTTTCGTCCGATTCAAAGACGGAATTTTCGACCGTCACGCCGCTTTCCGTCATATGCTGGTACTCGAAAAGTCGGTAAAACTTTCCGTTTTTTACGTATGTACTGCGAAAAATTCCTTCCGTAATGCGGCGGTTGTTCCATTTCGTCGGAAAAAATACGTCCGCGTTCAGGTAGTCGATCGCGATCTCGCCCCGCTCGACCCTGAGCTTTAAGATCCCGCCGCCCATCGCGTAAGCGCGGGAGAGCCATTCGGGGAACTTGCTCTGAAAGGCGTTTCCCGCCAAGACCTCCTCGACGATCCGCTGACAGCTCTCGTCCGTCGTCGTGATCTCGCACTGCTCCGAATAGGTGAGCGCCGCCATTTTGTCGCAGACGACCTTCGCCGCGTTCAAAAGCGCCATATCGCGGCGCTTTTTCTTCACGCCCGCGTGCCTGACCTGTTTCCAAGGCGGCGAACCCTGATAGACCCTTTTGGCGGACTCGATCTCCCGCGTGTAATAGTCCGAAATATCGGGTACGGCGAGCTTTGGGAACGCCTGCCTGATCTCCGTGTAAATGCTCATAGATAATTCCTCCCCGCCTCGATCAGGCGTTTCATATACGGCTCCGTGCTGTATTCCTGCGCGTCGAGACTGTCGATGTTGACGCTCCCGTCGTCGAGGCGAACATCGTCGGCGTTCGGCTTCCATACGGCGGTGGAGAACGCCTCGATCGTGTGCTTACAATGCTTAACGATCTTATACCGCCCCGTGCTTTGGAGCATTTGATACAGGCGGATCCGCTCGTTGACCGCGCCCTTTCGGGCGTTGTGGACGTTTACCTTGATCCCGCGCTTTTGAACCGCGAGCTTTACGCCCTTGATGAGCGTTGTTTCCGCCGAATCGAAATACGCGTCGTAACAGCGGTATTGCCGCTGAACCCGCGTGATAAAGTCGCAGATGTCGCCGATCAAGCGGTCGGGGGAGACGATCTCCTTCCGATAATACTCGTCGAGCGTAACGACCTCCCGAAACCCGACCGTGATCCCCGTCGCGACGCCCGCGTGCGCCGAGCCGTTCCCGCCGAAGTCAAACCCGATCGTCACGACCGCGAGCTCCTTCGGCGCTTCGTCGATCAAAAACCGCTCCGCGTGATCCGCGAAATCGGTATAGATACAGCCCTCGGCGCTGACCCACGCGCCCCGGATAAAGCGCTCGTAAAATACGCCGCTGTACTCCTTCTTGATCGCGCGGATATATTCGGGATCGAGCGTCGTATTGTCGTCGATCAGGAACTTCATGCGGAACATTCCGACCTCGGGATTGTCCATATAATTCGCTTTGAGCCAATGCCCGGGGCGGTCGGGGTTCGTCGTCGCGATCAGTTTCGCGCCGGGAACTCTCAGTCGGGACAGGAGCATAGCGAAAAAATCCTCGGGGAACTGGGTCAGCTCGTCGCAGTACGCGCCCTGTAAAGTCAGTCCGCGTATCTTACTCTCGGAGCGGCTGTCGTTCGCGCCCTCCAAGAGGA
>JAMPCH010000076.1 GCA_023666265.1 Roseburia sp.
ACCACAGTAATGCGAAAAAGTCCAGCTTTTGCTGGACTTTTTCGACAGGCTGAGGCAGTCGCTTGGGCGACTGCTTCTTTTTTTGAGACCTTATGAACGTATTAGGTTTATCAATGATCTTGAGAGGCATTCTTCAAAAACCCGATAGTCGAAAGTCAATGAAGAAGACGCATAGATCGTCACGGGAATAAAAGCGGTGACAGGAGCAGAGTTTTTGTCGATCCTCGTGATGACTACGCGCGTTCCGAACCCGTTCTCCGAGACAGATCATTTATTCATGCGGCTTTGGTGTGTGCTTTTTTCGGCTTTTCGGCTCGCGCGGCTAACGCCTTTTCTGCGACCGTCCAATATCTATTATAGCGCCGCAACTGTTTTGTCCGAAACTAAAAAATCAGTTGACAGAAAAGTCGTACTTATGGTAAAATAAAGGTAGCATTACGCAATGCTCGTCGTACTTCGCCGAGTGAAGTCCACGGCTTATGCCGCCTCGCCGACAGCCGCAAACGCGAAGCCTTTTCGAGTTTTATCCGTTATATTGTACGGTTTTTGAAAGACGATCATTGCGCGGCGCAGTATCAACCATCGAAAATTCACCGAGAGGAAGTGAAGTCGGTCATGTCCAATCTCACCAAAACCGCAATCAAGACATCGGTCCTAAAGCTTTTGAACGACCGCCCGATCAGTAAGATCACCGTTAAAGACGTGGTCGAGGACTGTGGGATCAACCGAAATTCGTTTTATTATCATTTTCGCGATCTCCCCGCCGCGATCGAGGAAATCGTGACCGACGAGGTAAATGCGATCATCGCCCAATATCCGACGATCGACTCGATCGAGGAATGTCTCGGAGTTGCGGTCAAATTCGCGCTCAGAAACCGCCGCGCCGCGCTCCACCTTTATCAGTCCGCGAACCGCGACCTCTTTGAACGAAGTCTCTTCCGCGTCTGTGAGTCGGTCGTTACGACCTATATGGAGAAGGCGCTCACGGAACACCCCCTCGAGGAGCGGGATAAGAGCCTCTTGATCCGCTTTTATAAATGCGAGTGTTTCGGTCAGGTCATCGATTGGATGAACGGCGGGATGAAAGAGGAGGCGATCGACGATTTTCACCGCCTGTATACGCTTCGGCGCGGTATGATCGATCTCCTTAAATTATTTTAAGGCTTGTTCCGTTAAGAACGTGTTCTCATAGGATCGACATGCGCCTTTTGACCGAAAGTTTCCGTGCGCCGCTCCTATGAGGGTACGTTTTTGTACAAATCCTTGCTTTTGTTTAAATTTAAGACAATTTGATCCGTATGTACAAAATTTGTGCATACGGACTTTTTTAACCGTTTTCTTTTCCGACCGATTGTGATAAAATGAAATCACAAAAGGAGGTGTTACGGATGAAATCGTCTTTACCCGTTACAGCGGTAAAAACCGGAACGGTCGCATTATCGGCGTTCTTCTGCCTGCTCGGGCTCCTGATGATCGTCGATCCCGAGAGCGCCGCGTCGGTGCTGCGCCCGATCCTCGGGATCACGCTGATTCTTTTCGGCGCGGCGCGGCTTGCGGGATATTTTTCCCGCGATCTTTTTCGGCTCGCGTTCGAGTACGATTTTTCCTTCGGCGTATTGCTCGTCGTTCTCGGGATCGCCGTACTTCTCCGCTCCGAGGGCGTGATCGGCTTTTTACGCGTTCTGATCGGGATCGTTTCGCTTTCGGACGGAATCTTTAAGCTTCGGATCGCGACGGATGCGAAACGCTTCGGGATCAAAGGCTGGTGGGTGATCGCGGGATTTTCGGCGGTAACGGCGGCGGTAGGAGCTTTCCTCCTGATCGAGCCGGAGCGAGGCGTAAACGCGCTGATCGTCCATATGGGGATCGAGCTCTTTTTGGCGGGGCTTTTAAACCTTACGACGATCCTCTTATCGGTCAAGATCGCGCGGAACCAAAGAGCCGTACCGCGCACCGAAAACGGACGCCGACCGCCCGACTTCTCAAAATAAAAAAGAAAGGAATGATCACATTATGAAATTTTCAAAAGCGGTCGTAAAATACCGCATACCGATCCTGATCGTCGTTTTGATCCTTATGATCCCCGCAACGCTGGGGATCGTCGGAACAAGGATCAACTACGATATGCTCGACTATCTCCCCGCCGACATGGATACCGTCACGGGACAAAACGAGCTGATGGAGGATTTTGGGAAGGGAGCTTTTTCTCTCATTGTGGCGGAGGAGCTCCCCGATAAGGCTGTCGCGTCGCTTGTAGAACAGATCAAGGCGGTCGATCACGTCGACACCGTCCTATGGTATAGCTCGCTCGCCGATCTCTCGATCCCGCCGGAGCTTTTACCCGATCGGATCTATCGGGAATTTAATACCGAAAACGCGACCATGCTCGCCGTCTTTTTTGACAGCGCGACCTCGGCGGACGTAACTATGGACGCGATCCGCGAGATCAGAGGAATAACGGGGAAGCACTGCTTTGTCTCGGGGATGTCCGCGCTCGTGACCGATCTGAAGGATCTTTGTGAACAAGAGGAGCCGATCTATGTGGCACTCGCGGTCATCTGTGCCTGTGCGGCGATGGTGCTTCTGTTGGACGGCTGGCTTGTCCCATTCGTGTTCCTGTTCAGTATCGGGCTGATGATCCTATTAAACCTCGGGACAAACTTTTTTCTCGGCGAGATCTCGTATATTACAAAGGCGCTCTCCGCCGTATTACAGCTCGCCGTGACGATGGATTACTCGATCTTTCTCTGGCATAGCTATAACGAACAGCTCGGACGAACGGACAATCGCGAGGACGCGATGGCGGCGGCGATCACCGAAACGCTCTCCTCCGTCGTCGGAAGCTCGGTCACGACGATCGCGGGTTTTATCGCGCTCTGTTTTATGACCTTTACGCTCGGCTTTGACCTCGGGATCGTAATGGCGAAGGGCGTTCTCCTCGGCGTGGTCGGCTGTGTGACCGTTCTTCCTGCGCTGATCCTTCTGCTCGATAAACCGCTTCAAAAAACAAAGCATAAGCCGCTGATCCCGAGCATGAAAAAATTTTCGGGAAACGTAACAAAGCTGTTCCCCGTCTTTTTGGCCGTATTCGCGATCCTAATCGTTCCCGCCGTTTACGGATATACCCGTACAAACAGCGAAGTCTATTACGATCTCGGCGAATGCCTCCCCGAGGATATGGAGTATGTCATCGCAAATTCCAAGCTTTCGGAGGATTTTAATATCGCCTCGACGCATATGGTCCTCGCGGATGCGGCGCTCCCGTCGAAATCGGTTCGTTCAATGATCCGTGAAATGGAGGAGGTGGACGGTGTAAAATACGTCCTCGGACTCGAAAGCGTTTTAGGCTCGCGCGTTCCCGAGGATGTCCTTCCCGATCGCCTTCGCGAGACGCTGAAAAGCGAGAATTGGGAGCTTCTCCTCATCAACTCGGAGTATAAGGTCGCGAGCGACGAAGTCAACGCACAGATCGAATCGCTGAACCGCATCCTGAAAAAATACGACGAGGGCGGTCTGTTGATCGGCGAGGCGCCCTGTATGAAGGATATGATCCTGACGACGGATCGGGATTTTAAGGTCGTAAACGCAGTCTCCGTTCTCGCGATCTTTGCGATCATCGCGATCGTTACCAAGAGCGGAAGCCTGCCCTTCCTTTTGATCGCGGTGATCGAACTCGCGATCTTTATCAATCTCGGTCTCCCGCATTATCTCGGACAGTCGCTCCCGTTCATCGCTCCGATCTGTATCAGTACGATCCAGCTGGGCGCGACGGTCGATTACGCGATCCTTATGACGACCCGCTATAAAGCGGAACGGATCGCGGGTCGGGATAAGCAGACCGCCGTCTCGACCGCGCTCGGCGCATCGATCCCTTCGATCTTAGTCAGCGGAACGGGGCTTTTCTCGGCGACCTTCGGCGTCGCGCTCTATTCCGACCTTGATATTATCAGCTCGATGTGTATGCTGATGGCGCGAGGCGCGGTCATCAGTATGGTCGGTGTGATCTTTTTCCTCCCCGCCCTGTTCATGCTCTGTGACGGGCTGATCTGCGCGACAACGGCGGGAATGAGACAGTGTAAAAAAGCGGCGGGAACAAAACGGACAAAACCGGAGACCGCCTCTCAGCACTGAGAACGAACGCCCACAGCGCTCATGGACATAAACACCGAGTTCGCCGGGCGAACCCACTGCATAAAAACAAAATCAAAAATATCTATTGAGAAAGGACGTAATCTTATGAAATCACTCGTTAAAAAAACGACGGTCGCTCTCGTCGGCGCGGCGATCGTACTCGAAACCGTTTCGCTCGCCGGCGCGGAGGAAAAGCCGGAAAACGCACAGGAAGCGCTCCCGACGGAAGCGAACGAGACCGAAAAAGAAGAGGTCGGTCGAAAGGACCTGATCCAAAAGGAAGAGACTGTTTATATTTTCGCGGACGCGAAGGGCGAAACGGAAAAGATCCTCGCAAGCGATCACCTCAAAAATCCGAACGGAGAAAAAACGCTCAGCGATTACTCCGAGCTTCGCGACATTGAAAACGCAAAGGGAGACGAGAGCTTTACGGGGAGCGGTGAGCTGGTCTGGTCGGCGGACGGAAACGACATTTATTACAGCGGAACGACCGATAAAGAGCCGCCCGTCGAGCTTAGGATCACGTATACGCTTGACGGCGCGGAAATATCGCCGGACGCGCTCGCGGGAAAAAGCGGCGCGGTCACGATCCGCTATGATCTCACGAACCGCACTGCCGAAACGGTCGCGATCGCCGGAGACGAGGAAGAAATCCCCGTTCCGTTTGCGGCGATAAGCGCCGTGATCCTCGATAACGACATCTTTCGGAATATTGAGCTCGTGAACGCGAAATGTATGGACGACGGTGATCGTACCGCAGTCGTCGGATTTACGCTCCCCGGACTGAACCGTGCGCTTGGCTTATCGGAGGATGAATTTCCCGAATTTTTTGAGATCCGCGCGGACGTTAAGGATTTTTCGCTCGCGAATACCTATACCGTTGTTACGAGCGAGGTGTTCCGCGAGATCGGGATTGGCGATCCCGACCTGCTTTCCGATACGGACGGTCTTTCCGATTCCGCTGATCAGCTGACCGACGCGATGGAACAGCTTACGGACGGTTCGCTCCGGCTGATGAACGGGCTGGGCGAGCTCTCGGAAAAATCGGAGGGACTGGTCGACGGCGTGGGAGCGCTCTCCGAGGGATCGGAGCAACTTAAAAGCGGCGCGAAAGAGCTGGCCGACGGCGCGGGAACGCTTTCGGAGGGTATGGAGACGTTAAGCGGCGGGCTTCGTGCGCTTGACGAGAACAGCGCGGTGCTGAACGCGGCGGCGGAACAGGTTTTTGCTTTGCTTCTTTCCGCCGCGCAGTCGCAGCTGGTACAGGCGGGGATCGATGTCCCGGCGCTAACGGCGGAGAATTACGGGACGGTGCTGAACGGTATTCTTGAGAGCCTGAGCGACGAATCCGCCGAGGCGCTCGCCCGAAACAAGATCGAAACGGCGGTAAACGAACAGCGCGATATGATCGAGGAAAAGGTGACCGAGGCGGTACGTGAACAAGTCAAGGCGGCGGTACTTTCGTCACTCAAAATGACGGCTGAGGAATATGAAGCGGGCGTTCGCGCGGGATTGATCCCCGACGAGCAGCAAAAGCAGATCGAAGCGGCGATCGACGAACAGATGGCGGCGGACGAACAGAAGGCGATCGTTTCCGCGAAAACCGATGAACAGATCAAGTCGCTTGTAGACGAAAAGCTTCGTTCGGAGGAGGTTCAAGCCCAGATTGCGGACGGGAAAGCGTCCGTACAAGCGGGACGCGAAAAGATCACGGTGCTTTTGTCACAGCTGGACGCGTATCGGGAGTTTTATACGGGACTTGCCGCGTATACGGACGGTGTAGCAAGCGCGAAAGGCGGCGCGGAACAGCTTCAAGAGGGCGCATCGTCTTTAAAGAGAGGCGCGGATACGCTCGCGGCGGGAAGCGTATCGCTTGACGAGGGTATAGGCTCGCTGAATGACGGACTTCCCGCGATGATCGATGGGATCGGACAGCTTTATGCCGGATCGGGAGAGCTTTATGACGGGATCGTCCGCCTCGATGAGGAAGGGATCTCAAAGCTTACCGAAGTATTCGGCGGCGATCTTGTGAAACTAAAGGATCGGCTTGACGCGTTGTCGGATCTTGCGGAGCGATACCAAGGCTATGGCGGAGGCGCGTCGGAAACGAAATTTATCTATCGGACGGAAAATATCGGGTAAAAAACTCCCCTTTCGTCGGACTATGAAGATATGATCGAAATAAATCCGATCAAAGTCCGACGAAGGGGGAGTTTTACGTCAAAATCGACGTATGAGGAATACGAAGAGCGCCTTCGGTAAAAGAATAACCGCCGACAGAATTTGGCGCTTTTTGAGAAAATTGCTTTAGGGGATTCGGAGAGACTTTTCATTTTAGCGTGTGCTTATAGTGTCCGGAATCCGTCATTTCGTATCAAGATCAACCAACACGCAATTCAAGTCACGAATCTTCCGTTTCATATCCGAAAATTCCATCATGTCTTCCTGCTTGAAAACGTATATTTCTTGCATTTCCCGAAACGCAGTCTGTAAATTTTTGTCTTCATTTACAGAAGCGTACAAGCAAAAATCCGAAAAACGCTTCTCTGACAGGTCGCTGCCTATCCGCTCCCGTTCCTCATCTCTTTTAAACGAAAGCATTTCAAGAAACATATCGGGGTCGCTCATCATTTTTCTTATCCCGGGAAGCTCCATCATAACCGATAGGTCGAATAGATGTTTTGCTGTGTCAAACAGTTCATTTCTTACGTAGTAAAACTCTGCGGCAAAGATTTTATCGGAGAATATCCGCTCCAATTGAATCGTATTGATCAAGAAGGGTTTAATATCAAATTCTGTTTCAAGTATTTTTTGTTGTGCTGACGAAGCTTCGGAATAAATCAGGAATGAAATCTGTATCGGCTCGTAAGGCTTACTTACCGTAAACGATGTTGCTTCTACTTTTACTCGACCAAAGCGCTGAAGCCGATCGTAAGCATCTATACTTGTTATCGGGTCGTACTCATACACATATGTTATGGTGTCGCGTTTACAAGTTTCGAGGGTTTTATTATTAGTTCTGGGCAAGGATTCGTACTTAGCAGAATTTTTGAGACGTTTTTGTCTTTGCGTATTTGAGCAATTATCCACATCAACAGTAATATCAATGTCTTCGGAAAATCTTATCATTCTGCCAAGCGCCTTGTATAAAGCCGTACCGCCTTTAAAATAAGCGGGAAGCGTATCCTATTTCGCGGCGAGTTCATGTAGCAGTAACGTAAGATAATAGTCTTTTTCGATTATATCGCCCTGAATATCCGTTTGCTCACTGACCGACGAAATCAGCGCCTGAAATGCGTCTTTATTTTCGTGCAGCATCATTTCGTATCACCTCCTGTAATAATTTCAACCACATCAATAAGGACTCGCCGAGGATAGCGATTCTTTGCCAATTCCATCAGCTTTTTCTCATTGAGTTTGTTTTTGGCTACAACCGCCTTTAAAACTCCGTTGGGATTTTCCGAATCTATATGGAACTTGTTCAAGTCGTGTATCGCGTCAAGAATTTGCAGATATTGAAAATTTTCACCGGTTACAACATCGCGCGGTTTTCTTATCGTTATGTGACAGCTTTTCGGAAGCTTTTTTCTGTAATGATTAGTAGCCACCTCGATTTTTTGCGGAACAAGCGTCGATAGTCCAATCCGATTGAAGAAAGAAGCCCCGCACTCATATCCGATTACGTCATCTTTGCTTTTCGTCAAGATATTGACCGCGTAGCTGTTATAATCGGGTTTCGTTTGTCCGAAGATCGTTTGCTTCGGGACATAGTAAACTCCCTTTTCGATCCGTCCGATTTTTCCCGCGTCATACATTCTCTTCAATTGATTATTTGTAACGCGCTCCGCATTGTCCTTTGTTATATCGAAATCCTTTCTCAACGATTCCGAGACTACCCTGTTTGTAAACGGTTCTCCCACAGGAAAAGATTTTATCATTTCGTAAATACGATTACTGTACACACCGTTTTTCATAGTATGCCCCTTTCTTATAAGATGCTTTAATGTATTTCTATTGAACTTTTTTATAACATTATTATATCATATTAAGTATGGATTGTCAAGTGTTCAAGGTGTCTTCAGCACAAAAACCTCCCCGATTTGGAGAGGTTTTCGTCTTAGCGTATGCTTGTCGGTATCCGTCCGTTCCTACGAACCCATGATCGAGATCATATCGGTATCGGGATTATTTTCCAGCATTTGAAGTATCCGCTTTGTAAAGCGCTCGTAGAAGTCTATCACCACGTCGATATGATTTCCGATATTCTCCGAATTTCCCTCTATATAGTCCTTATCGTCACTCGGACTCATATAGAAAATCGAGAACGACTTCTTTACGTCCGCGAGAGCGGGATTATCAAAATCCGTCCTCAAAAGCTCCGCCGTCTTGTTTATATCCTCGGCTAAAGCTCTTACCTGTTCATAGGTAAAGAAGTTATAGGTCAAATACCACTCAAAGCCGTTGATAAATCCAAGCCCGTCCTCATATCTTCTCTTGTTGTAAACCAGCTCGCTATCGAAGTGCTTGTAGAAAAAATGCGCCAAAAAGCACTCCACATCGCCCTCCTCAATCGAAAATTCCTCGTCAAGTTCGGTTACGTCATCATCTCTGATTTTCTCACCGAGCTTTACCGTTACGGGTCGGAACCAAAAATACGATGAGTAATCATGACCCTCTTTGATCTCAATCTCGAATTTCACACCTTACGCCTCCCATTTGTCTGCAGTACAGAATATTTCCTCAACATTATTATACATCACCGAATGTGAACTGTCAAGCACTAAAACCGCCTTGAAAACAAAAACTGAACCGAACCGGTAAAAACAGACATAGACAAAAAAGACCTCCTGTGGTATAATAAAACCAAAGGAGGTTTTTGCAATGCCAAGAAGTTACAAACACATAAAACAGTACGAGAAGGAAATCGCGGTTTTGATATACGAAATATCCGTGACCCATTTTTGATTCGGTCTGTCAGCG
>JAMPCH010000077.1 GCA_023666265.1 Roseburia sp.
GCGAGGGCGACTTTGCGCCACTTTGGTCGGACAAAGTGGCAAAAAAATTGCCGCAGTTTCCCAAAACTGCACTTGTTGGAAAAAGGGACGAAGACTATCCCGAACCACTCCCAACATAAACGCGCTTTCCTCCACTTTGGTCGGTCAAAGTGGCAAAAAAATTGCCGCTATCTTTTAAAATTGTGATTTTTATAAAACGGGACGAAAACTATCCCAACCGCTCTCGTCGCAAATGATTTTCTATCGCTTTACTTGAAAAAAGAAAAATTTTACCGCAATTCCCCAAACCCACACATTTTATAAAAAGGAACGAAAACCTCCCCGAAAGAACGCCTTCCCAAAAAACACCAAAAACGACGCCCGACCTTTTTAATAAAAATTTGTACATTTTATACATTGTGTATTCCGCGCAAATATGGTATAATATATGAAATATATTCATTTCCGGGGAAAAGCATTGCTTTAAAGGGAGGGTCGTCTTATGTCCGGCGAGGAAAAAGAAAATCGCGATAAGATCACCGTTCATCTAACGAGAGAGGAAAAGAGATCGCTGACCGCCGCCGCCGCCGCGCGGCATTTGAGCCTCGGCGCTTACATAAAAAGGATCGCCGCCGCGACGAGCGACGAGACGGCGGAGAAGGCGGAGCGCCTCGACGCGCGGGTAAAATTTCAATGGACCTGTTACGGCGCGGGGCTGATGCACCTTGTCTTTTTACTGAATTTTATGCGGCTCGATATGGGGATGCTGGTCGCGCTGAATTGCTTCAGCGTCTCGATCTATTTTATCATGGGGCTGATCACGGGGCGGACGGGGATCGCCAAGCACCCCCTACCGTGGACGGTCGCGGTCTATGTCGAGATCCTGATCCATGCCCTCTTTTGTACGGTCGTTCAGGGGCTCGACGTCCAGTTTTATCTTTACCCCCTGCTGAGTATCCCTCTTTACGCCTATTACCTGTTCATCTACTGCGAGCGGCGGACGTTTCTTCGCGCGCTGGTGATCCTCGGGGCGATCACGCTCGTGACCCTCGCGCCGGCGATCTTTTTCGTCGAGTACGTCGGCTCGCTCTATGAGCTCACGGGGATGCATACGCTCACGGCGGAGGAGACCTTCTCGATCCGAGGGATCAATATCGTTTTCGCGTTTTTTATGGCGCTCTTATTTACGCTTATTTTTTGTTGGGAGGTGATGCAGCTCCTCGGTCAGCTCGAGAGCACCAACCGCCGCTTAAACTATACCGCCACCCACGATCCGCTGACGGGTCTCGGAAATCGTCGAAGCCTTTGGCGCTATTTTGACGGGCTGAAAAAAAGCGGCGACCGCTATTGTATCATCATGGGCGACCTCGACGATTTTAAGAAGATTAACGACACCTACGGACACGACTGCGGGGACGAGGTGCTTCGCGCCGTTTCCGCGATCATTCTCGAGCTGACGGACGAGCGGGATATGGCTTGTCGCTGGGGCGGGGAGGAAATACTGATCGTGATGCGCGGCGAGCGGGAGGAATGTCTCAAACGGGTCGCCGAGATCCGAAAGCGGATCTGTGACCTCAACATCTTCCACGAGCGCGTTCGGGTCAAGGTCACGATGACCTTCGGTTTTGCCGACTGCGGCGAAAATTCCGCCGGGGACGGCGACGAGCAGACGGTTCGCTCCCCCGTCCGCGTTCCCTCCGATCTCGCGGTCGATTCCCTGATCTCTAAGGTGGATCAGCGGCTCTATGTCGGGAAGCGAAACGGGAAAAACGTAATCATTTCGGAATAAACGGGAAAATCAAAGGGACTGCGGCGCAGTCCCTTTTTTATTTTTCGCGCGGTCGGTCGGGTCGATCCGCGCTTGGGGGAACGCCGCCGCGCGTGTTCGTCACTTGCGGCTTTTCCTTCGACCTGTCCGCATACGGATTTTTCCTCGGGTTTAACGCTTTGACGTCGTATTCTTTTCTCAATATTGTCCTCCTTTTTATTCCAAATAAAAGCGGTAACGCGTTATTCCGTACTGATTCCGCAAAATTCCTTTAACCCTCTTTGAAGGATCGCGGAGAAGTTCGCGCCCTTGCGCTCCGCCATAACGTTAAGCCAGTGGGGGACGGTGAGCGTTTTTTTATCCGCCTTGTTATCATAAAACATACGATATTCCAGCGTATCGCAGGAGATCAGCGTAACAAATTCATCTTTACCGCATTGTACCGCCTTAATGTCGGAGGCGGCGGGAATAGCGCTTCCGCGCTCCTCCATGTCATAAAGCATCAAGCACAACGCGTCTTCCGCCATTTCAATACCGTCCGCCATATTTTTTCCCTGTGTGTAACATCCCTCCACATCGGGGAACGCGATCGAAAAACCGCCGTTTTTTTCGGGCGTAAAGATCGCCGGATAAACATATTTCGCCATATCAATACCTCCGTATCCGAGCGGGGAACTAGGGCGTTACTCAAGCCCCGCGTCCTTTTTGATCTGCTTTAGCGTGCCTGTCGCGACCTCCTCCGTGTTGTGTCGCCCCAGCTGGAACTGTTTCCCCGTTATGGGACTATACCAAATTTCGTGCCTGCTTCCTTGTCGGGATAACCGGCACCCGTTTTTCTTTAGCAGTTTTTTCAGCTCTCCGAATGTCATTTCCCCACCTCTTATCTATTTTAACACGTATCCGCACGTATGTCAACAGCTTTTTGGAAATTTTCATTTTTTACGAAAGCCATACGCCGCGCACGCCTTCCGTAAAAAACAAGCGCTAAAAATTATCCGATCAGCATATGTCGCTCGGGATCGGTCGCGTTTAAAAATTCCTCGACCCGCCAGCCGTCCGCCGTCTTGACAAAGCGGAAGCTTACTTCCTCTTTTTCGTAAGTATCCTTCTTATCCGGGTCATAGTCCTCGAGCGGCTCGCCGATCGGAACGCTGTAGGCGATCCGCTTGAACGCGAGGACGGTATCGCTTTGCTCGGTCAGCTCATATTCCTGCCAAACCTCGCCGACGTTCCCGCCCGCCGACGTACTCTTATACCAAAGCTCGCCGCGATAGGAGACAAAGCAGGGGTATCGCGCGAACATCATATCGGCGGTCTCCCGCGTAAAAACGTCGTAATAGGCGTCCCGAAAGCTCTCGTAGGTATAGCCCGACTCTAAATACCAACCGAGCTCGCCCTCGACCTCGAGCCGCGCCCGGTCGTCGGACGAGGCGACCGCGTCGGCGGGGTCGAGGCTGTCCGTGCTAAAAAGGCGGACGAGCGCGAGCGCCCTCCGATAAAGCTCCTTAAAGGCGGGGTCGTCCAAGCCGTCCAAAAACGCCCCGACGTACCATTTATCGACGTACCCCTCCGTCCACGCATAGTCGAGCGTAAAATCGACGAGCCGATCGGTCGCGAGCGCTTCGCCCGTGATCGTTACGACCGCGCCGCTCTCGGCGAGGTCGAGGCTCTCCGCCGCTTCGGGGGCGGCGGACGTACCCGACTCGGTCGCGGGCGCGGCGGTCTGCGCCGTTTCGCCGCCCGAACAGCCCGCGAGGACAGCGGATAAGGCTAAAAATAACGCGATGATCTTCTTTTTCATGATAATGTTCCTTTCTTTTTTTATGGAAGGAGGCGAGGCTCCCGGGGTTTGTGGGAGGGGGGCGGTGACCGCTTTCCCCTTTCGCGAACCGTCCGAACCGTCTCCTTAGGCGAGACTGCGCGAAATTCAAAATTTGACGCGCGTCTGCGCCGATCGTTTTGCGGCATCGCTTTTTTCAAAAATCCGGCTTTTTGAATGATCGTTTGTCGAAAAAGCCCGCGCACGGCTTTCCGACCTTCTCCAGTATAACACATTCTCCTCGCCCTGTAAATCGGCAAAACCGACAAAATTTTCGCGCTTTAAAGTGTTGATTTTTATTGTGAGTGGGGCTTTTCGGGGGAATGAAAAAGGGGGGTGTTCCTTTGTCCGAGCGGTGCGATTTTGGGGAATTGAGGCAATTTTTTGCCACTTTGACCTTCCGAAGTGGCGTAAGGGCTTGTGGAAGGCGTATTTCGGGGTATGATTTCCTTCCCCCAAAACCCCCACCCCGCAAGAAATCGGTTGATTTTTCCCGAAAAATCTGTTATACTGTGATCATAGCCAAAGCCTTTGGCGCGGGCGAGCGCCCCGCGCTTATGAGAGCGTGAGAAAAATTCTTTGACCGAAAGGAGAACCTTATGAAAAAGATCATTGCGCTGATCCTCGCCGTGACGCTCCTGTTCGCCGCGACCGCGATCCCCGTCTCGGCGGAGGAAAAGACCTGTCTCTTTGAAAGGCTCAAAAAATACGCCGATACCGTCGAGCTTTTTCGGGGCGAGGTCACGATCCTGAACCAAAAGGTAAGCGTCTCGGATAGGCTCGTAATGGAGGAGGGCGACTATCTCGTGATCCCGAGCGGCGCGGCGCTCTATCTAAAGGACGGGGCGGAGCTCGGCGGGAGCGTCTATATCGAACACGGCGGGAAGCTCGTCCTAGAGGGCGGTCGGGTCGACCTAAACGGGGCGATCGTCTCGGACGGGACGGTCACCGTCTATACGGGCGAAAGCGAGAATGAATACGGCGGCGCGGTGTTGATCGTTTCGGGGACTTTTTACACCTCCCCGGACGGGCGGCTCACCGAAAAGAAGGAGGACGGGACGGGGTCATTCGATGTCATATACAGCGATCGGATCATGCGAAATATTTACGGCTTGATCGTCTGTCTCGGGAAGACGAACTGTGATAACGGCGACGTCGCGAAAAAGCCCGTCGCGGCGGTCGTCAATCAGCGTGAGAGCCAGACCAACATCTTTGAGGACAGTACGCTCGTGACCGAGGACTTTGAGACGCTTTATCCGATCACCGACCGCTATCTCCGTGACGAGGAAGTTCCGTTCGGCGGACACGCGCAGTTTCACGCGATCCTCTTTGAGAATGGGACGGTCTTGGAAACGGTCTTACAGATCATGGTCGGGAGCGGGGAAATGAAATTCACCTCGGTCAACGGAATGGACGTCGTAACGGCGGTCGACGCTTTGGAAAAGCTTCGGGAAACGCCGAAACGCTCGAAGACCCGCTGAATTTCGACTTTACGGAGGCGGGCGAAGCCGCGCTCCTTCCCTAAAAAATAAAAAACAGACCCGCCGCCGAGGAAAGCCCCCGACGGCGGGTCGGCTTTAGGCGATCACACGATGATCGTCGTTTATTGCGTGACGTTGCCTTAGGGCAGGCGTTCGTACCGAACGGTTTCCCTATGACGGACGGGATACCGCCGTTCGGACGGCTCGGCGGCTTATTTCGTCGCGAAAAGGTCGATCCGTTTTTCGCTCGGTTGAATTTTCGCCGAAAGGCAATCGCGCGGTTATTGAAAAATCGGCGGGGATCGGGTATAATGGAGAAGGAAGGCAAAGGGAGAAAGGAGAAGAGCCATGAAAAAAACGCTCGGCGCGAATATCGCGCGGTATCGGAAGGAACGGGGGCTTACCCAACGGGCGCTCGCCGATCGCCTGAACATATCCTGTCAGGCGGTCAGCAAGTGGGAAACGGGACAGACCGCGCCCGATCTCTACCTCCTCCCCGCGATCGCGGAGATCCTAAGGGTGAGTACGGATCGGTTGATGGGCTGTTTTCACGATTTCGGACTCGCGAACGACTATGAGAGCCGCTATCGCGGCGAGGGGTACTACTGGGGCGTAAAGCCGTCCTATATGGCGTTGAGACTGCTCGAGCTGATCCCGCCGGAGCGGGAGCTGAGCGTACTCGACATCGGCTGCGGCGAGGGGAAGGACGCGGTGTTCCTCGCGCGGTGCGGCTATCGGGTGAGCGCTTTCGACGTGACCGAGAGCGGGATCGAGAAGACGAAGCGCCTCGCCGAGAAGGCGGGCGTTTTTGTGGACGCGTTTACGGCGAACCTCCTCGACTTTCGACCGGAGCGGAGCTTTGATATCCTGTTCTCGAGCGGGGTCTTTCATTATATAAAGCCCGAGCTTCGCGCGGAGATCACGGCGCATTATAAACACTGTACAAACCCGAACGGGATCAACGCGATCAACGTCTTTGTCGAGAAGCCGTTTGTCCCTGCCCCGCCCGATAAGGAGAAGGATCGCTATCGCTGGAAAAGCGGCGAGCTTTTTACGCTGTATCACGACTGGCTGATCGAGGACTGTTCCGAGGTCGTTTTCGACTGCCGCTCGGGCGGCGTCCCGCATAAGCACGCGATGAATACGCTTTACGCGCGGAAGGTCGGGTAGGCGTCGGGTCATACGAATGACCGCGGGAGCGCACTCCTTCCCAAAAAATAAAAAACAAAACCCCGCCGCCGAGGAAAGCCCCCGACGGCGGGTCGTTTTACGCCGATTTTACATTTCAATAAGAACGTCGTTCTCCGCTTTTAGGATCGCGTCGGGGATCAGCTTCCCCTCGAGCGCCGTCCCGTTGACGGTGACGCGCTTTACGCCATGCTCGCTCCCGTTCGGGTTCTTGACCGTGACATTGAGCTTCTTCCCGCGGAAGACCTTTTCCATGGTGTATTCCTTCCACTCGGACGGGATCGACGGGTCGATCACTAAGCCCTTTGTCTCGGGGTTTAAGCCGAGGATCCCCTCGGTCGTCCCGACCATGACGGTCGACGCCGTCCCGGTGAGCCAGTGAACGTGCGCGCGCCCGGCGAAGGGGCTGTCCTTCCCCTCGACGAACTGACCGAACACATACGGCTCGAGGACGCGATGCTCCGCGTTGTCGTTATAGGTCGCGGGCGAGGCTTCCTTCCAGTATTTATACGCGCGGTTGCCTTGACCGAGCTTTGACTCCGCGAGGATGAGCCAGCCCTGCGGCTGGGAGAAAATACCGCCGTTTTCTTTGGTGCAGGCGTTGAAGCACTGCATCAAAGCGCCGTCAAAGCCATGCTCGTTGTACGGCGGGTACATCACCATCGCGCCGTAGGGGGTATTCAGCTCGCGCTCGACGCTGTCCATCGACTTCTCCGCCTGTTCCTTCGTCGCGAAGCCCGAGATGATCGCCCAAGACTGGGGGTTGAGCCACATATTCGCCTCGGGGTCGGTGCGCTGACCGATGACCGTCCCGTCCTCTTTATAGCCTCTGATCCAGCGATCCTCGTTCCAACAGTCGGAGAGGATCGCCGTCATTTTTTCGTTGATCCCGTCGAGGTACTTGACATATTCGCCGTCGCCGCGCTCCTCGGCGTAGGTTTTGAGAATTTTTACCGCGTAAACGAGCTGGAAGGCGACAAAGGTCGACTCGCCCTTCTTCCCGAGGCGTAGACAGTCGTTCCAGTCCGCGTGAAGCCCGGCGGGCATCCCGTGACTTCCGAGATTGTTCATCGAGAAGTCGATCGCGCGCTTGAGGTGGTCATAGACCGTCCCCTTTTCACCGTTGTTCGCGTAAAAAATTTCCTCGTCGAGGAAGGCGGTATCGCCGCTCTCGGAGATGTACTTATAGACCGTCGGGAAGAGCCAAAGCGCGTCGTCCGCGCGATAGCTCGGGTGACCCGTCTCTTTTACATATTCGGGGTCGTCGGGGGTGTTCTCCTGCCCCGCCTTGTGGGTGTATTTCACGAGCGGGAGACCCGCGCCGTTCGTGACCTGAGCCGAGAGCATAAAGACGATCTGCTGCTTCGCCATCTCGGGCGCTAAATGAATGATCCCCTGAATGTCCTGTACCGTGTCGCGATAGCCGAAGCCGTTACGCAGTCCGCAGTACTGGAACGACGCGGCGCGCGACCAGATAAAGGTGATAAAGCAGTTATACGCGTTCCATACGTTGACGATGTTGTTGAAATCCTCGTCGGGGGTATGGACCTGTAAGTTCCCGAGCTTGGAGTGCCAGTAGTCCTTCAGCTCGTCGAGCTCTTTATCGCAAACGCCGGGCGCTTCGTAGCGGGCGATGATCTTCTCCGCCTCCGTCTCCGGCTTTTGACCGAGAAGGTAGATAAATTCCTTCGTCTCGCCCGGCGCGAGAGTAATATCCGACTGTAACGCGCCGCAGGAGTTGGTATTATAGTTTAAGTCGCCCTTTAAGCCCTCCGCGATCCCGATGGGGTTCGCGTAGCTCCGATACGCGCCGACGAATTTATCACGGTCGCCGCAGTACGCGTCGATCGTCTGACCCGCGAGACCGAGGAAACGGTTATGGTCGGGGTTACGAAAGACCTCGTTTTGCTTCTGTAGGATGTACTTCCCCTTAAAATAAGTATGGGTGATAAAGAGGGTATACTGGAGGTTGACCTGATCCTGTTCATAGTTGTTGTCGTTGACAAATTCACAATAGCCCGTGACCGAGAGCTTACGCGGCTTCTCGTCGTTGTTGGTGATCCGCGCGCGCCATACCTCATAGGTCGCCCCCTGAGGGACGTAATAGAGCGTCTCGGCGTGGATCTTCGCGTAATCCGAGGAGATCACGGTATACGCCGTCCCGTGGCGACATTCGCTCTTATACCCGTCGAGCGGCTTACATACGGGCGACCACGACGCCGACCAATAGTCGCCGCTCTCGCGGTCCTTTAGATAGATATAGCGCCCGGGCTGATCCGTCGCGACCGAGTTAAAGCGATAGCGGATGATCCGCCCGTTCGCGCCCGATTTTACGAAGCTGTACCCGCCCGCGTTATTCGAGATGATCGCGCCGTATTCGGGCGAGCCCAGATAATTCGCCCAAGCCGAGGGCGTGTCGGGGCGCGTAATGACATATTCCTTGTTTTTTTCGTCAAAATGACCGTAATTCATAGGGTTCTTTCCTTTCTTCGCGAAGGCTTTTTCGCTTTTGCCGTCCGCTGACCGTTATCCTTATTATAACAGGAAATCGTTTCCATGACAAGGGCGGTATTTTAGCCAAATTTTTTCTCTTTATTTTGTGCAGTTTGTCACCGCTAGCGCCGAGCGCCCGAGCCTTTGGGCGGCTTGCGCGAGGGGGAGCTTATGAGGCGCGCGAAAGGCTCATTTTTGAGGGGCTGGGAAAAAGGTGAAAGCCTACTTGACCCGAAACGATAATTTTACGCCTTTCCCGCCTTGACGACCGTATACCCGTACAGGCGGATATTTTCGTA
>JAMPCH010000078.1 GCA_023666265.1 Roseburia sp.
GTTTTGGTTTTTTGAGGAATTTTTTCCTCTAATTCCAGTATAGCACATTTTTTTCCAAAAATGTTGTCCCGAAAGGGTAATCTTTTCGTCTAAAAGTTTAAAATCCACGCAATTATACAATTTAAAAAACCGAAACAAGCGATTTTCGCGGATCGTGACCAAAAAGTACCCGATTTTTGTTGACTTTTAACAAAAATCGTCGAATTTTTCACGAAAATTTCTAAAACAGCCCCGCCCGGTCGATTATTTTCGACCGGGCGGGGCTGTTCGCCGTATGATGTCTTGTTTTGCCGCGACGTACGCGGCAAAAATCGCTTAAAATCGGGGAAGGATCACGCTTCGTCGGCTTCTGCCGTCGGGTCGATCCCGTAAAACTCGAAGATCTTCTTTAAAAGCTCGTCGGCGGAATCGGCGGAGATAAACGTGAGCTTCGGCGGCTCATAGGGCTTACGCCCGTGGCGGGTCTCGTCGACCCTCTTCGCTTCCTCGGCTTTTTTCGCTTCCCGCTTTTCGTCGAGCTTTTCTTCCTTCTTCGTCTCTTCCTTCGCCTTTTCGCGTGCTTCCTCCATGCGCTCGTTACGCGCCTTGGTCATCTCCTCGAGTCCCGCGAAAAACGACATCGTCCCGTCGCCGCTGACCTTGGCGCTGACCGACTGTACCGGCGCGCCCTTTTCCGCGAGCTGTTCCGTGATCGCGTTGAGCTGTTCGCGCGAGTCGTTGATATACCCCTCATACTCGGCGCGGACGCTCTCGTCCGCCGCCATTTTTTCGAGCGTTTCCGGGTCGATGAGGACGCCGTATTCCTTCGTCCCCCGCGATAAAAGGCGGTTCGCCTCCTCCTCGCTGTCGTAATCGGCGATGATAAAATCGGTGTCGCCGTATTTCGCTTGAAGCTCCTTTAAGAGCGCCTGTGCCTTTTCGCTGAGACCCGACCCGCCGACGCGCTCAAAGGCGTCGGTCTTTGCGGTACGGATCCCGCCGGTTTCCTTTTCCTTTTCCCGAACCGGGCTTTTCGTCGGCGTCGGGTATGTATTCCTGTTCCCCGCCGCCTCTACGTGATTCATCATAATAAAATCCCTTCCTTTCCAAAATCCCGCGATCCCTGCGGATGGTTATAGAACCCGTCTTAATGGCTTTATAACCGTAAAAGACGGGTTCTCACGTAAAGGTCGACCGCGCCTCGCAACCATTCGGTGCGGTCTGATCTTATTATACAACGCCTTTCCCGATTTTGTCAATATTTTTTCCGAAAAAATGCCAAAATTTTTCGTTTTTTTGATCGCTCGGCGAGTCGCGCGCCTTCCCAAAAAAATAAAACAAAAACCGTGAGACCGCCGCTCTCTTTTAAAGGGGCGATCTTTCTTTTTTTATTTATGACAGCGCTTCGCGTCTAAGCGGCGAGTCTAAATGATCCCGAAATGCTCCGCTAAAATTTTAAGCCCGATCAGGATCAGGATCGCGCCGCCGACAAAGACCGCCCGCGAGCGGTATCGCGCGCCGAAGACGTTCCCGACCTTTACCCCCGCGCAGGAGAGCGCGAAGGTCGTCGCCCCGATCGTCAGCACCCCGACCAGCGTGTTTAGAACCTCGCTCCCCGCGAAAAGGCGGATCGGGACACAGGCGAAGGTGATCCCGACCGCGAGCGCGTCGATACTCGTCGCGACCGCCATCAGGAGCATCGTCTTAAAGTCGAGCGCCGCCGACGCCTCCTCCGCTTTGGAGAAGCTCTCGCGGATCATATTCCCGCCGATCAGCGCGAGGAGGACGAAGGCGATCCACGGCGCGATAAAGTCGATGTATTTCTCAAATCGCGCGCCGAGGAAATAGCCGACGAGCGGCATCGCCGCCTGAAACCCGCCGAACCACGCGCCGCAGACCGCCGCCTGACGAAAATTTACCCTTTCCATCGCCAGCCCCTTACAGACCGACACCGCGAACGCGTCCATCGACAGCCCGACCGCGAGTAAAAGTAATTCTACGATTCCCATAATGATGATCATTCCTTTCCTTTTCGGGATAAAATTTTATCCATAAAAAAAGACTCGGGCGCGGCGAAGGAGCGGTCTTTTTCACCGCTTTTTCGCCGCGCATGAGTCTCGGGTATTAAGGTAAGCCAGACCTTACGGTCGGTATGTTGACTTGCCGCGCGTTTTTGTGGAAACGCGTTCCTACTCCCCCATGGGTGGTTTAAGAATGTACGCGCCTGCTTTCGCGCCTTCCCAAAAAAATCAGAAAGATAGGCGATCAGGCGAACGGATTTTCCGACTTGTAGAGCATGCCCTTCGGCTGATTAAAGCCGATGTCCTCTACGCCGAGGTAGCGGAATACGTTAAAGAGCGCCTTCCCGTAATGCCCGAAGGCGACCGCGCCGTGGTGGGGATAGTTCTTCTCGATGAGGACATGGCGATAAAATCTTCCCATTTCGGGGATCGCGAATACGCCGATCGAGCCGAAGGACTTCGTCGCCACGGGGAGAACCTCGCCCTGCGCGACATACGCGCGGAGCTTTGCGTCCGCCGTACTCTGGAGACGGAAGAAGGTGATGTCGCCGGGGATAATGTCGCCCTCGAGCGTCCCTTGGGTGACCTCCTCGGGGAGGCTCCGCGCCATGATCATCTGATACTTCATCGAGCAGGCGTTCAGCTTCTTTGAGGTTGTGTTCCCGCAATGGAAGCCCATAAACGTATCCTCGAGGGTATAGGGGAATTTCCCCTCGATCGACTCCTTATACATATCCTTGGGGACGGTGTTGTTGATGTCGAGGAGCGTGACCGCGTCGCCGGAGACACAGGTCCCGATAAACTCGCTCAGCGCCCCGTAAATATCCACCTCACAGGATACCGGGATCCCGCGCCCGGTCAGACGGCTGTTGACATAACAGGGGACAAAGCCGAACTGGGTCTGGAACGCCGGCCAACATTTCCCCGCCAGCGCGACATACTTCCGATAGCCCTTATGCGCCTCGATCCAGTCGAGGAGGGTCAGCTCGTACTGGGCGAGCTTCGGGAGGATCGTCGGCTTGAGATTTCCCGCGCCGAGCTCCGCCTCCATGTCCTTTACCACGTCGGGGATACGCGGGTCGCCGTCGTGCTTTTTAAACGTCTCAAAAAGATCGAGCTCCGAATTTTCCTCGATCTCCACGCCGAGGTTATAAAGCTGTTGGATCGGCGCGTTACACGCGAGGAAGTTCAGCGGACGGGGACCGAAGCTGATGATCTTCAGGTCGGAAAGTCCGATCAGCGCCTTCGCCACGGGGATAAACTCGTGGATCATCTCGGCGACGTCCTCCGCGTCCCCGACGGGATATTCGGGGATATACGCCTTAACGCCGCGAAGCTTTAGGTTATAGCTCGCGTTGAGCATCCCGCAGTACGCGTCTCCGCGCCCGCCGACCAAGCTCGTCGCGCTGTCCTCCTCGGCGGCGGCGGCGAACATCACCGGTCCGTCGAAATGCTTCGCGAGGAGAGTCTCGGCGATCTCGGGACCAAAGTTCCCGAGATAGACGCAAAGCGCGTTACAGCCCGCCTTTTTTACGTCCTCGAGCGCCTGTACCATATGTATTTCGCTCTCTACGATACAGACCGGACATTCATAGACCTCCGCTCCGTCGTACTTCGCGAGATACGCCTTCATTAAATTTTGTCTCCGCGTTACGGAGAGCGATTCGGGGAAACAGTCGCGGGAGACCGCGACAACGCCGATCTTGACCTGCGGTAAATTCGTCATGGGAAGCTCCTCCTTTAAATATGAGCCGACCCGCCCCGGGGGTTCACCGTCGGAGCGGATAAGCTTTTTTAGGCTACACCGTACAATGATTGTCGTTCGAGTGGCAGTCAGATTTTTTGTCAGATTTTACAGAAGTTTTGCAGGAAGGCTGTTCTTTCGGTCAGCCCCTCTGTCACTGCGTGACACCTCCCCCGCCCGGGGGAGATCACCTTTCAAAAAAATTCTGTGCAATATGGCGGAAAATATGGCTGTCAATCGGACGGCAAAACGTAGTGGTCATTGTGCGGTGTTGCCTATATTATTGTATCATATTTTTGGGAAATATGCAAGAGCTTTTCCTTACTTTTTATTTTTGGGGAAGGGGATACTCGGCGAGCCTCGGTATAGCGGAGATTTTTGTACGCCCCAAAAACCTCGCCCGCCCTCTTGAAATTTCCCGCCGAATGTGGTATACTGAAAAAAATAAAAATACGAATCGGTTCAATCACATCATCAAGGAGGCATAGACGATGAAAACGATCGAAAATCGTGTTTTTGACGAGGAAAGAGCGCTTTACGGTCAGCGGGGCGTGACCGCGCGCGGCTGTCGCTTTGACGGACCCGCCGACGGCGAGAGCGCGTTTAAGGAATGTCGCGAGATTGTCGCGGAGGATTGCTTTTTTAATCTCCGCTACCCGTTCTGGCACGACGAGGGACTTAAAATTTCCGGCTCCGAGCTGACCGCGCTTTGCCGCGCGGCGCTCTGGTACTCTCATCATATCGAGATCGCCGATACGAAGCTCCACGGGATCAAGGCGCTCCGCGAATGCGGCGATGTGACGATGCGCGGGTGCGACGTCGTTTCGCCAGAATTCGGCTGGTCGGTGGACGGGCTGGATATGACCGACTGTACCGCCGAGAGCGAATATTTTATGATGCGGTCGAGAGATCTTCGCTTTTCGCGCGTGAAGCTGAAGGGGAAGTACTCCTTCCAGTACATCGAAAATTCCGTTTTTGAGAACTGTGTGTTCGACACCAAGGACGCGTTTTGGCACGCGAAAAACGTCGTGATCCGAAACTGTACGGTCAAGGGCGAGTACCTCGCGTGGTACTGTGAAAACGTCACCTTTGAGAATTGTAAGATCATCGGGACTCAGCCGCTCTGTTATTGTAGGGGCTTAAAGCTCGTGAACTGTGAAATGATCGACACCGATCTTTGCTTTGAGAAATCCGAGGTCGAGGCTTGTGTCATCACGCCGATCGACAGCGTAAAAAATCCGCTCTCCGGGCATATCTGCGCCCCCGCGATCGGCGAGGTTATTCGCGACGACGAAAATTCGCGCGGCGAGATTGTGATCTGCGGAGACTGCGACTGCGCGTGAGGGAGAAAATGATTTTGGCGGGGGCTTTGCCCCCGCCAAATCATTTTCTTGCTCAATCTTGTTCGAGCTTCGCTTTCAGCTCCGCGACGATCGCCGCGACGCGACCGGCGGTCTCACCGACCGCCGCCTGCTCCGAAAAGCTCTTATCCCGCGCGGAGATCTCACAGCAGTTGTTTTTGAGATTTCGGGGGCTGACGACGACGCGGAGCGGTACGCCGAGTAAGTCCGCGTCGGAGAACATCACGCCCGCGCTGACGGGGCGGTCGTCATAGATCACCTCGATCCCCGCTTTTTCGAGCGCGTCGTAAAGCTCGTCCGCGCATTTTTTCACCTCGGGGTCGTCCGCGCGTACCGCGCAAAGGTGGACCTCCCACGGGGCGATCGAGATCGGCCAGATCGGTCCGTAGTCGTCGTGCTTCGCCTCACAGACCGACGCCGCGAGCCGCCCGATCCCGATCCCGTAACAGCCCATGATCGGGTAGTGGCTCTCGCCCTGATTGTCGAGATAGGTCATATTCATCGCCTTGGTGTACTTCGTCCCGAGCTGGAAGATATTCCCGACCTCGATCCCGCGCGAAACGGTGATCGATCGCTTTTTACAACAGGGGCAGATCCCGCCCTCGGCGATCTTTGAAAAATCGTGAAACTTTGCGCCCGGAACATCGCGGGCGAGGTCGAGCCCCGTATAATGATACTCGGGCTTATTCGCGCCGCAGGAGAGATCGTTTCGTCCCTCGAGCGAGCGGTCGAGGAGGACGGTGCAATGCTTCGGAAGCCCGACGGGACCGATATAGCCCGCGTAAAGTCCGCTCTCCTCCGTAATGACGGCGGGGTGGATCGCCGCGCCGAGGAAGTTGCGTACCTTCGTCTCGTTTACGTCGAGGTCGCCGCGCAGGAAAACGATCACATACGAGTCGTCCTCGTTTTTCTGATACACGACCGCCTTACAGCTTTGTTCCTTTGATGATTTAAGGAAGGCGCAGATCTCCTCGATCGTGTGGATATTCGGCGTATAAACCTCGGTCAGCGGCGCGGAGACGGCTTCCTTTTCGTTCTCAAAAAGACTCTCCGCCGCCTCCATATTCGCGCGGTAGCCACATTCGGGACAGATCGCGATACTGTCCTCGCCGACGGGGGTCAGAAGCATGAACTCGTGAGAGATCCTCCCGCCCATCATACCCGAGTCGGACTGTACCGAGATCACCTCGGGAACGCCCGCGCGGGCGAAGATCCTTTCATAGGCTTTATGACAGCGCGCGTAATATTCCTCGAGATCCTCTTGGGAGGTATGGAAGGAGTACGCGTCCTTCATCGTAAATTCGCGTACACGGATCAGTCCCCCGCGCGGACGTGCCTCGTCGCGGAATTTCGTTTGGATCTGATAGATCATAAAAGGGTATTTGGAATAGCCCTGCCCGTATTCGCGGACGAGGTGAACCGCCGCCTCCTCGTGGGTCATACCGAGGACGTGGGGGCTTTTGTTCCGATCGTTAAAGCGAAGGAGCTCGCTCCCGACACTCTCGTACCGTCCCGATTCCTCCCAAAGCGAAGCGGGCATCACGACGGGGAATTGAACCTCCTGACCGTCGATCCGATCCATCTCCTCGCGGACGATCGCCTCGATCTTTCGCATGATCCGCCGAAGCGGCATATACGAGGAAAAGATCCCGTTCCCGACGTATTTCATATACCCCCCGCGAAGCATAAGCGCGTGACTGTCGATCTGACAGTCGGAGGGGCGCTCCTTAAACCGATCTCCGACTAATTTTTCAAGCTTCATTTTCCTTTCCGTCCTTTCCTAAGGCAACACCGCACAATTACCGCCGGACTTCGCCGAGCGAAGTCCTCGGCTTATGCCGTCCCATCGACAGCCATCTTTTCCGCCATATTGCACAGAATTTTTTTGAAAGGCGTCTCTGTCGGTCAGCCCCTCTGTCGGCTACGCCGACACCTCCCCCGCCCGGGGGAGACCACCTTCCTGCAAAAATTCTGCACAATCTGACCGCAACAGGATGTTGCGTGACATTCGCCCCAAGCGCCGCACGGACGCGGCGCAAAACAAAGCGAATGTTAGAAAAACCTCTGACTGCCGCTGGAACGACAATAATTATGCGGTGTAGCCTAAAAATAAAAGCCCCAAGTCATAGACTTAGGGCGAACAAAGGGGAATATCCCCAAAAGTCCGTGTTACCACCTAAATTCGGATCGCTCCGCACTCGTCGCTCTGTAACGGGAGTTCCCGTCGGCGCATAATAGATCGCTCGTTCCGCGCCGCGGCTCAAAGACGGGTTCGGCGGGTCTTCGTCCGGGGCTCGCACCGACCGCCCCTTCTCTGAAACGAAAATACCGCGTACTGCTTCTTTTCATCGCCTTTATACGGCTAGTATACCATATTTTTACGGGTCTGTCAAGACTTTTTTCATCTCGGAAATGACCAAGCTCGATATCAATCATCGATCTCCGCCTCTAAAACCTTCCCGGTCGAGGCGTTGATCTTATACTCGTATGTCATCCCGTTCGTGTAAAACTCGATCTCATATTCCAAGATCCCGTCGTCGCGCTCGAGCTTCGCCTTTTTAAAGGTGACCTGCGATTCCTTTAAGCCCGCGTGTTTCAAGGCAATACTCTTTGCTTTTGCTTCGTCGATCGTCCCCGACGAAGGCGTACTTGCGGGGGCGGAGATCGCTTCGTTCGACGATTCCACGATCTTCCCGTCCGAGGCGCGAACGTCGTATTCATACTTCGTCGTCTCGGTCACAAACTCGATCTCATAAAGCGAAACGCCGTCGTCGTAGTCCTGTTTTACCTTGGTGAAGGTGACCTGTGATTCCTTTAAGCCTACATGTTTCAGGGCGATGCTCTTCGCTTCGGCTTCGTCGATCGACCCCGACGAAGGCGTACTCGCGGGAGCGGAGATCGCTTCGCTCGACGACTCCACGATCTTCCCGTCCGAAACGCGAACGTCGTACTCGTACTTCGCCGTCTCGGTCACAAACTCGATCTCATAAAGCGAAACGCCGTCGTCGTAGTCCTGCTTTACTTTGGTGAAGGTGACTTGCGATTCCTTTAAGCCCGCGTGTTTCAGGGCGATGCTCTTCGCCTCGGCTTCGGTGATCCGGGAAGTCTGCGGCGAGACGGCGGAAGAAACAGCCGTTGTCTGCGGCGCGAGCGTGGTCGTCGTCTGCGGCGCGGGCGTGGTCGTTGTCTGCGG
>JAMPCH010000079.1 GCA_023666265.1 Roseburia sp.
CGATATACCCGTCCGTGATCGGGCGTAAGATCCCGCCCCACATATATTTTGTGTTCAACTTCAGCGCATTTTCGCAATGCTTTACAAGTCCGATGTTCGTATACATTTTATGCTCCTTTCCGATCCTTTTCGATCAACTCTTTCAGCTTATCAAACCCGAACTGCGCGGCGTAGCTGACGAAAAATCCCATAACGACCGCGCCCGCGACCATATACCATGTGACTGCGATCCCCGCGATCGCCGCATAAGCGAAAAACGCCCCGACCGTAAGTATCATCGCTACCACGAGCGCCGTGATCTGCGCGGGGATTTTCACGATCGTTTTTTTCAGCACTTCCGTAACGACGTTCGTCCCGAGGGTCAAAAGCCCGACCGCGAAAATAAAAACGGAAGGGTCGAACGCCTTCCCTAAAAATAAACTCATAATAAATTCTCCTTTTCGTCAATTTCGTTTAGAATTTCTTCCAAATTTGGCGGGTCGGCTTGCGTTTTTTCCTCCTCCGCCTCCTCGGGAATCCCGAATTTACTCGCCGTATACGCCCTCACGCTGTTTTGGAGCGCGTAGCCGACGAAGCTGATCCCGCTCGCGCCCCAGAGCGTGTCGACGACCGTCGCGGAAAGCGATTCGACGGGGTTTTTATCAAACGCGGCGAGGACGTAGCTCGCCGCCGTAAACCCCGCCGAAAGCACGATGCACGCGATCAGCCACTTTTTTGAAAATTCCGTTTTTTTCATTATTGCTCCACCTCCTTCCCGCTGACCACCGTCGGGCTATCCTCCACTCGCGTCAGCTTTAGCGGCTCATAGGTCAGCCCGACCGCCGCCTCATATTCCGCGCGCGAGGCGAATGGAACGTTGTAATAACTGTTGTAATACCAACGATCGTACATTTGTTCTTGGCTTCTGTTTAGCTTCCAAAAATAGTTGAATCTCAAACGCGCGTATCCGTTTTCAAAAGTCATTCCATTCGTTATAGTACCGGGCGGGTAAAATTCGATCCATTCCGGCGTTAATCCGACCCCGCTCCAATGATCCATATTTTGGATCGATCGTATGAGTTGTTCCGTCGTTCCGTCTTCAAGTTCGGCGTATATGGAATAATAAGTATACGAAGCCGTCACCGTAGACGGTTCCATATATATCCTCTTGTAAAGCTTCGTTCCATAATAAAAGTCTCCCGACAATTCCATGTGCCGCGAAACGTCCGGCGTCCAACCCTCCGGGTAGTGGATCTGTGAACTGCTGACGTAACTTGCGCCGCTGTTCAAGACAGCGGCGGTGTACGCCAAATGTCCCTGCACCACGATCTGATTACTCGGTCCCGCGTACCCGATCGTAAGCCCCGCGTCATACTCGATCTCTGTAAAATTATGGAGGATATATTCCGCGTCGGCTTGTTGAAGGATGACGGCGTTTTCGATCGTTGTGCCGCTTTCGCCCGCTCCTTCCGCGCTGATCGTCCCGTCCGCCGAAATGCTGATATTTTCCCCGGCTTTATATTCCTTTACCTCAGCGCTGATCGTGCCGCTTTCGGAGATCTCGATGTTTTTCCCGGCGGTATATTCTTTGACATTCGCGCTGATCGTCCCGTCCGATGAGATCGTGATATTTTGTCCCGCTTTGTAGGAGGTCGCTCCCGCGACCAGTTCGCCGTCCGCGCCGAATTTCAGTCCCTCGCCGAGCTTAACGCGGATCGCGCCCTCGTCCTCTTGCTTTTCCGCCTCGTCCTCATATGTGACAAACTCCAGCCCCTCCCCGAGCTTCGGCGTGATCTCGTAGCCCGAGTCATACAGCGAATTATACGAGGACTTTTTCACAAAGCTAAGTCCCTCTCCGAGGTTGAGCGTGATCGCGCCCACGTTATCCGACGAGCTCGCGCTCGATCGCCTTAGTCCCATTCCCGGGCTTACCCCGCCGATCGTCCCGACCTTCGCGGGAAGGATGCGTAAAATCCCCATATTGTCGACGTTAAGCGAGTTCGCGCTCCCCGTCGTCATCGTGTCGATATAGACCCCGCCGATGAGGTTTTTCCAGTTGCCGTTAAAATAGCTCCCCTTCCCCGCGACCTTTAGCCCGATCTCTTGACCCGTGACCGTGATCCCTTGTCCGGCGGTGTAGGTCGAGCCGGACGAAACGGGCGACGTCCCCGAGGTCGCGCTTCGCCGCGTCACCTCCGAGGAAAGCGTTTCGATAAATCCTCCGTCACGGCTGATCGAATAGGAAATATCGGTCACACAAAGCGAATAGCGCTCGGCGTCGGCGGGATATTTTAAATTCCCGACCGAGACCACGTCCCCACATTCGAGGATCCCCGCGCCGCGAAGCTTGACCGATCCGCCGTAATAGCTGAGGTTACCGATCCTGTTCCAGACATATTCCGCGACCTCGACGGTCGCGAGCGGGTCATAACATTTCACGAGCCCGTCCGCCTCCTCGTCGTATTCCGAGCCGGGAACGTCGTCGATGTAAAAGCTCGTGTTTTCGTCCTTTTGAAGCAGTACGCCCCGAACGGTGAACGGCTCTCCGTCGTCGATCGTCTGATCCAAGACGTTCGCGGCGGTCAGCTCCGCCGTAGCCTCGCCGAACTCCCGAAAAACGAGCTTCCCGTCGGAATCCATCTTCGCGTTGCACCCGTGACAGGCGGCGATCATGCCAAAAAGCTCCCGCGCCGTGTAATATTCCGTCTCGCTTTTCATCGGCTTCTCCACGACGATAAAAGGTTGACATTCAAATAAACAAGTCATCCCGCGAAGCGCGACGATGTAATCGAGCATCTCCTGCATAGAGCAGGGGAAATTCAGCTTATCAAGCGAAGCGTTCCCGCCGAATTTGACGGGCTTCTCCGTGAGGGAAAGCCCGTCATAGGCGGTCACGGTGACCCGCTGACCGTTTCGGGTACAGCTGTCGACATAAAACCGCCCGAGCCGCTCCCAGTCGCCGCCGTCAAAGCGGATATAGACCGTGATCCGCGTCTTTTTCGCGAGCTTTTCCGCCCCGACGATGACGGCGTTGAGGCGGTCGCTCGGCGCGTTCCCGATCGAGAAGCTCCCGCCCGATACCGAGCGCTGAATGTTAAGGCTAACGATCCGATCGGCGTAGATCGCCTTCTCCTCGTCGTCGTTGGTGAGGATCTTTACGTCCACGTCGCGGATCTTCTTTTCCGCGCCCGCGCGATAATTCTCGCTTACGTCTCTCATTTGTTGATCGATCCTTTCTTCCTTTTTTTATGGAAGGACTGCCGCTTTTCGCGCCTTCCAAAAAAATAAATTTAAATTTCTTCAAGCGTCACCGTGAAGCTTTGACAATAAAACTTCCCATTATGGACGACGAGGATCGGCGTGGATATTTCGTCCTCGACCGCCCGATATGTCCCGTCGAGCTCGATCTTATCCCCGCCGCCGATCGCGCCCTCGACCTCGATCTCCTTTTCCTTTAAGACCGCGCGAAGCGTGTTGTGAACGCTCGCAGGGAGCATGGAGAAGGTCAGCTCGAGCCGCCTTTTCGTCGACCCGAGCCGATCCTCCCGCGCCGTCCCATCGAGCGTGTATTCGCACGAACGCGCTCGGAAAACCTCGCGGAATACGGGCGCGGTCACATACTTGTCCACGGCTATCCCGCCGACCGTGATCGCCATTACAACCAGTCCTTTCTACATAAATTCAAACGGGTTTTTCCCCGTCTGCTTTGCGATCTCGTTGATGTCGGGGATCGATACGCGCCCGATCGCGAGGTCTCGCGCGTAAAGATCGACGTCGAGCGAGATCGTCCGCTTCACGTCCGCCTCCTTCAGCTCGCGAAGTTCCTTCACCACGTCGCTAAGCGTAGCCTCGGCGGCGCTCTGCGCGGAGCTTACCGCCGAGGTCGAGGGACTGAGCGCCGTCGCCGCGCCGAGGGGATCGGTCAGCTCGACCGAAGAAATACTCGCGGTCTTGCTGTTCCCGGCGAGCTCGATCCCGAGCGCCTCTTGGAGCTTTCGTTCGCGCTCCTCCTCGTCGTCCCAGATCGTCGGGATATATGAATCAATGCTGATGACCGTGCCTTTGGCGGCGTTTCCGGCGGCGCTTTCCGCCTCTTTTTCGGCGGCTTCCGCCTTGGACTTTTCATAGCGATGGATGTCCACGTTCGCCGATCGCCATTCGTCGCTTCCCTCCGCGAGATACTCGTCGCGAAGCTTCCCGAACCATTCGTAATACTCGTCCTCGTCGATCATATCCATATCGCGCTGATAGTTGAGGTTTTTGAGCTTTCGGTCATATTCGGCTTTTCTTCGCTCCTCCTCGGTCGTTTCCGTTTCTTCTTTTTGGGAAGGTGTACTTCCCGACGACGTTCCGCTTGTGGACGATGATCCGCCCGTCGCGGTATTTTTCAGATATTCCCCGACATTCAAGGCGTCGCTTTTGTTTAACTGTGCGTACAGTCCGTCCAGATAGTCGCTTTCCTCCGCGATCGCCGAAGAATAAAGCTTGTATCGCTCCCGCTCCTCGTCCGTTCCGCCGCCGGTCATGGCAATCGTCTTGGCGAGCGCCTCCGCCTCCCGCTGATAAATTTTGATCCGCTCCCGTGCGCCTTCGATCGCGGCGAGTGTTTTTTCGCGCTCCGCGTCGATCTGCGTCCCGACCGAATCGTCGAGCGCGGCGTTCAGCGCGTCGACCGCGCTTTTCTCGACCGCGTACCCGTCGGCGGTCAGCGTGATATGCTTCATTAGTTCGGGATAGACCGCGATCAGCTTCTGAATTTCTTCGTAGGTAAGCGCTTCGCCGCTACGTACTTTCCCGAGGAGCGCGTAAAGCTCCTCATAGTCCGAGAGGAGCTTGTCGTTGGCGGCGCTCAGCTCGTCGGCGGCGGTTCTTTCCGCCTCGATCGCCTTCGCCAGCTCCTCGACGGAAAGGATCTCTTTATCCAGCGAATCCGTCAGTCGATCGACCGATCCTGCCGACGCCTCGTGATCCTCGGAGATCCCCCGCATATATTCGCTGAACTCGTTCTCGTAATCCGCGACGATCCGTTCCGCCTCGGCTTTCGCCTCACGGAGCGCCGCCATCTCGTTAAGATAATTGCTTGTTTCAACATTGATCGTCAGTTCGGAAATATCAACGCCGCGCTCGGCAAAAAATGCCCATTGCTCTTTTTGGTCATTGATGAATTTCTGATGCTCTTCGCTTCGTTCCTCGATCTTTTTTTCGATCTCGTCGATCGTTTTATACGCTTCCTTCGCCTGTTCCTCCAAGGCGGACATTCGGATCGACGCGCTTTGCTTTTTGATATATTCATCAACCGCCTGCGTCAGGTCGTTATACTCCCCCGTTAAAGCGTTTACGACGGTACAGTTCCCGCCGAGCGTTCCCTGTAATTCTTCTGCGAGCGCGGCGAGCCGTTCTTCTTCGCTCGCGGTTCGGTCGGTCTTAACGCGAAGCTCCTCGTAAGCCTGCGCCTTTGTTCTTAGGACAGCCGCCTCCGCCTCAAATCCCGACACCGCGCTTTCGACCGAGCCTTTTAAGCGATCGACCGACTCCGCCAGCTCCCGAACGTCATCGGAAACGGTAAAACCCTGTTTCAGCCAGTTAAACTCCGCCACAAGCGCGGCGATCACCGCCGTTACAAGTGCGGATTTTGCTCCGACAGACTGCAAAGCGGTTGTAAATCCTCCGCCCGCCGCACCTGCGCTTGTGAGCGCTTTTCCGAATTTCAACACATCGGAGACCGCCTGTCCGAGCTTCCACCCGCCGACCGCCGCTCCTGCCATTAAAAGTACGTCGCGAAACTCCCAGCCGATCTTAACGACCTCGCCGAGCGCTTTTGAGAAATCGAGGAGGAGCTTTCCCGCCTCCTCGATCCCGTCCTCAAGCTCGTCGGAATGTTCGTCGATGTAATCAAAAAATTCCTCGACATACGGCAATATTTTTTCGCCGATCTCGGACACGGAAAGAAGGAAGCGGTTTTTCAGCTTTTCAAAGCGCTCCTCGGTCGTGTTCGCCATCGTCTCATACGCTTTTTCCGCCGCGCCCGCCTCGGTCTCCATTTTGGCGAGGATACGGTTAAAATCCTCGCCGCCGTCCTTGACGAGCGTAAAAGCCGCCGCGCCCGCCTCGACCGAGCCGAAAAGGTCGGAGAGCTTTTTTCCGTTCTCGGCGGCGTACCGCCCGAGAATGTTCAGAATATCGGCGGTGTTGTTCCCCTCGGCTTGAAGCTCGGAAAAGCTCTTTCCCGTCAGCTCGCGGAGCGTTTTGCTGATGTTGCTCCCCGCGTTGTTCAGCTCCGAAAGCATCGCCTTGATCCCGGTACCCGCCTCCGCCGTCGCCACGCCGTTTTTGGTCATGACCGCGTACTGCGCCGCTAAGTCCTCGATCGCCGCGCCCGCGCCGTTCGCGATCGGGATCGTCGTCCCGAGCGACGAAGCCAGCTCGTTTACGGTCGTCTTGCCCTCGTTTTGCGCCGTGACGAGGACGTCGGAAATATGCGAAGCGTCCTCCGCTGCGAGACCGTAGGCGTTGATCGCGGTCGTCAGCACGTCCACCGAGGTCGCCGCGTCGGTGAAACCGCCCTTCGCGAGCTTGACCGCCTCGGCGGTAAAGCCGACCGCGCTCTTTTCGTCCACGCTCGCGGAGATCGCGGAATAGACCGATTCGGAGAGGCCGCCAAAGCTCACACCCGTCTCACGTACCGCCGCCTTGATCGCGTCGGCGTAGCCCTCGGCGTTCGTGTCGGAGGAGAGGAGGGTTCTTACCTTCGCGAACGCGGTCTCGTTTTTCGCCGCCGCTGTGATCGCCGCCGTCGTCCCCGCCGCCGCCATGCTCCCGATCGCGAGGAAAGCCTTCCCGATCTCCGAGGCGGCTTTCTTCGCCCGCTCCTTATAGTCGTCGGTCTGACGGATCAGCTTTTCCGCGTCCTCGGCGTGTTTTTTAACGATCG